>NZ_JBICXE010000016.1:0-188958 GCF_043200155.1 Streptomyces sp. NPDC048473
ACCGGCGCTGCCAGCCGACCCACCACGGCCTGACCACAGGCCCGGAACCCGGCACCACCACACCCCGACAAGCCGTCAGACACCCAAACACCCAACAACGTGACAGTGCCCTCGGTTGGGACTCCGTGGATCCGAGCGCTCGGTTCCGACTCCGAGTGGCGGAGGGAGCCTCGGTGGCGTGGGCATCGGCCAAGACGACGACCGTGCCGCAAGCACCGCCCGTGCGCGGTACCCGGACGGCGAGCGCCGCGATCCGGTCCGGCCTGGGCGCCGCTGAGGATGACGGTCCAAGGACCTGACGAGCCGCCGCCGACCTCCGTCACGTGGTGATCACGGTGCAGTACGTGGCCCCTGACGGCGAAGCCGGTGCTGATTTCCTTGCCGATGGTCGGCTGCCCTCACCGCGTCGAGAGGTGAGCTGCGGTGGGCAATGCCGGGCCGGACCACCGGGTCGACCTGCCGGCTCCCCGGGATCCCTCACTGCGGCCATGCCGGGAGGAGATGACTGTTGTCTCGGATCATCGCCATAGCTGTGGAAGCCACGGGCACCCTTTCCAGTTTTTTCCCATGTGAGAGTGCGAAAAAGGCCGCTCGATCAACACGACGCGCCTCCACCTGGCGTGAACACCCCGGATCTTTTCCCGAGAAGGTGTCCCTCCGTGTCCCACGATCTCCACGTTCCCGCCCGACCCATATCACCGGCATCGCCCGGCACGCACGTGTGCAAGGGATACTGCACTCTGTACACCTGGACGAGCGGCACACAAGGCTCGGTGTCCTCGGCCCGTCGGGCCTTCCGGTATGCCCTGGACCGAGCGGGACTCTCGGGAGAGACTGTCAGCAACGCCGTGCTGGCCGCATCGGAGCTCGCAGCGAACGCCACGGAGCACGCCGCCGGACCGTACATGATGACTCTGCGGCACACGGGTACAGAGCTCATCTGCGAGATCCACGACCGCGACCCTCAGATCCCCGCGTTCCCGGCAGCGGCACCGCTCGTGTCCGGCCAGGACGCACCTGGGGGCGCTTGGGGTGAGCTGTATGAAGATCTTTCGGAACGCGGTCGTGGGCTTCACATCGTCGATCAGCTCACCGCAGGGAAATGGGGCTTCCGTCGGTCAGGTGACGGCGGGAAGATCGCTTGGATGGCCATCCTGCTCGCCGTTCCCTCACCGGCGCAGCCTCACCGATCCGCTCGGGACAACAGCGAGTAGGACGTATTCCGGAAACCCTGCTGCGCGGACTGCGCCAGCTCGCCCCCCGTCCGGCTTCTTCGCTCCCGGTCAGGCCGACTGTCCGCCCTCGGCGACATCCAGGAGCAGGAGGGCCGCACTGACCTCCACGACGGTTGTCGGAGCGGAGAGGTCGATGTCGGCCACCACTTCGATCCGGCGCAGGCGCTGGCTCACCGTATTGGGATGGACGTTGAGTCTCTGCGCGGCCTCGGTCCGGCTGAGATCACTGTCCAGATAGACGCGCAGCGTCCGCAGCAAGTGAGTGCCGCGCCGCAGATCGTGCTCCCGAACCGCCGCCAAGGTACGGTCGGCGAAGGCCACCAGCTGCCGGGCGTCGTTGAGTTGCAGAAGCAGGCCCGCGACGCCGAGGTCGTCCGGCGTCACGACGATGTCGCAACGCCCCGTGCGCAGCGCCACATTGAGTGCTCCGCGAGCAGTCCGGTACGCCTGCCGGAAGGTCTGCTGTTCGGTGCCGGACACCGCGACGGTTGCTCCCTCGGCGCCCGGAACCGAAGCCATCGCGCGCCGTATCGAGGAGGCGACGGCACCCATGTGCTCCGCCTCGCCGACCGGGCCTGCTGCAGCTCCCGTACGAACTCCGTCCAACGGCCAGAGCGCGACCACTGCTCCCTGGTGCATGGCGACGAGGGGTCTCGGCGTGTACGCGGCAGCGAACTCGGACACCACAGCCAGTGCTCGCTCGTAGGCCCGGGGGCGCCGGGATTCGGACGCCACGTCGAGTTGGCCGACGAGGGCGGCGTGGGGCCGGGACAAGTCGTGCCCCAGTCGGTCGGCGCGCTCCCGCAATGGGCGGGATTCGGCAGACGCACCGCTCAGGATGTCGGCGAGCAGTTCGCCACGCAGCCGGTGCTCGACCTCGGTTCCGGTGCGCAACCGGAACAGTTCGAGCGATATCACGATCGAGGCGTGTTCGAGGGCTCGTTCGTCGAGTGGTGAGACCCCCCCGGCACCGCGCGGCAGCCACACCCGGGCGACTACCTCCCCCGCCAGCCGGACGGTGGCAGCGAGATAGCCGCCGTGCTCGCGGACGAGGCCGGCGCCGAGCACGTGCGGCTCGGACTGGTCCACACGCAGTGGCAGCGCAGCTCGTACGTCGGCGTCCGGCAACTCCGTGAGAGGGCCGGTCTGGGCGAGCACGGTGCCCCGTGCGTCCTCGACGAGTACGGGCCGCGACACGAGTTCCGCCAGCGTCGTGACGATGCCGCCGAGCCCACCGGCACGGAGCGCGACCGACAGGAGGCGTTCGTGGATGCGTTCCGATTTCGTCAGCAGGTCGCGCTGGCGGCGAAGCGAGACGTTCAGCTGCTGGAGTTCGTCGACCATTCGTGCCGCGGTGAGCGCGATCGCGGCGTGGTTGGCCAGCAAGGTGAGCCGCTCGATTTCGTGGTCGGTGAAGTCGTGGACGACCGAGTGGTAGCTGTTGAGCGTGCCGACCACTTCCCCGCCGGCGACGAGCGGCACCGAGAGCATGGACCGGTAACCCTGCTCCTCCGCGACCCCGCCCCATGGCGTGAACTGCGGCTCCCTGGCGATGTCCCGCACCGCGACGGGCGCACCCGACCGAAAGGCCTGACTCGACGGTGCGTGGTGAAGGCTGTCCCCGCGCAACTGCACCGGACGGTCCGAGTTGACGCGCGCCACGTACTCGGCCGACAGTCCGCTCCATCCTTCGATCACAAGGTTCCGCCCGGAGCCGTCAGGAATCAGGACTCCGCAGAAGTCGAACCCCAGCAAGGACCGCGCCGTGTCCGCAACGAGGTCGAGGACCTCGCGCAGGGTTCGTCCGGAACTCACCGCACTACTCAATGCCTGCACGGCCTCAAGCCAGCGCCGCAGTTCGGTGTGCGACTCGCTTCTGCTCGACCCGGCAGGGTCCGCACCTTCCCATGACAGCGGCGACATGTACTCAGCATGGCACGGCCCAGGGTGTCGGTGACGACATACATCGGTCTCGAATGTATCTGATCAGACATAGAGATACATGAATCCTGTCCCCATACTCGACCGCACGCCGCTGCATCGGGGCGCGGACAGGGCTCGTTTCCCTGCCACGCCGAAACGTGCAGCCCTGTGCCCGTCGTAAGGACAGCCCATGAACGAGACCAAGACCCTGTGCCCTGACGCTGCCGCGACGCCGGTCGACGCCGTTGTTCGCCGCGAAAGGGCGATCATCAACCCGGCCACCGGCGAGGTGATCCGCACCGTCCCGGACAGCACGGTCTGTGAGGTGGACAAGGCGGTGGAGGTGGCGAGGACGGCCTTCGAGTCCGGTCCGTGGCCGCGCATGCCGCGCAGCGAGCGGGCCAGGCACCTGCTGCGGTTCGCCGACGCGATCGAGGCACACACCGAGACGCTGTTCCAGCTGGAGACGCGGAACAACGGCCGTCCCATCACCGAGACCAGGGCACAACTCGCCCGTGTCCCGGAGTGGTTCCGCTACAACGCGGGTCTGCTGGCCGCCCAGCGGGACGCAGTCCTGCCCAGCGACGGCCCATACCTCACCTACCAGCGTAGGTCCCCGCTCGGTGTGTGCGGCATCATCACCCCGTTCAACCATCCGCTGCTGATCCTCGCGCGAAGTCTGTCCGCCGCGCTGGCCACCGGGAACACCGTGGTGGTCAAGCCCTCCGAGATGACGCCGCTGACCACACTGGCGCTGGTGGACATCCTGCGCGATGCCGGACTGCCCGAGGATGTCGTCACGGTGGTCACCGGTGGGCGCGAGGTGGGCGAACGGCTCACCGGCCACCCCGACGTCGCCAAGATCACGCTCACCGGTGGCACCGAGGCCGGCCGGGCGGCGGCGGTCGCCACGGCGGCCCGCTTCGCCCGCGTCACCGCGGAGCTCGGCGGCAAGACCCCGATCATCGTCTTCGACGACATCGACCCGCTGGTCGCAGCCGAGGGGGCGGCGTTCGCCGCCTTTGTGGCGGCCGGCCAGTCCTGTGTCGCCGGTTCGCGGTTCCTCGTCCAGCGTGGCATCTACGACGCCTTCGTCAAGGCGCTGAGTGCCCGGGCGTCGGCGATCCGGATCGGTGACCCGGCGCAGCCGGGTACCCAGCTGGGACCGCTGATCAGCAGCGTCCAGCGGGACAAGGTCCTGCGTCTGATCGCGACCGGTACCCAGGAGGGGGCCCGGATCGCCGCCGGCGGGGGCGTACCCGACCTGCCGGCCGAGTTCGGCTCCGGCTTCTACGTGCAGCCCACCGTGCTGGCCGACGCCACGATGTCCATGACCGTCACACGCGAGGAGATCTTCGGGCCGGTCGCGGTCGTCGTGCCCTTCGACGGCGAGGACGACGCGGTCGCGATGGCCAACGACAACCGGTTCGGGCTCGGGGCCGGCATCTGGACTCGTGACATCGGTCGTGGTCACCGCGTCGCGGACCGGGTCGTCGCCGGGATGGTGTGGGTCAACGACCACCATCGGCTGGAGCCGTCGCTGCCGTGGGGCGGGGTCAAGGAGTCCGGCACTGGGCGGGACGCCGGTCAGGAGTCCTTCGACGACTTCACCTGGGTCAAGACCGTCGTGGTGCGGACCGCCGCGGACGACGTCGACTGGTACGGCAGCACTGAGCCAGGCCGTCTCAACTGACCGGCGGCTTTCCAGGCGTCACCCCCTGCACCCTCACACACGGTTTCCCACTGGTGCCGACAGCGTCTCCTGTCCGGCAACGTCCAACGAAGGACCCCACCCATGTCGAACATGCAGGTCGACCAGCCTCCCGAGAGCTGGCGCACGGAGATCACCCGGATGCAATGGCTCGTCCTCCTGGGGACGACCTTGGGCTGGACCCTGGACGGCTTCGCCGGAAGCCTTTACGCACTGGTCCTCGGCCCGGCCATGACCGAACTGCTGCCGCACAGCGGCATCGCGGTGAACACGAGCGGTATCGGACTGTACGGCGGGCTGACCGTAGCCCTTTTCCTCGCCGGCTGGGCGGCAGGCGGGATCCTGTTCGGCGTTCTCGCCGACTACTTCGGACGGGTGCGGGTGCTGTCCGCGGGCATCGTCACCTATGCGGTGTTCACCGCGCTGGCGGCGTTCGCCGACACGTGGTGGCAACTCGGCGTGCTGCGGTTCGTCGCCGGGCTCGGCTCAGGCGTCGAGGCCCCGGTCGGGGCCGCACTGGTGGCCGAGGTGTGGCGTAACCGCTACAGGGCGCGTGCCTGTGGCGTGATGATGTCCGGTTACGCCGCCGGCTTCTTCGTCGCCGCGCTCGCCTACCAGTTGCTGGGCGGGCACGGCTGGCGGCTGATGCTGGGCATCGCGGTGGCGCCTGCCCTCCTCGTGTGGTTCATTCGCCGCTACGTTCCGGAGCCACCGGAGATCCAGGGTGCCATCGCGGCACGCCGGATGCGGAAGGAACAGGGCCAGGTTGCCGCGGCGGACCGGTTCGTCCTGCGCCGACTGCTCGCCGCACCGTTCCTGAGCCGGACGGCGATCTGCACGACGCTGGCCACTGGCTCGCTGATCGCCTTCTGGAGCGTGTCGACCTGGTACCCCCAGATCATCCGCCGGCTCGCCGCCGATGACGCGTTGTCCCTGGCGACTTCCAACAGCCACGTCGCGGTGGCCTCGATGCTGTTCAACGCGGGCGGCGTCCTCGGCTACGCCTCGTGGGGCTTCCTCGCCGACGCCGTCGGGCGGCGCAGGGCTTTCGCCATCAGCTTCGCCGTTTCCGCCGTAAGCGTCGGCTATCTCTTCCCCTTCCAGCACACCTACGGCGAGTTCCTGCTTACCCTGCCGGTCGTCGGATTCGGCCTGTTCGGCGCCCTGTCGGGCACTTTCGTCTACGGCCCCGAACTCTTCCCGCCCAGTGTGCGCGCCACCGGAATGGCCCTGTGCAACAGCATCGGCCGCTTCATCACCGCGGCGGGCCCGCTTGTGGCCGGCGTCATCGCCGTCTCGTGGTTCGGCGGAGACCTGGGCCTGGCGACCACTTGTGTCGCGGCGGTCGGCCTGATCGCGGTCGCCGGTCTCATCTTCGCGCCCGAGACCCGCGGGGCCGAACTCCCGAGCGAACCCCTCGACCTCGGCCCGGACCAGGCGGAGCCGCCGACCGGGTCGATCACCAGCAAGGAGATGTACACATGAACGCATACGACGGCGCGACTGCGGCAGTCATCGGGGGGTCGATCGGCGGCCTCACCACGGCGCTCCTCCTGCGCGACCTGGGCTTCACGGTCGATGTCTTCGAGCGGACTCCCACCGCCCTGGACGGACGCGGAAGCGGCATCGTACTGCAGCCGGACACCCTGCGCTGGTTCACCGAGCGCAGCGAACAGCACCCGGAGGGCCTCAGCACGTCCACCGACTTCGTGCAGTACCTGGACCCCGACAACCGGATAGTCCATCGCGAGCGACGGACGTGGAGCTACACGTCGTGGGGGACGTTCTACCGCGCCCTGCTCGGCGACTTCGGGCAGGAGCACTACCACCTGGGTGAGTACGCCTGCGGGTTCGACCAGGACGACCGATCCGTCACCGTGCGGTTCGTGAGCGGGCGTGAGGTGACCGCGGACCTGGTGGTCTTCGCCGACGGAATCACCTCCATCGGCCGCGAGCGCCTCGACCCGACTGCGGCTCTCACCTACTCCGGCTACATCGGATGGCGCGGCACAGTCCCGGAGAAGGAACTCTCCGAAGGCACCCGTGAACTGCTGAAGGACTCCATCACCTACACCGTGGTGCCCCACTCGCACATCACGCTGTACCCGATCCCCGGTGAAGGCGGGACGGGTCCGCAGGACCGGCTCATGAACTACGTCTGGTACCGAAACGTGTCCACGGGGCCCGAGCTGTCCGAGATGCTGATCGACAAGCGCGGCTTCCCCGGCACGGTGTCGGTCCACCCCTCACAGGTCCAGGACCGCTACGTCGAGGAGATGCGCCAGGCCGCAGGGCGGATGCTGTCGCCCGCGGCGGCCGAGGTCGTGACCTCGACGGCCACGCCGTACATCCAGGTCGTCTCCGACGCGCGCTCGTCGCGGATGGCGGAGGGCCGGGTGGCCCTGATCGGCGACGCGGCATGCGCCGCCCGGCCCCACGCCGCGGCCGGCACCGCGAAGGCGGCCGCCGACGCCTGGGCCCTCACCGCCGCGCTGGAGGAGACGCAGGGCGACATCAGCGCCGCCCTGCGCAAGTGGGAGCCGATCCAGCTCGAACTCAGCGCGCGACTGCTGGAGCGGGTCGTCGCCATGGGCGAGCGCTCCCAGTTCTCGAACACGTGGACCGCCGGCGACCCGAGCCTGCGGTTCGGTCTCTACGGCCCCGGGCGATGACGCCGACCGTCGGCCCGCCACGCACACCAAGAGCCCACGAACCACCACATGGAGGAGCAATGACCAGCAACGCTTTTCTGTCGGACCTGCCCCTGGCGGGAGACCTCGTCGCCACCGGGTTCGACGGATGGTCGCAGGAACTGCGCGAGGAGTTCGAGGCGCATTCTCACGACGGCTGGGTCGGCTCCCGGCTGCTGAGCGAGACGCCGCGGGTGCGGGTGTGGGAGATACGGCTCGCACCAGGCGAGCGCTGGCACGCCCACCGACACGTCCTGGACTACTTCTGGACCGCAGTGAATGCGGGACGCAGCCGCCAGCACACGCACGACGGCACCACCAGGGAGGTCTCCTACAACGCCGGGGAGACCCGCCACTTCACCTTCGGCCTGGGCGAATACCTGCTGCATGACATCGAGAACGTCGGCGACACCGAGCTCGTCTTCACCACCATCGAGCACCTCGACAGCTCGAACGCGCCGCTGGACATCCACGGCCACGGGCCGGACGGCCGACAGGAGGGACAGGCGTGATCAGCGCCCCGCTCGCCGAGGGCGTCATCGATGTCCATGCCCACTGGCTGCCCACCGAGCTGTTCCACCTCCCTCCGGGGGCTCCGTACGGGCGCATGCACGACCGCGACGGCGAACTCCACCTCGGCGAAATCCCGCTGTCGATTCCGACCCGGGCGATGAGTGATGTCCCCGCGATCCTCAAGGACATGCGCGCCGCGGGTGTGGGGGTGCGGGTCCTGTCCGCACCGCCGTTCGCGTTCCCCGTGGGAGGCGTGCCGGGGGCCGGTGAGTATGCCACGGCGTTCAACGACGCGCTGTCCGCCGTGGTCTCCGACGCCGGCGGCAGGCTCGTGGGGCTCGGCATGGTGAGTCTCGGTGACGCCGACGAGGCCCGCGCCCAGATGGAGCGGCTGGCTCGTACCGGCGGCATCGCCGGGATCGCGATACCGCCGCTGCTCGCAGGCCGCTCGCTGGATCGGGGCCCGCTGCGCCACATGCTCGCCGACGCTGCCGACCTCGACCTGGCCGTGCTTGTCCATCCGATGCAACTGCCCCGGCCGGAGTGGTCGGAGCACTACCTTTCCAACCTCATCGGCAACCCCGTCGAAAGCGCCACCGCCGTTGCCGCCCTGATCCTGGGCGGCGTCAAGGAGGAGTTGCCGAGGCTGCGGATCTGCTTCGTACACGGCGGCGGATGCGCACCGGGGCTGCTCGGTCGGTGGACGCACGGCTGGCACACCCGGCCCGATGTGCGGCGTCACTCGACCCGCCCGCCGGAGGAGGTTTTCGGCGAGCTCTTCTTCGACAGCGTCACCCACGATCCCGGGCTGTTGGGGCTGCTGACCGCGCACGCGACCACGGACGCGATCGTGTGCGGGAGCGACTATCCCTTCGACATGGCTCAGCAGGATCCGGTCGGCTTTGCCACCGACCACGGACCTGACGCCGGGACCCTCACCGCCAACGCGCGGGCATTTCTAGGACTGTGACGGGCCCGGCGGCACCCACTCATCCCCGCGCTGCGGCTCCTCCACCGTGAGCGGTCCCGTACGAACCCACCCGGCGACTGCCGTGCGCCGGGTGGCACGGGCACGACGTAGCCCCCTCCACCGCTGAGACCAGCGGACAGACCGTTCCGAGAAGGGAACCCACTGTGTCAGACTCTTCCCTGGCCGAGCGCCAGGCGGTCAGAAAGGCCCTCAGACGACTGGGCCCGTTGGTCCTGCTCCTCTATACGGCCGGCTACCTCGACCGGGTCAACCTCGGGACCGCCGCGCTGACCATGAACGCCGATCTCGGCATCAGCGTCTCCGCCTTCGGCTTCGCCACCGGGATCTTCTCGGCCGGTTACATCGCCCTGCAGGTCCCCGGCAACCTGGCACTCAACCAGCTGGGCCCTCGGCGCTGGCTCGGTCTGCTCACGATGTCCTGGGGCGTCGTCGCCGTTCTGTCGAGCCTGATCCAGGGCGAGGGCAGCCTCATCGCGAGCAGAATCGCCTTGGGTGCCGTCGAGGCAGGCATGCTCCCCGGCATGCTGATGTATCTGACGATCTGGTTCCCGCCGCGGATGCGCGGCCGGGTCACCGCTCTGGTGTGTCTGCCGTTCTACGCGATCCTGGGAACGCCGCTGTCCGCGGCGATCATCCAGTACGCCCACGGCGTGATGGGAGTGGCCGGGTGGCGGTGGATGTTCATCCTGGAGGGAGTGCCGACGATCATCCTCGGTCTGGTACTGCTTCGCTTCCTGACCGACTCTCCGGCGACCGCCCCGTGGCTCACGGAGCCGGAACGGGAAGCCTTGCTGCGGGTCACCACGGCGGAGACCGCCACAGAGAAGCTGAAGATCCGGTTCAGCGACGTCCTCCAGCGCCTGCGTGACCTCCGCCTGGTCACCCTTTCCGTGGGCGTCAGCCTCCTGTGGGTCGGCTTCGTCGCCATCACCTCGTTCCTTCCGCTGATCATCACCGGCTTCGCCCAGCAGGCCCACACCAAGCTGAGCGTGCTCCAGACGGGCCTGTTGTCCGGGGCCGTCTACATCCCCGCGACGCTCGTCTCCCTCCTGTGGGTGTCCAGCTCGGACCGGCGCAACGAGCGGGTGTGGCACGTGGCCTGCGGTGCGCTGCTGGCCGCCGCCGGCACCGTACTGGCCGCCAACACCACCGGCCTGTGGCTCACCCTGCTCGGTACGGTCCTGCTCACGTCCGGTATCTATGCGGCCCTCTTCCTCATGTGGCAGATCCCGGTCGGACACCTGCGCGGGCCCGTCGCCATGTCCGTCGGCATCGCCCTCACCACCATGCTCGGCAACATCGGCAGCTTCCTGGCCCCCTACATCGTGGGGTGGCTGCGCGACGCGACCGGAAACTACAACAGCGGCCTGTACTTCATCGCCGCCTCGCTCATCGGCTGTGCCGTCGTCACCGTGACCGGCAACCGGATACGGACGCGCGGCGCCACCTCCCCCACCCCCATCTCACACCGCGGTGACATCGAAGAAGTCACCGCTCACTGACGAAGGACGAACACCTTGCTCACGATCGACCACATCTCGCTGGGATCCCGCAACATTTACGCGGGCACCGAACAGCTCTGCGAGGAAACGGGGTTCGGACAGTACGAGGGGGGCTGGTTCCCCCACCTCGGCATCGCCAACCGCATCGTCCCGCTGGGACCGGACCAGTACATCGAGGTAGAGAGCGTCATCGACGCCTACGCACCGCAGACCAACCCCAACGCCCGCTGGTTCTACGACCAGATCGAGGGCGGCGACGTGTTCATCGGCTGGTGCCTGCGGGTCGACTCGCGCGACGAGCTGGAGAAGCTGGCCGAGCACTTCGGCACCGACATCATAGACAAACCGCTGCGCAAGCGGACGGACGGCGTGCAACGCAACGCGATCCGCGTTCCCGAGACCATTCCCTGCTGGCAGCGAGGAGTGCCCAACGTGTTCCTGATCGAAGACCTCGCCGAACACCCGGCCGCCCAACCGCGCAACGGGCAGCGGAACACGCCCCAGGGCATCACCTGGATGGAGGTCGGTGGCACCGCGGCGGACATGCGTGCGTGGCTGGGCGACGGCGCCGCCGACCTTTCCTTGAAGTACAACGGCGGACGTCCCGGCCTGTACGCGGTCGCCGTCGCCACGGACGAGGGTGAGGTGGTGATCCGCCGCACGGCGGTCACCGAGCCTCGGCAATGTGCGTGAGCCCACTTGGTCCCGCACCGCGCACCCGCAGATAGTCGCCACGGGGACCGCGCTTCCGACTCACTCGGCCAATTCGGAGCCGGGCGGACGGCCTGCCTACGCCCCGCGCCCGGGAAACCAGCTTGTCCGGGGCTGCAGCGGTGATACGCCGTGAGCCGCGACCGCGGAACGGCGCCGGCGCCCAGCGGGCACGGCTGACCTCGGGCCCGGCTGTTGGTGGGATGGCCGTCGACGCGGTGCCAAGGGGCGTCCTGCGTCGACAGGCAGCGACGGTGGGCCGGCGGGTGCCGGTTTCTTGGGCGAAATTCGCGGTGGGATCGGCCGGCAGCGAGGCTGGGTGTGAGGAGAAGCCGCGAGGCTCGGGTCGTGAGCCGCCTCGCCGTCAGGTGATGTGCCGCAGCAGCGCGGCGACTGCCGGGGGTGCCTCGCCGGGAGGTCTCACCACCATGATCTTCCAGTTCGGCGCGTGCCGGTCGAACCGGTACTGAGGCAGATCGGGGAAGCGGGCTGCGATCGACTTGGGCATGATGCAGATGCCCAAGTCGTTGCGGACCAGTTCGGCTGCCGCGACGATGTCGTTCACCTCGAATGTCGTGCTGCGGTCGACGCCTGCGGCACGGAAGGCCCGATCGACCGCGTAGCGGATGGCCCAGCCGGGTGTGAAGTCCACTATCGGCAACCGGGCGACGTCGGCGAGTCGGACCTCGCCGTTCGGTGTCGTCCCGGCGATGACCCGCCGGGACGACACAACCAGCACCATCTCCTCGCGGGACAGCAGCCGGGTCGTCAGTCCTCGCTGCTGTTGGCGGTCGAGCGCCACCACGGCCAGATCCACCGTTCCCTCGCGCAGCGCCTGCCGGATGTCGGCCACCGCCGCCTGCCTCAGTTGGACCACCACACCTGGGTGCTCCGCCCGCAGCGCGGCCAGGGCGTGGTGGAGACCCGCCCAGACCCCCTGCATTGTGCCGACCGTCACCCGCCCGCGCAGCTGTCCCTGTACGGCGTCGACCGCCTCCCGTGCCAGTTCGGCGGCGCGGAGCGCCGCGCGTGCGGCCGGGACGAACGCCTCACCCGCCGGTGTCAGGGCGACGCGGTGCGTCGTGCGGTCGAACAACGGCGTGCCCAGCTCACGTTCGAGGCCCCGGACCGTGCTGGATACGGCGGACTGGACCACGTGCAGCCGCCTTGCCGCCGCCGTGAACCCGCCCGCATCCGCCACCGCGACGACGACCTCCATCTGCCGCAGATCCATCATCCGCTCCCGATCAAACAGCGCTCCGTCCAATACAGAGACGACGATCTTCGATCCTTGCTGCATCGTATGCGGAAGACGTCGTCGTCCGGGGCCGGCTCATGCTCCTTCAGGCACGCGCTCCGGCACCTTCAGACGCGGACCGGCGGGATCCTTCAGGCGCGGACGAGCGGGGTGTCGACCAGATGCTCGGCCAGGAACCAGGCCTGCAGTTCCCCGGTCCTGATCACCTGTGAGACCAGGAGATCGTTGGTGCCGTCGTCACCCAGCTCACCGGTCCGGGCGGCAGCGTCGTGGGCCTCGACGAGGATGGTCTCGTGGGCTTCCAGCAGCCGTGACAGCATCGCCGGCACTTCCTCCACTCCGTCCGGAGGCCGCGGGATCGATGTGATCTCCGCGACGTGCCTGGGGTCGCCCACCGCGACGCCGCCCAGGGACTGGACGCGTTCGGCGATGGTATCGACGATTTCCAGCTGCTCCCCCGCGTGCTTGTCGAGGACCAGGTGCAGTTGGTAGAAGGTCGCGCCGCGCATCAGCCAGTGATGCTTTTTGTAGAGGCCGTAGAGGATCTGAGTGTCCGCCAGGACCTTGTTCAGGCGCTGGCAGGAGTACATCCGCGCCTCGTAGGACAGGCCGATCGGAAACTGCTTGACGGTGCCGAACTCCTGGATCACCTCGCCCCTCTGGTGCAGCCACGGCTGGCTGCTGCTCACGGGCTTGGTACTGGTGGTCATGGTTCGCCTCCTGTGGTGCCGTGCTGTGCGTTCCCGAGTGACGCTAGGTGCCCCGACGCAGGGCGCATTGACCGGGAGCGCATGCGGTGGTGTCCGCCAGTGCACAGTGCGCGGTGTCCCGTGCCAGGCGTTCGCTTTCGGGCAAGCCCCCGTGCGCTGTCGGGCACGGGCCTTCGGCCGGCCGATCTAGCCTCGGCAGGACGGCCCACGTCCGTGGAGCCCGAGGAACGAGGAGAGGCAGGCATGAGCGCGAACGAGCAGGCGGATGTGGTGGTTGTCGGGCTGGGGCCGGGTGGTGAGTACGTCGCGGGCACGCTGGCCGAAGCTGGGCTGGACGTGGTGGGGGTCGAGGCGGAACTCGTCGGGGGCGAGTGTCCGTACTGGGGGTGCGTGCCCAGCAAGATGATGATCAGGGCCGGGAATCTGCTCGCCGAGGCGGGCCGGGTGCCCGCCCTCGCCGGCGAAGCGGTTGTGACTCCGGACTGGGGCAGGGTCGCCGGGCGTATCCGCGGCGAGGCCACTGACGACTGGAACGACCAGGCCGCCGCCGGCCGTCTCGCGGCCAAGGGCGGCCGGCTCGTCCGGGGGACGGGCCGTCTCTCCGGGCCGCGCCGGGTGGCGGTCGGCGACCGCACGTTCGAAGCCCGGCGCGGTGTCGTGCTGGCCACCGGCACGCGGCCCCGGATCCCCCCGGTGCCGGGCCTCGAGGCAACGCCGTACTGGACCAACAGGGATGCCATGGCGGCCAAGGAGCTGCCGGAGTCGATGGTCGTGCTCGGCGGGGGCGCCATCGGTGTCGAACTCGCCCAGGTCTTCGCCCGCTTCAAGTGCGCGGTCACGGTGATCGAGGGGCAGGACCGGCTGCTGTCGCAGGAGGAACCGGAAGCCGGGGAGCTGGCCGCGGAGGTACTGCGGGCGGACGGAGTCACCGTACTCACGGGTGCTCGGGCACGGCAGGTCAGCCATGACGGCACCGAGTTCACCGTCTGCCTTGAGGGTGACGGGGAGCCGCTTCGTGCCGAACGGCTTCTGGTCGCCACCGGGCGCCACACCGACCTGGCCGCACTGGCGGTCGACACGATGGGGCTGGATCCAACGGCGGGAGCCGTGAACACGGACGGGCAGATGCGGGCGGGGGAGGGGCTGTGGGCGGTCGGCGACATCACAGGCCGAGGCGCCTTCACCCATGTGTCGATGTACCAGGCGCAGATCGCCGTCCGGGACATCCTCGGGCAGCCCGGTCCCGACGCCGACTACCGGGCGCTGCCCCGCGTCACCTTCACCGATCCGGAGATCGGGGCCGTCGGGTTGACGGAGCGGCAGGCGCGTGAGCGGGGGCTGCGGGTACGCACCAGTGTGCTGCCCATCGCCTTCTCCACGCGAGGCTGGATCCACGGGCCGGGCAACGAGGGGCTCATCAAGCTTGTGGAGGACGCGGACCGGGGTGTGTTGATCGGCGCGACGTCGGCGGGGCCGGCGGGAGGCGAGGTGCTCTACGGACTGAACGTGGCCGTCCACGCCGAGATACCCGTCGACCGGCTCCAGCACATGATTTACACGTATCCCACCTTCCACCGGACGGTCGAGGCCGCGCTCGGAGCCCTCCGCTGAGCCGCCCCTCGATCGCCCACGCGGCCCCGGCGCCCAGGCGATGGCGCACCATGCCGGGCCGCGACCCCGGCGAGCCGCACAGGGCCGCCACCTCGCTGGAGCTTCTCTTCGACCTGTGTTTCGTGATCGCGGTGGCGCAGGCGTCCGGGAGTCTGCACGAGGCGCTGACCGACGGGGAGTACGCCACCGGTGTCCTGCGCTTCGCGCTGGTCTTCTTCACCATCTGGTGGGCGTGGATGAACTTCACCTGGTTCGCTTCCGCCTACGACCCGGACGACGTCCCGTACCGGTTGACGGTGTTGGTCCAGATCACGGGGTCGCTCGTGCTCGCCGCAGGCGTTCCCCGCGCGTTCGAGGAGGGTGACCTGCGGGTCATCACCATCGGATACGTCGTGCTGCGCACGGCGCTGGCCGCCCTGTGGCTGCGCGCCGCGTGGTCCGACCCCGCTCGGCGGCCGACCACCCTGCGCTTCGCCGTTGGGGTGACGATATGCCAGATCGGGTGGGTCGGGTTGCTCGGTCTCCCGGCATCGGCGCGGCTGCCGGGCATTGTGGTGCTGATCATCGCCGAGGTCTCCGTCCCGGTGTGGGCGCAGTCCGCCGGGATGACCCCATGGCATCCGCGCCACATTGCCGAGCGCTACGAACTCTTCACCCTCATCGTCCTCGGAGAGTCCGTCGCGGCGGCCACCGTCGCCGTCCGGGGCGCCTTCGACCGGCACCACGGCACCGGCTCGCTGTACGCGGTGGCGGCCGGGGGCCTGTTCATGGCCTACGCCATGTGGTGGCTGTACTTCGCAAGATCCGCGCACACCCTGCTTGCCACGACGCACCAGGCCCACCGCAGGAGATTCACCTGGGCCTACGGCCACTACCTGATCTTCGCTTCGGCGACCGCCGAGGGAGCCGGCCTGGCCGCGTACGCCGATCACGTCACGCGACGCACGGACGCCTCGCCGTTGGCCGCGGGCGCGGCGGTCACCGTCCCCGCGGCCGTCTTCCTGATCACCGTCTGGGCCGTACACCTCCGGCCCCATCAAAGAACCGTGACCGAGTGGATTCCGTATCCCGTCGCCGCGGTCGGCGTCCTGCTGGCCGCTTTCTTCCCGGCACCAGCCCTCGCCGCCGGTGCGCTGCTGGCGGTCCTGGCCGTGGTGGTCACGGTGGAGCGCCGGTGAAGGAGCCCGCGGCGAGATCTCACCCTGTGCCGGGACCGAAGGCCGCGCGGCGGCACCCACCGTGTGGTGAGTGCCGCCGCGCGGCCGCCCTACTGCCCGCGCCTCGTCAGCTCGTCGCGCGTACCGCATCGCGGATCAGTTCGGCGACCTCCTTGGGCCGGGACACGGCCACGGCGTGCGAGGCGCCCTCGATCTCGACGATCGTCGCCCCGGCCCGCTCGGCTCCGAAGCGCTCGACCTCGGGGTTGATCGCCTGGTCCGCGCCGGCCACGAGCGCCCAGGAAGGCTTGGTCTTCCACGCGGCGGCCGAGGCCGTCTCCGTGAATGCCGAGGCGGCCAGTGGACGCTGCGCCACCGCAAGGACCTTGGTGGCGGCAGCCGGGACGTCGGCGGCGAAAATGTCCGGGAACGCCTCGGCCTTGATGGTGACTTCGACGGCAGGCTCCGATCCCTCCGCGGGGTACGTCGCCTCCTTCAGGTTGCTGACGAGCGGCGAGAGGGGGAAGCGGCTCTGCAACTCGCCCAGGCTCTCGCCCTCTTCGGTGACGTAGGCCGCTACGTAGACCAGCCCGACGACGTTCTCCGCGGCGCCTGCCACGGAGATGATCGCACCGCCGTAGGAGTGGCCGACGAGCACCACCGGACCGTCGATCTGAGCAGCCACGGACGCGATGTATGCGGCGTCGGACGCCAGGCCGCGCAGCGGGTTCGGCGGCGCGACCACGGGGATGCCGTGGTTCTGCAGTTCCGCGATGACCCCGGTCCAACTGGCGGCGTCCGCGAAGGCTCCGTGCACGAGAACAGCTGTGGGGATGGGGTTCGTGGTCATGTTCGGGTTGTTCTCCCTGTTGTCGGGGGCTATCGGGTCGGCGTGGAGCGCGGTGTCAGCCGGCGTGGAGCGCGGTGCGCAGGGTGTCGGCGGCCAGCGTGATGGCGGCTTGGGCGGCGTGGGTCTCGCGGAGGGCGTTGAGCATGACGAAGTCGTGGATGATGCCCTGGAAGCGCACGGCGGTGACGGGGACGCCGGCTTCGCGCAGCTTGTTGGCGTAGGCCTCGCCCTCGTCGCGCAGCACGTCGGCCTCGCCTGTGATGACCAGGGCCGGCGGCAGGCCGGTGAGCTGTTCGGTGGTGGCCCGTAGCGGGGAGGCGGTGATCTGGGCGCGGTCGGCCTCGTCGGTCGTGTACTGGTCCCAGAACCACTGCATGCCGTCGCGGCGCAGGAAGTAGCCCTCCGCGAACTGGTGGTAGGAGCCGGTGTCGAAGTTCGCGTCGGTGACCGGGTAGAACAGCACCTGCTGCACGAGCGGGACGTCGCCGCGTTCCTTGGCCATCAGGGTCAGTGCGGCGCTCATGTTGCCACCGACGGAGTCGCCGGCGACGGCCAGCCGCGAGCCGTCCAGGTTCTTGGACGCGCCCTGCTGGACGACCCACTTCGCGACCGCGTAGTTCTGCTCGATGGCGACCGGGTAGCGGGCCTCGGGGGAGAGGTCGTATTCGGGGAAGACCACGGCGGCGTTCGCGCCGACGGCGAGTTCGCGTACGAGGCGGTCGTGGGTGTGGGCGTTGCCGAACACCCAGCCCGCGCCGTGGATGTAGAGGATCACCGGCAGGGTCCCTTCCACGCCGGCGGGGCGCACGATGCGTGCGCGGACGCTGCCCGTCGGACCGCCCGAGACGGTGATCCATTCCTCGTCGATCTGCGGCTTGTCGATCTCGCCGGACTGCACCTCGTCGACCGCCTTACGGCCCTCGGCGGGCAGCAGGTCGAACAGATAGGGCGGATTGGCGGTCGCTTCGGCAAAAGCAGCTGCCGCCGGCTCCAGCACCGGCTGCACCGGCTCTACAACGTTGGACATGTGAATCTCCTGAGTTTCATGTGATGTTCCGGCCCCTCCGGGCCAGACATGGAGATCTGCGGGGCCGTCGATCCTTACGCTAAAACCCTGAAGACGGCGGAGATTGACCGTCAGTGCACCGGGTTTGACCTCACAACGCATGGAAACGGGACGCAGTGCACTGTCGGGACGAATGCTGTGCACTGTCGGGACACACGGATGCATCGGCTCGAAATAGCCTGGGGGCGAAGCAGTTGCGGGCTGCCGGAGTTGGTGTTGTGCATCGCATAGAAGGCCTACCCGGAATTAATTTCGGTTGAGCGTAGACGCATTGATTGCGTGTTCTCCCGATTCTCTCTGCCCGCCGCTGTCGCCGCAGTTGGAAGTCGATGCAGATGGAAATCGACGCTGTTCATGCCGCAGGAGGTTGTCTAAAGGTGTCCACGATGCCGGTCGGTGGGCTGGTTCCCAGCGCCACCGACGACGCAGCGGACCTCATTGTCCGCAACGCGAAGATCCACACCGGAGACCCGGGGCGCCCGCAGGCCGAGGCGATCGCCATACGGGACGGCGTCATCACGGTCGTCGGCGACGACAAGGACGTGGCCCCCCCATGTCGGCTCGGCCACGAAGGTGGTCGACGCCCTCGGCCGCCGGATGATCCCCGGCCTCAACGACTCCCACCTGCACGTCATCCGGGGTGGGCTGAACTACGTGTTGGAGCTGCGCTGGGACGGCGTACGCACGCTGCGCCAGGGCCTGGCGATGCTGCGTGAACAGGCGGCCCGCACGCCGAAGGGCCAGTGGGTCCGGGTGGTGGGGGGATGGTCGGCCGAGCAGTTCGCCGAACGGCGGCTGCCGACCGTCGCCGAGTTGAATGCCGCCGCGCCGGACACACCGGTGTTCGTTCTGCACCTGTACCAGTCGGCGGTGCTCAACCGGGCTGCGCTCAAGGCCGCCGGATACACCAGGGACACCCCCGATCCGAAGGGTGGTCAGATCGTACGGGGCCGGGACGGTGAGCCCACGGGTATGCTGCTGGCCGCCCCGAGCGCTCTGATCCTCTACTCGACTCTGGCCAAGGCCCCGGTGCTGGAGGGCGAGGACAAGAAGACCTCCACCCGCCACTTCCTGCGGGAACTGAACAGGTTCGGGCTCACGTCGGCGATCGACGCAGCGGGGGGATTCCAGAATTTCCCCGACAACTACAGCACGGTCGTCGAACTGGCCAAGGCCGGTCAACTTTCGCTGCGCATCGCCTACCATCTTTTCCCGCAGACCGCCGGTCAGGAAATCGACGACCTCGCCCGCTGGATCGAAATGGCCCGCCCCGAGGACGGGGATGAATGGCTCCGCCTCAACGGTGCGGGAGAGAATCTCACCTGGGCGGCAGCAGATTTCGAGAACTTTGCCCAGCCGCGCCCGGAACTCGCTCCCGGCTATGAGACAGAATTCGAGAAGGCCGTACGTCTGCTCATGGAGAACGGCTGGGGATTCCGGCTGCACGCCACCTACGACGACACCATCCGACGCGATCTCGCAATATTCGAAAAGTTGGCCGCGGAAGGACTATTCCCGGCCGGAAACCGGTGGCTGTTCGACCATGCGGAGACAGTCTCTGCGGACAGCCTCGACCGCATCGCCGCCCTCGGCGGCGCCATGTCCGTGCAGAATCGCCTGTCCTTCCAGGGCGAGGCGTTCGTACGCCGCTACGGCCCCGGCGCCGCAGCGGACGCCCCTCCGATCCGGGCGATGCTGGAGCGCGGTCTGACCGTCGGCGCCGGCACCGACGCCACCCGGGTCTCGACCTACAACCCGTGGGTCGCCCTGCACTGGCTGATCACCCGCCGCACCGTCGGCGACCTGGTCATGCGCCCGCCGCACAACCGAGTCGACCGGCAGACGGCGCTGTCGATGTTCACCGAAGCAGGGGCCCGGCTGACCGGCGAGGAGGACGTCAAGGGCGTCCTGCGCCCGGGCTGCCTCGGCGACCTCGCGGTCCTGTCCGAGGACTACTTTGCCGTGCCCGAGCCGGACATCGTGCACATCGAGTCCCTGCTGACGGTCGTCGGCGGCCGCATCGTTTACGCCGCCGCCGAGTACGAGGGCCTCGACGAGGAACTGCCGCCGGTCAGCCCCGAGTGGAGCCCGGTCGCACACTTCGGCGGCTACCAGTCCACGCCCGGCACCGGCTCGTCGGGCGCCTGCCAGGCCGAGTTGCTCGGCCAGGCCGTCGCGGAGTCGGAGCAGCACCGACAGTGGCGCACCCGACGAGGTCTGGCCCCCGATACCGAGAGCGCGGTCTTCGACCCCTGCTTCTCGCTCTGATCTCCCGGGAGAGGCCCGGTCACGAGCCGCCCCTCCCGGGACACCACCCCCCACCTATTGCCGTCGAACGGACGGCTTCGCCCAGCAGCGGACGCCCGTCCGCGATCACATCACTCATGGAAAGGCCCTCTCATGGTCAACATCTCCGAAGTCACCGCCGCCCCCGGTCCCGACCTGCTGACCCCCGACAACTGCGCCGTGCTGTTCGTGGACCACCAGCCGCAGATGTTCTTCGGCACCGGCAGCGGCGACCGCACCGCGATCATCAACTCGACCTTGGGCCTGGCCAAGGCGGCCAAGGTGTTCGACGTTCCGGTGGTCCTGAGCACCGTGGCCGCCGAGTCCTTCTCGGGTCCGATCATGCCGCAGCTGGCCGCTGTCTTCCCCGACCAGAAGATCATCGACCGCACCACGATGAACGCCTGGGAGGACAACAACTTCGTCGAGGCCGTCAAGGCGACGGGCCGCAGGAAGCTCGTCATTGCCGGGCTGTGGACCGAGGTCTGCGTCGTACTGCCCACCCTTTCCGCCATCTCCCAGGGCTACGAGGTCTACGTCGTCACGGACGCGTCCGGCGGCGTCAGCCCGCAGGCGCACGAGCACGCCATCCAGCGCATGGTCCAGGGCGGCGCGATTCCGGTGACCTGGGTGCAGGTGCTCCTTGAGCTCCAGCGCGACTGGGCGCGGACGGAGACGTACGTCCCCGTCACGGAGGTGGTGAAGGAGCACGGCGGGGCCTACGGCCTTGGCCTGGTCTACGCGCAGGCCGTCATCGGCGCCCACGCGGCCGGCTGACCCATCACCTGAGCATCGACGGAACGTCAGGAACAGGCAGGAACGAATGGACACCGGACTGTTGCTCCTCCGGCTGGTGGCGGGGCTCCTCATCGCCGGGCACGGAATGCAGAAAGTCAGTTTCCGCTTCGGCGGCAACGGCTTGGCGGGCGGAACCGAGGAGTTCCGCCACGACGGCTTCCGTGGCGGCAGGCTCACCGCGCTTGCCGCGGGCGGCAGCCAGATCGGCGCCGGCCTGTTCCTGGCGGCCGGTCTGCTCACTCCCGCGGCGGCGATGGCCGCCATGGGAGTGATGACGGTCGCCGGCACCGTCAAATGGCACAACGGGCTCTGGGTCCAGAACGACGGCTACGAGTACCCCATGGTCCTCGTCGTGGCCTCCGCGGCCCTGGCCCTCACCGGACCCGGCCGCTGGTCGGCCGATCACGCCCTCGGGCTGACCCCCTGGCCCCTGTGGGTCTCGGTCGTGGCCATCGTGGTCGGCCCGGTGAGCGGACTGCTCACCCGTGTGCTGCTGCATCGTCCCTCAGTCAAGGAAGGAACAACTCAGTATGCGCAAGCTGCTGACTGACGCGGCCCGCACGCTGGCTCCGCCCAAGGGGGACAGGCACGGCCCGTTGCCGCCACTCATGCTGATACTGACAGTGGCGACCGGCCTGGTCGACGCCGTCAGCTATCTGGGGCTCGGGCACGTCTTCGTCGCCAACATGACCGGCAACGTGGTATTCCTCGGGTTCGCCCTGGCAGGTGCCGACGGCCTGTCCGTGCTCGCCTCCATCGTGTCGATGGCCGCGTTCCTCGTCGGCGCGCTGGCGGGAGGCCGGTTCGGCACCCGGTTCGCGGAGCACCGCGGGCGGCTGCTGGCTTTCGCCACGGCGCTTCAGGCGTTGCTCGTCGCCGGGGCGGTCATCACGGCCGTGGTCTCGCACGGCAGCGTGACCACCGAGGTCCGTTACGCCCTGATCGTGCTCCTCGGGCTCGCCATGGGGCTGCAGAACGCGGTCGCCAGACGCCTCGGGGTCCCGGACCTGACCACGACCGTGCTGACCCTGACCCTGACGGGACTGGCCGCGGACTCCACCCCGGCGGGCGGGGCCGCACCCCGGCCCGGCCGGCGGATCCTGTCCGTACTGGCCATATTCCTCGGAGCCCTCGCCGGCGCCGTGCTTCTGGCACACACCGGACTCGTCCTGGTCCTGGTCCTGACATTGGTGCTGATCGTGGTGACGTCCGCGGCTGCCCACCGCCTCTCGGCCTCCGACGCCCCCTGGGTCAAGCCGCAGGTGTGAACTCGGCGCCGGCCCCGCAGGAGGGGCCGGCGCCCTCGTCGGTGAGCCGCGGGACCACAGACGTTGCACTCTCAGCCGACGGGCACCCGTGACCGTCCCTGCGGCCACCCTCGGCCATGCCCGCACGGCACCCGGGACACCGCCGGAAGCAAGGTGTCCGTGCCCCGTACCGCTAGGGACCGACGTGAACACTGCACTGTCACCGAAAGACTTCCCGAAGTCCGATTCGGCCTGGGCCCCGCTCGCGGCGCGTGTCTTCCGGGCGCTGTGGATCGCACAACTGGTTTCCAACATCGGCAGTTGGATGCAGACCGTGGGCGCCCAGTGGCTGCTGATCGGCCATGACGCCGCCCTGGTGACGCTCGTGCAGACCGCGTCCAGTCTCCCTGTCGTGCTGCTGGCTCTGCCTTCTGGTGTGCTGGCCGACCGTTTCGACCGTCGCACGGTGCTGCTGGCCGCTCAGTTCACCATGCTCGCCGTCTCCACCACGCTGTCGGTGCTGGCGTTCACGGACGCGCTCACTCCGGCTTTGCTGCTCGGTCTCACCTTCCTGCTGGGATGCGGCACCGCTCTGATGGGCCCGGCCTGGCAGGCCATCCAGCCGGAACTCGTGGAACGCCGCCAGTTGGGACAGGCGGCCGCGCTCGGCGCCGTGAACATGAACCTCGCTCGCGCCCTCGGCCCGGCACTCGGGGGAGCGGTGGTTGCGGCAGCGGGCGCGGGCTGGGTCTTCGCCTTCAATGCCGCCTCCTACCTCGGCACCGCGGCCGTTCTCGCACTGTGGAGACGGCCCGGGGCGCAACCGCCGACTGCTCAGGGCGAGAAGCTCCTGACGGCTCTGCACGCCGGCCGCCGCTATGTACTGAACGCGCCCGGCGTCCGCCGAGTCCTGCTGCGCACCATGCTGTTCGTCCCCGGCGGCGCCGCGCTGTGGTCGCTGCTTCCACTGATCGCGAGCCGCTCCCTCGGCCTGGGCTCGGGCGGGTACGGGCTGCTCCTCGGTGCGGTCGGCGCCGGTGCTGTGAGCGGGGCCTTCGCACTGCCCGCGATCCGCCGCACTCTGGGCGTCAACGGCACTCTGGCCGCAGGGGCCCTCGTCTTCGCCGGAGTCCTGGCGGTACTGGCCACGGTCCGGGTCCCATGGCTCGCGGCGGTCGTGCTGCTGCCCGCCGGTCTGGCCTGGATCGGCGTTCTGTCCACTCTCAACGCGGCCGTCCAGGCACGGCTGCCCGGCTGGGTCAGGGCCCGGGGACTCGCCGTCTATCTCCTGGTTTTTCAGGGCGGGCAGGCGCTGGCGGCACCCCTGTGGGGTGCGCTGGCCGACGGGCCGGGGCTGACCGTCGCCCTTCTGGCCGGCAGCGGGCTGCTGCTGCTCGGAGCGGTGAGTGTGCGCCGCTGGCCGCTGCACGGCACGGACGGCATCGATCCGTCCCCGTCCGACCACTGGCCCGTTCCGCCCCTGGTGTTCGAGCCCGGACCGGCCGACGGCCCCGTGCTGGTCTCCGTCGTGTACCGGATCGCGGCCGCGAACAGGGCCGCCTTCATCGAGTGCATGGACCATGTGGCGCGTTCACGCCGGCGCACGGGAGCCCTCACCTGGGGCCTCTACCAGGACGGCAGCGATCCGGGCCGGTTCGTCGAGAACTACCTGGTCGCGTCCTGGACGGAGCATCTCGCCCAGCACCACAGCCGGCTCACGGCCACCGACCGCCGTCACGAGGAGAGGGCCCGCCGACTGCTTGTCGAGGGCACCGCGCCGGAGGTGACCCATGCCTTCGACGCCGCCGCGGGACCTGTGGTGCCCGAGACGGGCGACGCGATGACGGCCCCGGGGCGTCGATGCCCACCGGGAGAACGGCCAGGAACGGGCACGTCCGAGTCAGCCCACGCCTAAGCCTGCGGCTCAATGGGCGACATGCCCGTCTGCGCACCCCGCCACTGGCACAGAAGGGGTCCGTCCAGTAGTCACCGCCGACAATGCGGGGATCTGAGGGATCAGTCCGGTAGTCGAACGCCAGGGCACCCTCATCTCCGGGGTTGCGAGTGATGGCAATCAGCACTGCCTGTTCAACGTCGAGCCATGGCAGTTCGAGCGGGGCGATGCCCCTGCTTCCGCGTGCCTGGCGAAAGTAGGCGGAGTGCGGATCGTCGGCGAATATGTCCATCGATTGGGACGCGAACGCCATTGGACGGTACCTCACCGCGTCGCCTTGCGATGGAGCCGAGGCAGGGGCCGCCGTTCTCCGTGAAGGAACCAAAGATTGCTGATATGCCCGCAAACGTGCCTTTGCGTAGGGGAAGACGTATCAGTCGGCCGACTGGTCTGTGCTCTTTTGGGTGGCGGGCCTGACCGCCTCTCAGTTCAGCAGCCTGCGCAGGAAAGCACCGCCCTGCCGTACGGCCGCCCGCGTCGGTGGGCTCTCGCGCAACGCAGTCAGGGACACGAAGTCGTGGACGGTGCCCAGAAAACGGGCTGCGGTCACTTCCACACCGGCACGACGAAGTTGATCCGCGTACTGTTCCCCTTCGTCCCGTGTCACGTCCGCCTCCGCTGTGATCACCAGCGTCGGTGGCAGCCCCGCAAGCTCCGCGAGGCTCGCGCGCAACGGAGACGCGGTCGGTTCATCCTGCTGCCGGGGATCGTCGGTGTACTGCTGCCAGTACCGACGCAGGGCCTCCCGGGTGAGCAGATACCCACTGGCGAACTGCCGCTGGGAGGGGCTGTCGCAATGTGTGTCGGTGATCGGGTAGTACAGCAGCTGGGCACGAATCCTCGGGCCGCCGCGCGACTTCGCCATCATGGTGAGCGCCGTGGCCATGGTGGCGCCGGCGCAGTCCCCGGCGGCCACCAATCGGTCCGCATCGAGACCGAGTTCGCCGGCCTGCCGGACCACCCAGGTCATCAGGGCGTAGCACTCCTCGATGGCCACGGGATAGCGGGCCTCGGGAGTGCGGCTGTACTCGGGGACGACAGCGGCCACGCCCGCGCTGAGCACGAGCTCGCTGATGAGCCGTGCGTGGGTCTGCGCGTCTCCCAGCATCCACCGGCCCCCGTGGACGTAGAGCATGGCAGGGAGCGGTCCTCTTACGCGGGCTGGTCTGAGGACCCAGAAGCCCACCAGCCCGGACGGTCCCACGGGCGCCACCTGGAAGGTGGCGTCCACCTCGAAGTCCTCGACCCGGTGGACCTGGGACTCCCTCAGCGCCTGCCGACCTTCGACCGGACCCAGCTCGTGCAGAAACGGCGGGGCCGAGGACGCGTCGACGAGCCGTTGCACCAGCGGATCGAGAACCACGGAGGACGGGATCTTCCCGCCCCTGTCCTCCCCGGAATCCCACTCCATCCGGTACACCTTTCGCTCAGCCCTCTGGGCTCTGTTTCGTCGCTCAGCGGCCAAGGAGGATGCACGCTGGTGCACCTCCCCGTCGACCCTTGGCGCCGCGTCCGCTGCTTCGCGCACGTCACCCGTCGTGCAGCAGAATGTCGCGGAGTTGGTGGCGGCTGCTGATGCCGAGCTTGGGATAGACGTTGTAGAGGTGCGAGCCCACGGTACGCGGCGAGAGGAACAGCCGTTCGCCGATCTCCCGATTGGACAGGCCGTTCGCCGCCAGCCGCGCGATCTGCCGTTGCTGGGCGGTCAACTCGGCCAACCGGTCCGCCGACGCGGGAGTGTGGGCGACTCCGCTCGCGCGCAGCTCGCTGCGGGCCGAGGCGGCAAGGTGCCGGGCGCCCAGCTGGGTAGCGACTTCCAGAACCGCGGTCAGCTGTGCGCGCGCTTCCAGGGGCCTTCTGCGCCTGCGCAGCCAGATCGCATAGTGCAAACGAGCCTGGGCCCGTTCCACGGGCCACTTGTCCGCCTCCGGGTTGACCAGGGCCAGCCGGAAGTGGTGCTCGGGGTCGGCATCGTCATCAATGAGGGCCGTCGCATGGTGCATGAGCAGTGTCATCCGTGTTGTCGGCCGGGGGCCCTGGCGTTCTCGCACTTCCATGAGGATGCGCGCCGCCTCCTGCTGCCGGCCGACGCGCTGGGCGGCGTAGGCCAGTTCGCTGATGCAGCGGGGGGAAAGGAAGGGATCAAGGGGCGAGTCGTCGTCCTGGAACAGAGCGCGAAAGTGCCGGAAGGCACTGTCCCAGTCATCGAGGGCCATTGCTGTCAGACCGCATGCCCGCAGCATCCGGGCATGTGTGGCCCGGTTCTCGTCGAGGCTGACGGAGCGCCAGTTCGGGCCGATGAACTGTATGTCCGATACGTTCTCGCCGAGAAGCGCGCGCAGGGTCGCTCCTAGCGCTTCGAGGTCCATCTCGACGCGAGTCCACCGGTGGATGACGGCGTGAGTGAGGCCCTCCTCGATCAGTGTTTCGGCTTCCGCCCAGCGCCCGATACTCAAGAGTGTGTCCACCTGGGCCGCGAGGGTCCACGCGCGCGGGCCCAGGGCTTCTTGCTGGCGAAGCAGCTCGTCTGCCTGCCGGAACTGCTCCGCGCACAGGTCCGGCACGTCGGCGTAGTAGGCGACCGAGGCGGTCGCCATCAGCCGGATCAGCTGGCCCCGACCGGCGGGGGTGATGAGACGCGGCGTCGTCAACCTTCGCAACGCGCTGTCGGAGTGGGCGACCGGCTCGATTCCGGTCGACACGAGTGCTTCCAGTGCCGCGAGGACGTCAGGCCCGGCTAGCTCGGGGAAGAACCAGTTCTCCTGTTCACACCGGTCCTTCTCCGTTCGTGCGGCCCGTACAGCCTGATCGAGCAGTCGTGGCAGCTGCTGCCGATGCTCGGGGAGGCCGGACTGGAAGGCGATCCCCGTGGCGAGTGCCACCAGGGCAAAGGCAGTTTTGGCGCTGCCGGAAGGCGTGTGCTGCGACACGCTGAGCAGGAGGCTGAAGGCCTCCTGTTGGAACGAGAGCAGCGACAGCGCTCCACTCAGGGCACAGGCTGCGCCGCACATCAGGTCCGGGTCGCGGGTCACTCGGGTGAGCAGCGCGTACAGGTCGCGCACCCATGCCGGGTCTCCGAAATTACTCGCGGCGGTCAGAGCTCCGGCGAGACGGCGGGTCCGGTCGTGATCGTGGGCACTGAGGCGCGCGGCCTGTTCCAGCGCCTTTGCCGCAGTGAAATATTTTCCCTCCTGCTTAGCGGTGGTGGCAACATCCTCCAAGGCCGCAGCCGCGGACTCGTTGGGACCGATGGTCGCTGCGGCCAGATGCCAGGCTCGGTGTGACGGGTTCTGTCCGCGCACGGCGGCCAGATCATGGTGGACCTGTTGACGCTGCTTTGCGTACTGACGGTGGAAGGCCGCAGCGCGGATCAGGGGGTCGCGGAAGGTGAGACGGCCGTCCGCGATCGTGATCAGGCCGGCTTCCTCCGCTGGGACCCACACCTTCAGGTCGTGCGTGCCCAAAGCGGCCATGACAGTCGTGAGCTCCTCATGATGCGAGGCCGCCGCCGCGTAGAGCAGTGCGCGCTGTGTCCCTTCCGGTAGCGCACTCAGGCGTGTGGCAGACATCTGCTGGATGCGCGAGCTCTGCTGCGGTTCCCCGCCCGCCAGTGACGGCCCGGCTTCGCCGCGCGCGGCCCGGCTGAGCTCGATGACCGACTGCGGATGGCCCTCCGCTTGCCGGAGCAAGTCAAGTCTGGCCCTTCCGGTGGGTGCACCGGGCTGCGCGTCCAGAAGCCGGGCCGCCGCCCGCCGGGACAGCGGCCCGAGACACAAGACGGCGAGATCCGTAGGAGCTCCGGCCGGGGGAGCCTCTCCGCGTGCTGCGAACAGCACTGTCACAGCCTGGTCGGTCAACCGTCGTGTCACGAAGTAGAGGATCCCCATGGAGTCACGGTCACAGTCCTGGATGTCGTCCACGGTCAGCAGGACCGGGCTTGCCTGCGCGACGTGACTCAGCAGTGTCAGGACCGCGGCGCGCAGCACCTTTCCCTCTGGCGGCCGGGCGTCCGGAGCCGTCCCAAAGGCGGTGCGAAGTGCCAGCCGCTGGTGCTCCGGCAGTGCATCGAGTTCGCCGAGCACCGGGAGGAGGAGCTGGTGCAGGGAGGCGAATGACAGCGGTTCCTCCGATTCCCAGCCATGCGCCGACAAGACCCGGGTTCGGCGTCCTCTGGCCGTCTCCTCGGCAACCCGGAGCAACTGGGTCTTGCCGGTGCCGGCCTCCCCCAGCATGAGCAGAGCGTGTGGCGGGTCACAGGGTCTGTCGATGGACCGCAGAATCCGGTCGACCTCTGTCTCTCGGCCGATCGGCAGCGTGCCACTCATCCCTGAACGGTCGGGGCCGTCTCCCTCATCGGCGGCCACTGCGCCTCCTCACCTCGAATCCCCCACCGCATTCCGATCAGCCGGAACCACGGACAAGAATGCTGTCGTCGTGCCGATTCGGATGCTGTCAAGGATGCAGGAATGCACCCTTCTGTCAGGTTGGAGGAAAGAAGCTAACATGGACTTCGGCACCGAGCCGCCGAGCCGCAGTCCCTGGGCAGGGATCACGAAAAGTCCCGGATCAGGTAGCTGGTCGACGCCGCGGACGGGAGTGACCCGAGGGTGCTCGTGCTGACCGGTGAGCCGGGGGCAGCAAATGCACCCTGGTGGACTGGGCCGCCTCGCAGACCGAGGCTCACGGTCGACGCGTGCTCTGGGTACGAGGCTGCGAAGGCGAGAAGGATCTTGTTTTCGCAGGAGTGCACCAGTTGTTGCGTCCGGTACTCACCGGTGTCGAGCGGCTCCCCTCACGGCAGCGCGACGCTTTGCGCTGCGTATTCGGTATGGATCAGGCCGACGGATCGCAGGTGCCGGATCCGCTGCTGATCAGGCTCGGCGTCTTGACGCTGCTCTCGGACACGGCGACGGACCAACCCTTGCTGATCATCGTCGACGCGATTGTCGTTCAACCGCGAGGCCATCACCTCGACTTCCCGGCCGCCCTGGTCACTCTCCGTGGTTGGTGGAAGCCGTTGCGTGCGGCCGATGACTCGGCGCCCGGCCGGGGAGAGACTCACTGCTGGGGGATCCCGCGCACGGGGTGCTTGCTCATGATGGAGACCCGGTTGAAAGCGTTGATGGTGATCGCCACCCAGATCACCGCGGAGATCTCGTCGTCGGTGAGGGCTTGGCGGGCTGCGTCGTAGGCGCTCTCCTGTGCGACAGCGTTCGAGGGCTCGGTGGTCGCCTCCGCCAGGGCGAGCGCCGCACGTTCCTGGGTCGTGAACAGTTCGGTGTCGCGCCAGGCGGCCAGCACGCCCAGGCGCTGGGTGGTCTCGCCCGCACGCAGCGCGGCCCGGGTGTGCACGCTGAGGCAGTAGGCGCAGTTGTTGATCTGTGACACGCGGAGGTTGATCAGCTCCACGATCGTGCGGTCCAGCCCCGCGTCGGAGGCGACCGCGTGGACCGCATCGGAGGTCTCGACCAGTGCGTGGTAAGCACTCGGACTCTGCTTGTCCACGAAGACCCGCCTGCTCACGGGGCCTGCCACAGTGCCACTCAACCTGGACTCCTTCATGGGACGCTCGGGCCCGCTCGTCTTGTCGTGTGCTTGACGGAACGTCGGCTTACCATCAGACGTGATCATTGAACATGAAATCATCCCTGGGAGGGACGTGCGATGAGCGACGTCGAGAGGGAGCCCGCCGAACTTCGCTGCGGGGCCTCGGACCGTGGTCAGCATGCGCCGAAGGTCGATGTCCTCTCCGCGCGGGACGTCCCGCTGGGCGGTCCGAGGGCGATGACGGTACGGCGTACGCTGCCGCAGCGGGCCCGGACATTGATCGGGGCCTGGTGCTTCGTCGACCACTACGGCCCCGACGACGTCACCGACACGGGCGGCATGGACGTCGCGCCCCATCCGCACACCGGTCTGCAGACGGTGAGCTGGCTGTTCAGCGGGGAGATCGAGCACCGGGACAGCATGGGCAGCCACGCCCTCGTGAGGCCCGGTGAGCTGAACCTCATGACGGGCGGGTACGGCATCAGCCACTCGGAAGTCTCCACCACCCGCACCACGATCCTGCACGGCGTCCAACTGTGGGTGGCGCTTCCCGAAGAACACCGGCACACCGGCCGTGACTTCCAGCACTACGTCCCGAGCCCGGTCCGGGTGGACGGAGCCGAAGTCAGCGTGTTCCTGGGGACGCTGGCAGGTGACACCTCTCCGGTGCGGACCTTCACGCCCCTGCTCGGTGCCGAACTCGTCCTTGAGCCGCGCTCGACGACCACGCTCGCCATCGACACCGGCTTCGAGCACGGCCTTCTCGTCGACCACGGGGATGTCCGTATCGCTGGAACAATCCTGCACCCGGCGGAGTTGGGCTACGTCGGCACGGGAAGCGACACACTGACGCTGGTGAACGAGACGGACAACGATGCTCGGGTAGTCCTGCTCGGTGGGACGCCGTTCGAGGAACAGATCGTCATGTGGTGGAACTTCATCGGCCGGAGCCACGAAGACATCGTCGAGGCCAGGGGAGCGTGGCAGAACGCATCCGACCGCTTCGGCAAGGTCGAGGGTTACGACGGCGACCGTCTTCCCGCGCCCGCCCTTCCCAACGCCACCATCGCACCGCGCAAGAACCCGACGCGCCACTGAAAGGCTTACGATGACGCAGCCCGCCGCCGCTCCGACTGTCCAGCGAGTGGACCCCAAACACCGTTACGAAATCCTGGTCGACGGCAAAACCGCAGGACTCACCGCGTACCGCGACCGCGACGACCAGCGCGTTTTCTATCACACCGAAATCGACGACGCCTTCGCCGGACAGGGCCTGGCCTCGATACTCGTACAGCAGGCCCTGAACGACGTACGCACCTCGGGGAAGCGCATCGTGCCGGTCTGCCCCTACGTGGCGAAGTTCCTCAAGAAACATGACGAGTTCGCCGACATCACCGACCCGGTGACCCCCGAGGTCCTGAAGTGGCTGGGCACCGTGCTGCAGCACTGACGCCCCGTGCCGCCACCTTCTCCGAGCCGCCGGTACGTCCGGACCGGCGGCTCGGAGGCGGAGCGGGATCGGTGACATCAAGGCGGGAACACCGCATGGGCATGGACCGTCGGCAACGGCAGTCCCGGTCCTGTCCCCGTCGGACGCACTGCCGGGGACAGGACCGTTTCATCTGCTCAAGCCACGGCCGGTGCCGCGGTTCAGCTCAAGCGCGGATGCGCAGTCGACGCCCTTCAGGTCGACCGCGTCGGCCATCGCCTGCACGCGCTTGTCGTTCGGGTGCAGGTGGTCGCCATTGTCGAGGAACGGCAGGAGGATGGTGGCATAGCGGTGACGTCGCTTCAGGGCAAAGTCGTCGATGCCGAGTACCCGTGGCAGTCGCAACGGGGGCAGCGGCAGCCTCGTCAGCATCCGCAGCGCGGTCGAGCGGGAGATCGCTACAGCGAGGCAGCGTGAGGCGGGCGCCCGCCCGGCCCGCTAACTCCTTGACAGCAGAGCGAAGGTGGTCAGCCAGTCGGGTCGTGCGGCGCTGGTATCGCTCCAGCAGTCACTACAGCGTCAGCGCACCGATCCCGCCCCTCGGGCGTCAGAGGTTCAGCCGGAAGTCTCCGGCGCGGCAATCAGGGCCTGGAGTATGTGTGTCAACCTTGGCAGCCAGCGGCAACTGGCCGCATCCCGCTCCCGTGCTCGGCGGAGTCAGGCGCCATTACCTGACCTGAGGGGGCTCACCCAGGGCACCGACGCCTTCCCCGTGTTGGAGACCTTGCCCCCGGTCCAGCGGACTGAGATCGGAGCAGTCTCGTCGGGCGGGGTGACGAGCAGGGCTGCCGGTGTGACAGTGGTGGCGCCAGTAATCGCTGGATTGGTGTATGCCAGCGTCGACCAAGCGCTGTCTCCCGGGCTGAGCGTCACAGCCTGTTCCTGCTGATCGGTGGCTCGCTCGGGGTCCGGGGTGACGGCCTCACCGGCGCCGTTGACGAACGCCACGCCCGGGAAGCCGTACAGCGTGCAGGTGCGGCGGGATCTGTTGGTCAAAACGATAGCGAAGCTTGACTGCCCGGCGCCGGGACGGTTGGGGCCGAGGGACGCCCTCACTTCGGAGGTATGGCAGCGTCTCACCGTCGGTACGGTCGGCGATGGCGCCGCCGTCCCCGTGCCGCCGGACGCGGTCGGCTCGCTGGAGGGGCCGGAGGTGCCGCTGTCGACGGACCCTGGGCCGGTTACGGACGACGTCGGGGACGTGGGGCCAACCGCAGGCGGGCTGCCGTCCGGTGTGTGGCTCGTGCACCCCGTCAGCGCGGCACAACAGGCGAGCGCGACAAGGAGGGTTCTACGGTGCGTCACGTTGCTTCCTCAGGATTCACTGACGCCGCAGGAGGTACTTGTGCCGGCCGGACAGCACAAGTGCGCCGTGTTGGTTGTGGATGGTGGCCGCGGTGACTACGACACCGTTGTCGCCCTGTGGCTCCAGGCCGGTGATGGTGAGCGCCGGGTACAGGGTGTCTCCGGAGTGCACTTCGGCCAGGAACGTGCAGGACAGTTCGAGGAAGCTGATGAACACCTCTCCGATGAAGTGGGGGAACAGGGTGGCGCCCGGCGCGGTGAAGGCGAGCACCTGCAGGCCGTGCACCACCGGTGCCGAGTGGCCGTGCCTGCGTGCCCATTCGGCGTCGTAGTGCACCGGGTGGTTGTCCGCGGAGACTGTCTGGAAGGCCGCGGCGTGGGCGTCTGTCAGGGTGCGGCTGGGGGCTCGGAAGACTTCGCCGATGCGTAGGTCCTCGAAGGTTCTGGCCGGGACGACCAGGAATGCGCCGGGGTCGAACGTGGGCGGTGCGGCGGCTGCCGCCTGCTGCGTGTCCTGCTGGTCCATCAACTCTGTCCTCTCGTCCGGTGTGGGGTGCTGCCGCGTGCGGCGGCCGCTCCGCCCGCTCGTCGTGCGGCGGATCCGATGGCCTAGGGGTCCCGTGCCGCCGCACTGGGCAGGTGCGGCGGCACGGGCGCGCGGCCGGCTTATTGGACGGGGTTGATCCGGGCGGCCAGGAGGTTGGGGTCGTTGTTGGTGAAGTAGGCGCCGCTGGCGATGTAGGCCGTGTTGCCGCGTACGGCGAGCGAGGTCGGGTTCTCCAGCCCGTCGGCGCCGGTCAGCACGACGGTGTGGCTGCCGCCCGGCCTGACCAGGGCCACCTCGTTGTCCGCGTTGATCGCGGCCAGGAGGGTGTCGCCGCGGCCGGTGAACGCGAAGTCGTCGATGTCGATCAGGCCGGTGGCCCGGGTCTCGACGGGGCCGGCGGTGCCGTACCGGGTGACCGGGATCCGCAGCACGGTGCCCTTGTCCAGGTTGGACACCCAGACCGCCCCGTTGTGGATTTTGATGCCGTTGGCTCCGAGGAATCCGGCGGCGGCCAGCTCGGGGGCGGTGGCCCACCGGGTGGGCGTGCCCCCGGTGACGGGCACCCGCCAGACCGTGCCGAGGACCGAGTCGGCCACGTACAGCCGGCCTTCGTGCCGGTCGAGGGCCAGGCCGTTGGGCAGGCCGTCGGCCGGGAGCGCGGCGATACGCTGCGGGGCGCCGCCGGGGCGCAGGCGCCACAGGCCGGTCAGGTCGCTGCTGCCGGTGGCGTACAGGAAGTACAGGGTCCCGTCGTGGGCACGGACGATTCCGCCGAGGAAGGGCGAGGAGAGGGCAGGGGTGTCGGCGCCGGCCGGAGGCTGGGGCAGGGTGGCGAGGATGTGCACCCGGCCGTCGGGGTGGATGCGGGCCACTTGACGGCTGTAGGCGAAGGTGACGACGGCGCTGCCGCCAGGCTCCAGGGTGATGTTCTCCGGTCGCTGCCCGTCGGCGATGTCCAGGTGTGCCACGAAGCGCACGTCCGGCTTCGGGGCGGCGGTGGCCGCCGTCGTGGGGCCGGCCGCGGTCATGGCGAGGGCCGCCGTGACGACCGAGGCCAGGAGGCCGGTGCGCGTCCCTGTCAGGAATCCGGGCATGTGGGATCTCTTCTCTTTCTCTCTGATTGCAGGGGGTGGGGGCAGTGGCCCTTGCCGCTGGGGCTGCCGGTGCGCCGGGCGCTTGAGACGTCAGCTGCCGCGCGTCGCGGACCTCGTAGAGGGTCAGCCGACGAACCGTTGTCGCAGTTCGCCGATGCCCTGGACGGAGCTGACGAGTTCGTCGCCGGCGGCCAGCCAGCGCTGAGGTGTGCGGCCGAGGCCGACACCGGCTGGAGTGCCGGTGAAGATGACGTCTCCCGGCAGCAGCGGGAGCACCCCGGACAGCTTGGCGATGAGGGCCGGCACGGAGAAGATGAGCTGCCGGGTGCGGCCACGCTGCATCTCCTCACCGTTGACGGCACAGGTCAGCTCCAGGTCGTCAGGGTCCTCGAACTCGTCCGGGGTCACCAGCCAGGGGCCCGTCGGGGCGAAGCCCGGGTAGGACTTGCCGAGGCTGAACTGGGGGGCCGGGCCGCCCATCTGCAGGACGCGCTCGGAGATGTCCTGGCCGACCGTCAGGCCCGCGACGTAGCTCCAGGCATCGGTTTCGGACACCTGGTGCGCCTCCCTGCCGACAACCGCCACCAGTTCCACCTCCCAGTCGGTGTTGCCGCCCCGTGGCAGCGTCACCTCGGTCACCGGGCCGGTGAGAGCGGTCGCGTACTTGGTGAAGACCGGCGGCATGCCCTCGGGCGTGGTGAATCCGGCCTCGACGACGTGCTCCCGGTAGTTGAGGCCGATGGCGAAGAGTTGGCGGGGGGCCGGCGCGGGCGCACCGAGGTCCGCCGGGTCGAAGGGGACCCCGCCGCCGAGGTCGGCCCGGGCGGCCCAGGCGCGGAACTCGTCCCAGCGGGAGTAGACCGCCTGCGGGTCGGAGGAGAACAGTGCGCCACTGGCTGTGTGGACGTCGGCCGCCCGGCCGTGGGCGATCACGACCAGTCGGCCGGCGAGATTGGCGATGCGCAAGGCGGGCTCCCTGTTGGATGGAGGGTCGAGTTGCGGGCGGCGGTTCCGCGCCGAAGCGGGTGGCCCGCGCCGGTGCTCAGCTGGTGGGCCGAGTGGCACGTTCGAGTGCGAGCAGCACAGATTGGTAGGGGCGGCCCGTGGTGTGTTGCATGCCGATCTCACAGGTGCGGTTGGCCGACAGGTAGGCGTCGAACGCGCCCGACGTGACCTCGGCGGCCTCGTGTGCCGTCGCCGCCTTGGTCAGTTCTTTGTGCAGCAGTCCCCGGTCGCCGGCGAAGCCGCAGCACTCCGCGTAGACGGGCACCTGGACGTCCCGCGCGATGAACTCGGCGACGGCCTGAAGCTGGTCGACGTCCTTGAGGTGTCGCATGGAGCAGGTGGGGTGGAGCACCGCGCTGTCGATCGGGTCGGTCACCTCAAGGTGCGGCAGCAGTTCGGTGGCGGCCCAGACGACGGAGTCCACCACGGTGAGAGCGCGGTGCTTGCGCAGGTTCTCGGCCGTCAGATACGGCGTGACTTCCTGCCCGATGCCGAGTGTGCAGGACGACGCGTCGACGATGAGCGGCAGACGTCCGCCGTCGGTCCACTCCCAGGCTCGCTCGACGATGCGGTTCGCCATGACGGTGTTGCCGTCGTCGTAGCCCTTGGAGTGCCAGATGGTCGCGCAGCACGAACCGGCCATGTCCGACGGTATCCAGACCGGCCGCCCGGCGCGGCGGGAGACCTCGACGATCGCCTCGGGCAGGGACGGCCCGTCGACACCGTCGGGTCCCGCGAAGATCCGGTTGACGCAGGCCACGTAGTAGACGGCAACGGCGGTCCGGTGGTCCGTTCCGGGCAGCCGCGAACGTGCGGGGGACGGAATGGCGGAGATCCATTCGGGCACCAGGTCGGCCGAGACCACCTTCCGCACGGCGGAGGTGACGCTCCCCAGGACCCGGTCGCCGACATGGTCCGCCAAGCCGAGGGCGGTCCGGACCGACGACTCCACGAGGGAGAACCGCTCCGCGACCCGTGCCGCGTTCCGCTCCTCTCGCTCGGAGTGCCGCTGATGGCGGAATGCCTTCATCATGGCGCCGGTGTCGATACCGACCGGGCAGGCCGTCTTGCAGGTCGAGTCGCCGGCGCAGGTGTCGACTGCGTCGTATCCATAGGACTTCAGGAGGCTCCCCATGGCGGCAGAGCCGCCGGGTTGGCGCATCATCTCGCGCCGCAGCACGATCCGCTGACGCGGTGTGGTGGTGAGGTCGCGGCTCGGGCAGACTGGCTCGCAGAAACCGCACTCGATGCACGGATCGGCGACCGCCTCGATGGTGGGTATGGTCTTGAGCCCCTGCAGATGGGCTTCGGGATCACGGTTGAGGACCACCCCGGGGGCGAGTACCCCCGCGGGGTCGAGGGTCTGCTTGACCCGCCACATCAGCTCGGTTGCGCGGGCGCCCCATTCGGCTTCGAGGAACGGCGTCATATTGCGACCGGTGGCATGCTCCGCCTTGAGCGAGCCGTCGAACCGGCGCACCACCATGGTGCAGAACTCGTCCATGAAGTCGGCGTAGCGCTCGATCTCCTTCGGGCGGGCGGCGTCGAAGGCGAGCAGGAAGTGCAGGTTGCCGTGCGCCGCGTGGCCGGCGACCGCGGCGTCGAAGCCGTGTCGGCGCTGAAGCTCGGCCAGGGCCTCGCACGCCTCGGCCAGGCGGGCGGGCGGTACCGCGAAGTCCTCGGTGATCAGTGTGGATCCGGCCGGCCGTGCCTTGCCGACCGCCGTCATGAACGCCTCGCGGGCGTGCCAGTACGTGCGGATCGTGGCCGAGTCCTCGACGAAGCGGTTGGTGACGGACGCCACCGGGGCCACCAGCGCCAGTTTCGCCAGGACAGCGGCGGCGGCCTGCCTGTGGGCCTGGTGGGCTGCCTCGTCCGGGGCGCGAAACTCCACCAGCAGGGCCGCGGTATCCCGGGGAATCTCGGCCCAGTCGGCGGGGACTCCGTCGACGCTCGCACAGGCGCGGAGAGTGTTGCCGTCCATCACCTCCACCGCGCGGGCTCCGGCGTCGTTGAACAGCGGTACCGCCGCCGCGGCGGCGGTGAGGTCGGGGAAGAACAACAATGCCGTGTGGGTGAGCCGGTCCAGGGAGACTGTCTTGAACACCGTCTCGGCGATGAAACCGAGGGTGCCCTGGGAGCCGACCATCAGCCCGCGCAGGATCTCCACGGGGGTGGAGTTGTCCAGGAAGGCATCGAGGCGGTAGCCGTTGGTGTTCTTCAACGCGTACTTCGCGCGGATCCGGGCGACCAGCTCGGTGTCGCCCTCGATCTCGCTCTTCAGCGCCAGCAGCCCCGCGCACAGCTCGGGCTCAGCCTCCCGGAGGCGCGCGTCGGCGTCCGGAGCCGCGGTGTCGACAATCGTGCCGGACGGGAGGACCAGGGTGAGGGACGAGAGCAGGCGGTAGGAGTTGCGGGTGACTCCGGCGGTCATGCCCGAGGCGTTGTTGGCGACCACCCCGCCGACGGTGCAGGCGCTGGAACTCGCCGGGTCGGGGCCCATCAGCCGACCGTACCGGGACAGTGTGATGTTGGCGCGCCCCACGGTCGTACCGGGCCTGATCCTCGCCTCGTTCCCGCCGTCGAGCACCTCGACGCCGGTCCAGTGGCGGCGCACGTCGACCAGGATGTCCTTGCCCTGGGCCTGACCGTTCAGGGAGGTCCCGGCCGCCCGGAAGACGATCTCACGGTGCTGCTCGTGGGCGTACCGCAGCACCGCGGCCACGTCCTCGACGTTCTCGGCGATCACGACCACTTGGGGCACGAAGCGGTAGGGACTGGCGTCCGAGGCGTACTTCACCAGGTCCGACAGGGTGTGCAGCACTTTTCGGGAGCCCAGCAGGCGGACCAGGTCCTCCCGCAGGGCATCGGGAGTACCCGACGCCCGTTCGTCGGGCACCCGGTCGGTAGCTGGGCCCTGGGTCTGCCGCGGGCGCAGCTTTCCCGGTTCCGGATCGAGCAGTGCCATACGGCTCTCCGTTCCATTGCGAGGTGTTCGGTCGGCAGCGCGTGCGGCGCTTCGCCGGGTGAGGCCGGCCATGAGGAAGCGAGGAGGGGGACCGCGGCCGGACGGCCACGGTCCCGGCACCATGTCCTCTTGCGGAATGTCGCCGACGTGGGCGAGAAATGCGTCTGGTCAGTGGTCGGAGCGGACAGAACGGACCGCCCGCAGGATCAGGCCGGTGACAGGGCCGGGATCGCTCACGGCGGCTGCGTGCGGGGCGCGGACAGTGACCGTGTGGGCGCGGGCGCGCTCGGCCATCCAGCGCTCGGCGACCGGCGGGATGTTGCGGTCCTCGGTGGCCACGAGGTACCAGCTGGGGATCCTCTTCCACGCGGCCGCGGTGGCCGGCTCCTGGAGAGCTGCCAGGGTGATCGGACGCTGTCCCGCGGCCATGACCTGGGCGGTCGGTCGGGGGACACCGGCCGCGAACTGCTTGCGGAACAGGTCCTTCTTGATGACCAGTTCCTCCCCCTGTCCGCCGTCGGGCAACGGGTAGTACTGGGTGGCGGTGGCCTGTCCCAGGGTGCTGCCGGGGAACTTGTCGGTGAGCTGGAGCGCGCTCTCCCCGATGTCGGGAACGAAGGCAGCTATGTAGACCAGTGCCTTGACCTGCGGGGCGTCGGCCGCGGCCTGGCTGATGACCGCTCCGCCGTAGGAGTGCCCCACCAGCACGATCGGTCCGGTGACGCTGTCCAGAACGCTGCGAATGTAGGCGGAGTCGCTTGCCAGTCCGCGCAGTGGCAGGGCCGGTGCCAGTACACGGTGGCCCTGTCGCTGCAGGCGTTCGACGACCGCGCTCCAGCTGGAGGAGTCGGCGAACGCGCCGTGGATCAGGACGATGGTGGGTGCGGCAGGGCGCCCGTGCCGTTCGGCCGGACGGTCGGCCGTCGCCGACTGCGCGGCCTGCGCGACACCGGCGGTCCCCAGGGCGGCTGCGCCGGCCAGGAGGGACACGGTGACGGTGCGGCGTGAGATCGGTGGGTTCATCGTTCGCTCTCTGCGAAGGGGTGGAGGCGGTCGTGGTGTGACGGCCGGTCGGACGGGCGCGAGCTGGTGCGCGTGGGGTCAGTCGGAGGTGGCCCGCACGGCTTCCTCGATCAGGTCGACGACGCGCTCGGGGTGGGCGAGCATCACCAGGTGGGAGGAGTCGACCTCGACGGTGGTCATGCCGGCCCGCTGGTAGCCGTAGCGCTCCACGTCGGGGTTGATGGTGCGGTCGGACGAGGCGACCAGGCCCCAGGACGGCTTGGTCTCCCAGGCCGCGGCCGGGGCCGCGTCGGCGAAGGCCTGCGCGGCCAGCGGGCGCTGGGATACGGCGAGGACGGCGGCGAGCCGCGGGTCGACGTCGGCGGCGAAGATGGCCGGGAACTTGTCGGTCCGGACCGACACGTCGGTGCCGGGCGTGGCCGAGCCCTCGATCGGGAAGGGGGTGTAGACGAGTGCGGCGGCGAGGTCGCTGTCCGGGAAGCGGCCCTGCAGTTCGCCGAGGCTCTCGCCCTTCTCCAAGGCGTAACCGGCCAGGTAGACCAGTGCCTTGACGTTGTCCTCGGTGCCGGCGACGGTGATGACCGCGCCACCGTAGGAGTGGCCCACCAGGACGACCGGACCGGGTATTTGCCGGACGATGGAGGCCACGTAGGCGGCGTCCCCTATCAGGCTGCGGTTGGGCACGGCCGGGGCGACCACGTCCAGGCCGCGGGCGATCAGCCGGGGGATGACCTGGGCGTAGCTGGAGGCGTCGGCGAAGGCGCCGTGCACGAGGACGACGGTCGGCTTGTCGGAACTGGGCATGGGGAAACTCCCTCATCAATGGGGTGGTGGCTGTCGCACGGCCTGTCGGCCGAGTCGGGGCTGCCGTGGTGGCCCCTTTGCCGTGAGATGTCGCGGGCCGGCCTCGGGATCGGGTGGTGTGCGGTGTGCACTGACCGGGCGGCCGTGGACTCTGCCGGAGGGTTCCCGTCGGACTCCGCGCGGGGGTCTTGTCGAGCGGGAAATCGCCGACACGTGAGCAACTTTAGGGACTGCCGAGCGGCGTGTTTGTCTGTCCGCGCCCTGGCTGTGGCCTGTGCGTGCCCACGTTGCCGGGCGGCACCGGCGGGGCGGCGTTGCCCTGGCACGGAAGTGGGCCGGGGCCGCAATCGGCCCCGGCCCACGTTCCGCTGCTGTTCCCCGAGTTCGGGATGCGGCGCCCCGTTCAGCCGTTCCAGTCCGCGAGGAAGTCGAGGAGTTCCCGGTTGACGACGTCGGGGCGTTCCTCCTGGCAGAGGTGCCCGCACTGAACGATGGGCACGCCGCGGACATCGCGGGCGATCCCCTTCCATACGTCCAGGACGTCGTATGCCTGTCCGACGGCGCTGAAGTCCTCGCCCCACAGGGTCAGCACCGGGCAGTCGATGAGCTGGTCGGCGTCCTCCCGGTCCTGGGCGACGTCCTGGGGCGCCGCACGGTAGTCCATACAGGATCCCCGCACCGCCCCCGGCTGTTGGTAGGCGCGTACATAGACGGCGATCTCCTCTGGAGTGAGCATGTCGGGGTTGTACGACCAGCTCCGGTAGAAGTGCGTGAGCCAGATCTCCTCACGGCCGGCGATCAGCGCCTCGGGAAGGTCGGGCACGCCGAGAAAGGTGAAGAACCAGTACCCCTGCCGGGCGAGGTTCACGTCATAGGTATCGGCGATGACCCGGGTGGGGATGTTGTCCATGGCCACGAAACGGTCGATGCGTTCTGGGTGGTCCTTGGCGAACCGGGTGCCGACGCGTGCCCCGCGGTCGTGGCCGACGAGGGCGATCCGCTCGTGCCCGAGATGGTCCATCAGCGCGACGATGTCTTTGGCCATGGTCCGCTTGTCGTAGCCGGAGGCGGGCTTTTCCGTGTCTCCGTAGCCGCGAAGGTCCGGCGCGATCACGGTGAACCGCTCGGCCAGTACGGGTATTTGCTTACGCCAGCCGTACCAGGTCTCGGGGAAGCCGTGCAGCAGGTAGACCGGCGGGCCTTGTCCGGCGGTCACCCAGTGCTGCTTGATCCCGTTGAGTACGGCGGTGTGATGTGTCATGCCTGTCAGGTCTTCCATGAGTGTCCACTCGGGTCGGGGGATGGGTATGCCGGGCGGGGGGCCCGGCTTCTCACTCGGTGGGCCGCAACGTGGCGAGGTGGTGGCCCAGAGAGGCGTTCTGAGGTCGCCCTTGGCGCGGCGGTTTGGCCGTCGGCGGTTCACTCATGCGGGCCGGTTCCCCGGCCTTCCGCTCGATCCGGCCTGCCTGGACGTCCGCCGGCCTGCGCCTGCGCACACCGGCCGGCCTGGGCCGGCCGGTCGCCAAGCAGCCGTGTAGATGACTGGGCACGCAGTCCGTCAGGAACAGTGGCGCTGACCGTCCCCCACGTGCTCGTGGAACGGCAACGTCTTCTCGACCACCTGTACCTGCTGCGCCGGGCCCCGCCGATCGTCTGCTCGGGTATGCCGTGACCGTAGCGGCATAGCGGCATAGCGGAACCGCTACAACTCGACCATTCAATTCAATTGGTGTGGTCGGCCGAACAGAGAATGGCGGAAGAAGCCGTCGCTGTAGTACGCGGCCTGCTTGGCAATCTCCGGTAAGTGGATGGAGCTGTGCCAGGCGAACGGTGGTACGCCGTCCACCGGGCGAGGCGTGCGGTGAACTCCTGCAGAGCGTAAGGTACTTGCCTTGCCTCGACGATCTCCCTCAAGCGGCTTGACGCGATGTAGCAGCCTCGGGGACGTAGCCGATGGTGCCCTGGGTTCTCAGGGCCTTATGGACGCGGAACGTTTCGGACGTTTGCCCGGGCGAGCTGGATCATGCGCCCGACACCTCCGGTGAGGACGGTGCGGCTCGCCGACAGGGCGAAGCCGGTGAGCTGCTCGGAGGTGATCTTCGGCGGGATCGCGAGTGCGTTGGGATCGGTCACCACGTCGACCAGCGCCGGCCCGTCGTGCGCGAAGGCCGCACGCAGGGCGTCACGCACCTCCGTGGGCTTCTCGACCCGGATACCCCGCGCACCGGCGGCTGTGGCGATGGCTGCGAAGTCTGTGTGCGGGTACCCGGTGCCGTACGGCGGCAGCCCGTCCACCATCATCTCCAAGTCGACCATGCCCAACGAGGAGTTGTTGAAGACGACCACCTTCACAGGCAGCCCGTACTGCACCAGCGTCAGGAAGTCGCCCATGAGCATGGAGAAGCCGCCGTCGCCCGAGAGCGACACCACCTGACGCGTCCGGTCGAGGAACTGCGCACCGATGGCCTGCGGCAGGGCGTTGGCCATCGAACCGTGCACGAAGGAGCCCAGGATGCGGCGGCGGCCGTTCGGCGTCAGGTAGCGGGCGGCCCACACGCAGCACATCCCGGTGTCCACGGTGAACACCGCGTCGTCGGCAGCCTCCTCGTCGAGTACCGCCGCCACGTACTCGGGGTGTATGGGAGTGTGCTTTTCGACGTTGCGGGTGTAGGCACCGACGGCACCCTCCAAAGCGTGGACGTGCCGGTCCAGCATCCGGTCGAGGAACCGGCGGGACGGCTTCTCCTGCACGGCCGGGATCAGGCACCGCAGCGTCTCACGGACGTCTCCCCAGACGGCGAAGTCCAACTGGGTGCGACGGCCCAGCCGTTCGGGCTGAACATCGATCTGGACCGTTCTGACATGCCGGGGCAGGAAGTCCGTGTACGGAAAGTCGGTGCCGAGGAGCAGCAGCAGGTCGCATTCGTGCATGGCCTCGTACGCGGCGCCGTATCCCAGCAGTCCGGACATGCCGACGTCGTACGGGTTGTCGTACTGGATGTGTTCCTTGCCTCGGAGCGCATGGCCGACCGGGGCCTTGACCTTCTCGGCGAACGCCATCACCTCGGCGTGGGCACCGGCGACACCCCGGCCGCAGAACACCGTAACCGTCTCGGCGGCGTCCACCAGCTCCGTCAGCCGGGTCAGTTCCTGATCGGCCGGACGGACCGCGGGCCGGTCCAGCGGCATCGCGAGTTCGGCCCCGCCGACCGGAGAGTTCTCGGCGGCGATGTCTCCTGGCAGCGCTACGACGGACACTCCGCGCCGGCCGACCGCATGCTGAATCGCCGTCTGCACCACCCGCGGCATCTGCCGGGGCGAGGAAATCAGTTCCGAGTAGTGACTGCACTCCTCGAACAGCCGGTCAGGATGCGTCTCCTGGAAGTACCCGGTTCCGATCTCGCCGCTGGGGATCTGCGCAGCCAGCGCGAGGACGGGAGCCATCGACCGGTGGGCATCGAACAGGCCGTTGATCAAGTGCAGGTTTCCTGGCCCACAGGACCCCGCGCACGCCGCCAGCCTGCCCGTGAGCTGCGCTTCGGCGCCGGCAGCGAAGGCCGCGACCTCCTCGTGTCGAACCTGGACCCACTCCAGGGCGTCGTGCCGTCTGATCGCGTCGACGACGGGGTTCAGGCTGTCGCCCACCACCCCGTACATGCGGCGCACTCCGGCGCGGGCCAGGAGGTCGACGTACTGCTCGGCAACGGTCTGCTTGGGCATGGGTGCTCCTCGAATGGTCGCTCACGGGGCGGTGGCCAGGGTAATGAGGCGCCGAGCAGACCAGTTGTCCCTCCGTGCACGGTGAGGGGTCCGGCAGTGCACCACGGCCGCGCTCGGCTTCCAGCACATGGACGCCGGACAACCGCCGGTTGAATCGGACTTGGTGCGACGCCGGTCGACGGCTCACCCCGACCACAGGTGGCCTGTGCGGCGAGCCCCGGCCCGATGTCCACCGACAAGGCACCGCGTCGTTGCCGGAACGGCTGCCGTTGGGACGGCGGCATTCATGGAGACGCTCGCCGGAACATAGTTCTTTCACGGGCAATGGTCCGTGCGTTCCTCGACAACCTGTGCCAGCCACCGGAATTTAGGGTCGGGCGTAGAAAACCGCTTCTGCAATCATTCTTTGGGGCAACCATGGATCAGCGTCTCAGCACGGTCACGTGCACAGTGACGGCGCACGTCAGCGTCCCGAAGGGCATGCCCGCTCCGTTGTCCGCGGAGCTGCACTACGACATGGCGGACCCCTACGCGATCCGCCTTTCCCTCGGCGCGCCGATGAAGAGAACCGTCGACTGGGTGTTCGCTCGCAAGCTGGTGACTGAGGGGCTGCGCCGGCCGACCGGTTCCGGTGACGTACTGGTCATTCCTCGGCACCGCTGCCACCCGCACTCCCTACGTGTCGTCTTGAGGAATGTCTCCGGCACAGCATTGGTCGAAATGGCGGTTTCGGAGGTGACTGCATTCCTTCGGCGGACCTTCGCACTGGTGCCCGAAGGAGCGGAAAGCCTCCACATGGACCTCGACCGCGCCATCAGCGAGCTCACAGGCAGAAGAGGCTGACGGACCGCCCCGGTCGCACCCTGACGGACGCCCAGGCCGGGCACTGCACTACAGCCGTCCACTCAGCTCGTATTCACCCGAGAGGAATTCCGAGTGACCCAGAAGAGCGAAACGACTTCCACACAGTTCGGCATCTTCACCGTCGGTGATGTCACCCCTGACCCGGCCACGGGCCGTACGCCGACCGAGCGTGAGCGCATCAAGGCCATGGTCGCCATCGCGCTGAAGGCCGAGGAGGTCGGGCTCGACGTCTTCGCGACGGGCGAGCACCACAACCCGCCGTTCGTGCCCTCGTCGCCGACCACGATGCTCGGCTACATCGCGGCGCGGACGGAGCGGCTGATCCTGTCCACCTCCACCACCCTCATCACCACGAACGACCCGGTGAAGACCGCCGAGGACTTCGCGATGCTCCAGCACCTGGCTGACGGCCGGATGGACCTGATGATGGGGCGCGGCAACACGGGCCCGGTGTATCCGTGGTTCGGCAAGGATATCCGGGAGGGCATCAACCTGGCCATCGAGAACTACGCCCTGCTGCACCGCCTGTGGCGTGAGGACGTCGTCACCTGGGAGGGCAAGTTCCGTACCCCGTTGCAGGGGTTCACCTCCACGCCACGGCCGCTGGATGGGGTGCCGCCGTTCGTGTGGCACGGTTCGATCCGTTCGCCGGAGATCGCGGAGCAGGCCGCGTACTACGGTGATGGCTTCTTCCACAACAACATTTTCTGGCCGGCCGACCACACCAAGCAGATGGTCGAGCTGTACCGGGAGCGGTACGCCCACTACGGGCACGGCACGCCGGAGCAGGCGATCGTGGGTCTGGGCGGGCAGGTGTTCATGCGGAAGAACTCGCAGGACGCGGTGCGTGAGTTCCGGCCGTACTTCGATGTGGCGCCGGTCTACGGGCACGGCCCGTCGCTGGAGGAGTTCACCGAGCAGACGCCGCTGACGGTGGGCTCGCCGCAGCAGGTGATCGAGAAGACGCTGTCGTTCCGCGAGTACGCCGGTGACTACCAGCGCCAGCTGTTCCTGATGGACCACGCGGGGCTGCCGCTGAAGACCGTGCTGGAGCAGCTGGACCTGCTCGGCGAGGAGGTCGTGCCGGTGCTGCGCAAGGAGTTCGCCAAGGACCGTCCGGCCGATGTGCCGGACGCGCCGACCCACACGTCCCTGCTGGCCACCGCGAAAGAAGGAGTCCGCGCATGAAGCTCGTCGTCGTCTCGGCAGGGCTGAGCGTTCCGTCCTCCACCCGGCTGCTCGGCGACCGGCTGGCCGCCCGGGCCGCCGGGCGGACCTCGGCGGACGTGACCGTGTTCGAGCTGCGCGACCTCGCCGTGGAGATCGCGCACAACTTCACCAACGGGTTCCCGGGGCGGGCGCTGGGCGCCGCGTTCGACGCGGTGGCGGCGGCCGACGGCCTGATCGTCGTCACGCCAGTGTTCTCCGCGTCGTACAGCGGGCTGTTCAAGTCTTTCTTCGACGCGCTGAGCGTGCACGACGAGGGCGCCCTGGCCGGGAAGCCGGTGCTGATCGCCGCGACCGGCGGCACCGCTCGGCACTCCCTGGTCCTGGACCACGCGCTGCGCCCGCTCTTCGCGTACCTGAGGGCCGTCGTCGTTCCGACCGGGGTGTACGCCGCCTCCGAGGACTGGGGCGCTGAAGGGCTCGACGGCCGGATCGAACGGGCCGCGGGCGAACTGGCGGCACTGATGACCGGATTGTCCACGGTCAGGAAGCCTGCCGGCGAGAGCCCCGCCGTGGTGCCCTTCGAGGCGCAGCTCGCCGCGCTGAAGCCATAGACCCGGCCAGCGCATTCCCCGTCAGGTCATGGAACTGTTCCTCCCCCAACAGCTCCGCAGGTACATGGAAGGAGAATTCGATGAAGACACAGACCAAGCCACAGACCAAGCCGCTCCTGCGGGTATGGGAATGGCAGGCCGACGCCGCATGCCGCGGTATGGACAGCTCAGTCTTCTTCTCGCCGACCGGCGAGCGGGGCCATACACGCCGTCGACGCGAGGAGGTGGCACGAGCCATCTGCCGTCGGTGCCCCGTAAGTGATCCCTGCGGCCTCTTCGCCATGACATCCGATCAGAACTTCGGCGTCTGGGGCGGACGAACCGAGGCCGAGCGCCGCTCCGGGACCGACGTCATTCGCCGGCCCGGCACACAGCCCAAGGGGAAGGGGCAGGGGTTCATTGACAGCCCTGATGGGCTGCTTCCAGCGTCCGTTGAACGTCGAAAGGCAGAACCATCATGAGCACACAACCGCTCCGCGACGAAGGGGGACGACCACCGAACGGCGTCATCACCGTGGATCTCGCGGTCGACTTGGTGATTACTTCCACCGAGGCGGTGCCGTTGTCGGCACGCCTCGTCTACGACCCGCAAAGTCCCTTCACCGCGCTCCTTGAAGTGTCCAGCCACGACGACCGGGAGAACGCCCAGTGGAGCTTTGCGCGAGACCTTCTTCAGACGGGCCTGAACAAGCCCTCCGGGGACGGTGACGTCCGCATCTGGCCACCGTGTCGCTGCAGCAACAGACCCGAAGTGCGGATGCTCCTGCGAGGAACCAGCGGCTCAGCTCTCCTGGACGTACCCAGCGAGCCCCTGCGTGAATGGCTGGTGCGCACGTGGGAAGCCGTCCCTCCGGGCGAGGAAAATGCGCGGATCAACTGGGACGCCATCCTGAGCGCGCTGCTCAGCAGCTGACGATGCTCGCCATGGGGCGACGTGACCCGGTAACAGCCACCTCGCGCGGCGTTTCCAGCAGTACTTCGAGGCAGCCCATTGAGGCCCGCTTCCACTCGGTCCGGACTCCTTCACAGGTGGAGACAGTCGGCCGCCGCCATGACAGCGTCGCACGCTCTGCCCCACGCAACCCTCACTCCACGCACAATCCCGACACGCCTGAGAGGCACGCAATGACACGACCCGCCGACGCTCCGATCGTTCAGCGAGTGGCCGACAAGCACCGTTACGAGATCCTGGTGGACGGCAAGGTCGCCGGCTTCACCGCCTACCGCGACAGCGCCGACCAGCGCGTCTTCTACCACACCGAAATCGACGACTCCTACGCCGGGCTGGGCCTGGCCTCACAGCTCGTGCAGCAGGCGCTGACCGACGTCCGCGCCTCGGGGCAGCGCATCGTGCCTGTCTGCCCCTACGTCGCGAAGTTCCTCAAGAAGCATGACGAGTTCGACGACATCACCGACCCCGTGACCCCTGAGATCCGGCAGTGGCTGGCAGCCGTGCTGTCACGTTGATCGGTTCCGCTATTGCATGCCCAACAGGTACCTGGCGACGCTGCTGGTCATCTCTGCATGAGATGACTGATATCCCCGATCATCGCTCCTGGTGAGGAAGGGAAAGCTGCGTTCCCGTGGTTGTGCCTGCGTGACGAAAGAAGGTGCACATGTCCACAAGGTCTAACCTCCGCACTTCGCCCCGGTCCATGGGGGCCTCACAAGGCGTGCCAGGCTGGCTGGTCGCGCTCCTGGCCGTCGCGTCCGGGACGACGGTCGCCAACCTCTACTACGCCCAGCCTCTGCTGTCCTCGCTGAGCGGTGTCTTCCACATCAGCACAGCCACGGCCGGGATACTGATCACGCTCACCCAGGTCGGCTACGTCTTCGGCATGATCTTCCTGGTTCCGCTCGGCGACCGGCTGGAGAAGCGCAATCTGGTCACCGTCCTCCTGATCATCACGGCCCTCGCCCTCGTGGCAGCCGGCCTCGCCACGAGCTTCCCCATGCTGCTGATCGCGTCGCTGATCAGCGGTGCCACCTCCGTCGTGGCTCAGATCCTGGTGCCCTTCGCGGCGAACCTGGCCCCGGACCATGCCAGGGGCCGCATCGTCGGACGGGTCATGAGCGGTCTACTTGCCGGCATTCTGCTCTCCCGAACCCTGAGCAGCCTGGTCTCCGACATCGCAGGCTGGCGCGTCGTCTTCCTCGGCTCCGCCGCTCTGATGGCCGTGCTCACGGTGGCCCTGCGTGCGGCCCTGCCACAGCACGCACCCACCACATCCATTCCGTACCACCATGTGCTGCGCTCCACCGTCCAGCTGGTGCGCACGCATCCCGCGCTGCTGCGTCGAGGGCTGTACCAGGCGGCGATGTTCGGCGCGTTCAGTGCGTTCTGGACCACTGTCTCGTTTGTTCTGACCGGTCCCCGCTTCCACTACTCACCGGTCGGAGTCGGCGTCTTCGCCCTCGTGGGCGCGGCCGGAGCAGCCATCGCTCCGTTCGCCGGGCACTGGGCCGACCGAGGACTCGTACGTCCCATGACCGGGGCTGCGTTCCTTGTGACCGCGCTGGCCTTTGCTGTCGCGGGTCTGGGCGGGCACAGCATCGTCCTGATCGCCCTGGCTGCGATCCTGATCGACATGGCTGTGCAGACGACACTCATCCTGGGGCAGCACACCGTCTACCAGCTCGACCCGACCGCCCGCGCCCGCCTCAACAGCGCCTTCATCGCCATGTTCTTCGTCGGCGGTGCGATCGGCTCCCAGCTCGGGGCGATCGTCTACCACGCTGCCGGCTGGGCCGGCCTGACCGGCTTGGGCGCCGCTCTCCCGCTGGCCGCTCTTGCCTACTGGGCCGTTGAACGCCGACCGCAGCCGGCCTCGACAGAGAGCACCTCGCCAGACTCGTCCGCCTGACGCAGACCAGTCGGGCCTGATTAAGTCCAACCGGCAATAGAAAACGGATAGGGAACATGCGCGACTCCACGTGACCATGGAGTCCCTTACGTTCAGTGGGATTTGCTCAACGTCGGTCCCCATCGGGTTCCGTTGAGGGCAAGGGCGTGGCCGAAGGCGGCGTCTTCGCGCGACCGCTTCGCTGGGAAAAATCCAGCCGGTCAGGAGGTGAGTCCGGCATCGCGGGCGAGGAGGGCGGCCTGGACGCGGTTGTTGACGTCAAAGGTGGTGAGGATGCGGCTGACGTGGGCCTTCACCGAACTCTCGTGCATGGCGAGGCGAGCGGCGATGTCGGCGTTGGTGTCGCCCTGTGCGAGGAGGGCCAACACGTCGCGTACGCGCCGGGTGAGCTGGCCCAGGAGGGCCTGCGCCGCAGTGGCCCGAGGCTGATTGGCGACGTGGTATCGGCCAATGAGGCGGCGGGCCGCGGACGAGTGGAGCATGGCGGAACCGGCGGCCACGAGGTGGCGCGCAGGATTTCGGCGGGATCGGTGTCCTTGAGGAGGAATCCGTCGGTTCCGGCGGCAGGGAGCTGTAGACGTGCTCGTCGAGGTCGAAGGTGGTGAGAGTGATCACCTTCGGGGGTGGGGGAGAGCGTGGAGCCGGGTGGTGGCGGTAATGCGTCCATGCGGACGTCGACGAGGGCGACATCGATGCGGTGGCCTGTTCGATGACCTGGAGACCGTCGGCGGCCTGGGCGACCACTTCGAGCCGTCGTCGGCGTTGAGAAAGTCGGCCAGGCCGAGGCAGACCAGGGCGTGGTCGTCGACGATCATGGCGCGGATCACGGGGGAGACCCTTCTGTGATCATGGCGCGGATCACGGGGGAGACCCTTCTGTCGGTGCCGACGGGGTGGGGGATGCGGGCGGCAAGCCGCCAGGCGCCGGCGCCTGGCGGGGCCCGCGGCGAGACGTCCTCCGAGGGGGGTGACGCGTTCGTGCAGGCCGGCCGGACGTCCGGGCCTGCCGACGGGCCGGACGCCGCCCCGAGGCGCCGCTTCGAGGTGGACCCCCGGTCGATGACCCGGATCAACCTGCGCCCCATCGCCTCACCGGTGCCGCTGGGCTTCTTCACGGTGGCGATCGCCTCCGTGATGACGGGATGAATGCAGCTCGGGTTCTTCGAGGACGCGGCTCGTGGCACCGTCGCCCTGTGCGTACTGCCCGCCTTCGCCGACAGCTGGCTGGCCTACACACTCGTCATGTTCAGCGGCGCGGCCGACGGCCTGTGCGTCTTCCATCTGGCGCTCCTCTGCTTCGGGGCGCTGATGACCGCCGTGACCCGGCCCAAGCGCACGCTGTGGGTCGACCTGGCGGTTTCCCTGCACCGCTGGGCCGCCACGGGTCTGTTAGGTCTCACCCATCGGCCGCAGCGGCCCCGCCCATGCTGCCGTGGAGGGCGATCTCGCGGTCCGGCTCCGCAACCTGGTACGCCAGGCGGGCGTGCGCCGCACGCTCTGAACACCACCGACACCCTGTACACCGCGACCGCGCAGGAGCACCCATGGAACCGCACGTGGTGGACCGCCCCCCAGACCGGTACGAGATCCTCGCCGGCGACGACGGCACCGAGACCGCCGGCTTCGTCGAATACCGCCTCTCGCAGAACGAGATCGCCTTCATCCAACACCGAGACCGATGCCCGGTTCGCCGGCCGTGGCCTGGCGGGCTGCTCGCCCGGGAAGCCCTCGACGACGCCCGGGCATGCCGGCTGCGCGTCCTGCCGTACTGCCCCTTCATCCAGGGGTGGATCGGCAAGCACCCCGAGTACGCCGACCGGGTGCCCGAGGTGCACCCCGCACGATTTCGGCCTGTGAACCACGCCGAGCCCCAACCTTCCAGGCCACAGCCGCACACCGAGGAGTTCTCTCATGTCCTGACCCGTAGATCCCACCGTCGTCCTGGGCCACGGCGCCGTCGCCGACGCCTCCCGCTATGCCCGCGTCACTCCGGACTGCCGGCAGCCAGCCTGGAGATGGTGGCCCCGGCCATACCCAACCGCAGCCTCGTCGACGACGCCGCCTACATCGCCTCGATGGTACGTGCGATCCCAGGCGCCCCGTGGTCCTGGTCGGGTACTCCTACGGCGGCGCCGTCATCACCGTCGCCGGTACGGAGGACAACGTCCAGGCGCTGGTCTACCTGGCCGGATGCGCGTTGGAGGAGGGCGAGAGCCTCGGCGAGCTGCAAGGGCGCTTCCCCGGCACGGGCCTCGCCGACGCGCTCGTCTGCACGCCCCTCCCCGTGGCGGGCTCTGACGAGACCGCCACCGACGTCTCGGTGCCGGTCGAGCACTTCCCCGACCCTCTTTGCCGCGGATGTGGACCCCGAGTTCGCTGCTGTGCTCGGCTTTTCCCGACACCCGCTGTCCGCACGGGCCTTCACGGAGACCGCGCCGGTCACGGCATGGAAGACCAAGCCCTCGTGGGCCCTGATCGCCACCTCCGGCCGGACCCTCAACCCCGATATGGAGCGCTACGGCTACGAGCGCGCCGGCATGACCACCACCGAGGTCGACTCCTCACACATGGTCATGCTCACCCAGCCCAAGCGCTTGGCCGAGCTCATCCAGGACGCGGTCCGATCCACCGCTCACTGGCCCGCTCCCCGGGCCGCGTCCGTGAGATCCCGCCCCCGCCAAGGCGGGATCGGCACGCTCGCACGGGCCCGTCCGTGCGGTGCGGCCGGGCGGAGCGTCGCCTCGGTTCACACGTGGCGCGTGCTGGACTGCCAGTCCCTGGGCGACATCCCGTACGCGGTGCGAAAGGCCCGGCTGAAGTGCGACGGGTTCACGAAGCCCCAGCGCTGAGCCACCGCCGAGACGGTAGGCGCGGACCTCGACTGCCTGGACAGCTCCCGTCGGCACCTCTCCAGGCGCTCGCGATGGATCCAACGGCTCACCGTGGTCCCCTCCGCCTGGAAGATCTTGTGCAGGTACCGGACGGACATGTGGTGCGCGCACGCGATCATCTCCGGAGAGAGACCTGGATCGGCCAGGTGTCGCAGGATGTACTCCTTGATACGGGCCAGCATCCCGCGGGCCACCTCCGACGCGTGGGGGTTCAGTAGCCCCTGCCGCTCGCGTACCAGCACCGTCAGCAGATCGACGGCAGTCATCGCGAGTTGCCGACCTGTGTACGGGTCGAACCCGGCCGCCCGGTCCGCCAGACGTTCCAGATGGCCGGCGACGACTCCGGACGTGCCGCAGTGGCTGTCGAAGACGGTCCCCGTGATCGCCCGCAGTTCGGTGTCCGTCACGGCCAGCACATCCTTCGGCACCCGGATCGATGTGAACCGGTAGTTGTCCGGCTGTTCCCTGCCGTAGGCCCGGCCGGCGTCGGAGCAGGTAAAAGTACCGGGGCGGACCAGGGCCTGGCGCCCGTCCTGAGTGAGCCGCCCGGTTCCCTGGTGCTGGAGCGTGATGGTCATGTACTCCGCTCCGCCCCTGGAGATCAGGGAGGCGTGGCGCGACACGCTCGCCGGGCCTGCCTCGACCACCGAGATCTGGAGGGGGCCGAGCGTATCGACGGTTATCGTCCCCATCGCGGGCTCGCGCTCGTGCAGCGTGACGTCCATCGGAACCAAGGTGTCGGAGACGATGCTCTGCCAGTAGTCGGCCCGCTCGGACGGAGGCAGCGGCTGGACGGAGAGTACGACGGACATCATGACCTCTCGTCATGGTCGTGCAGACGCTCCCTGGGGAGCGTCGGAACAGTAGGAATTCCAGTCTCGAACCATCAGCTGTCGTCGCCATCAGTCACCCGACTGGTGCTCTGTCCAATATCCCGTACCCCGGCTCATGGGGCCCTGCCCCCGGGTTTTGGACACCGGAGAGACTTGGATCTTGATGGTCCAGGAGAACGGAGTCCCTGTGGGGATGAAGCACTACCCCGCCGAGTTCAAGGCGGACGCGGTCGCGCTGTACCGGTCGCGTCCGGGAGCGACGATCAAGTCGGTCGCCACCGACCGCGGGGTGGACACCGAGACGCTGCGGAACTGGATCAGGGCCGCTGACGGACGTCGGTCCGGTGCTCACTCCACGCCCGCGGCGGCGCCGCGGCCGGGTGGTGACGCGGTTCAGGCGGAGCTGGCGGCCGCGCGGAAGAGGATCCGCGAGCTGGAGGAGGAGCGGGACATCCTCCGCAAGGCGGCCCGGTATTTCGTAGGGGATTGTGTCCTGAACACGAAGGGGAGTTGACAGTGAGCCTTTTCCAATCTGGCGGTGGTGACCACACGTTGGACGGTCCTGCACAACGACGAAGCTCCTGGTAGACGGGTTCTCGACCAAGATCACCCGTGTCTGCCAGGAGCTTCGCGTGCTTGTTTACCCATCCTCGATTGATCTGTCCAGCCGCACCTTGCGGTTTCTGACCGGACGACTGACGGCCAGACGGCAGGACATCGGGACGCGGTGGCGACGCCTTCCCGCCTCGCGACAAGCACTGCTCGCCCCGGCCCACCTGCGGTGCGGTGACACCTACGCCCAGCTGGCCGCCGGGTTCGGCATCGGAATCGCCACTGTCTACGGCTACATACGTGAAGCCGTCGACGCCCTGGCCGTCCTCGCCCCGTCCCTGGCCAAGGCAATGCAGACGATGCAGGAGAAGGCGTTCGTCATCCTCGACGGCACTCTCCTGCCGATCGACCGCATCGCCGCTGACACTCCCTACTACTCCGGGAAACGCAAGCACCACGGCATGAAGGTGCAGATCCTCACCGATCCGTTCGGACGGCTGCTCTGGGCCTCGCCAGCTCTGACCGGATCGGCTCACGACCTGACCGCCGCGCGACAGCACGGGATCATCGAAGCCCTTACCGAGGCAGGACTCCGGTGTTGGGCGGACAAGGCGTATCAAGGCGTCGGCGGACCCGTCCGAGTTCCGTTTCGCGGCCGGCGCCTCAAGATGTGGAAGCGTCGCCACAACACCTCCCACGCGAAGATCCGCTGTCTCGGCGAGCAGGCCATGGCCACCCTCAAGGGCTGGCGCCTCCTACGCAAGCTCCGCTGCAGCACCAACCGAATCACCGACGTGGTGAAGGCCGTCCTCGTCCTTCACCACGCATCAACATAAGGTTGGGCATCGCTCAATACGTCAGCCACTCCGTGTCGGGGATCAAGTCCTCGATCCATTCCTGGCCTCGCATGGCCCACTGAGGCGCAAGGAACACTGGGCGACAGCGGGCGAACTCGGCGATGATGTAGGAGTCCTTCAAGTCGGACTTTCCCTGGCCGCTGAAGCTCTTCTTGAACGCTGCGAACTTTGAGCCTGTGACGTACCGGGGACTCTGACCGTGGTTGGCCAGGGTCCCCAGCAGTAACGCTGCTGGCCCGTCAACGAGGTCAAGTGCCCACGTCACGTGGTCCGCTGTATCCATAACCTCACCGAATGCGGTGAGGATGTCGGGCTCGGAGTTGATCACCTTGCGGTTCCACAGTGGGTCGCCATCGGCATCGACCACGGAAATCCAGTGATGTCCTTTCCCCACGTCGATCCCGGCCCATACCTGTGGCGGCCGTTGCGTCATCTCGTCTCTCCAGATCGAACACGAACAGGAAGTGCCAGGCCACCCCTGAAGCAAGTCCGTACGAGCGATCGAGGTCGCAGCTCTTAATCAGTTATGACGGGTGACCAGAAGACTGGCCGACGGAGTCGACATGAGCCCCATGACGGGCAGGAGTACGAGAGTCGCATCCAGCCTTCCTGGCTATAGATGCAACGATCATCAGACAGTCGGGACACCCGCAGGCAAGTCCGTACGAGCGATCGAGTCGCCACTCTTAATCAGCAGTTACGGGGCGTCCCGGAAGGCCGGCCGACGGAGTCGTGAAGAGCCCTTTGATGGGCAGGCTGCTACGAGTCGCATCCGGCCTTCCTGGCCGGACGCGGAGTTTACCGCCCGACCGGGTGCCCACCTGCACGCCCGTACTGTAGCGATCCTGATCGCAGCTCTTAATTAGCAGCGAGGGCGAGCAGCGGCACCGGTGTCCCGGGGCTGCCGCTCATGCCCGATCGAGCCTGCTTGAAGGGTACGGGCTGCTACTCCGTGGGCGACGACCGCCTGTGGGGCGTCAACCGCCGCCGCAAGGGCACCGCCAACACCCTGGCCGCGCTCAAGTCGATCCGCGCCACCCGACCCGACGGCGCCCCGATCTACATCATCCTGGACAACCTCTCCTCCCACACCGGCGCGGACATCCGCCGCTGGGCGAAGAAGAACAAGGTCGAGCTGTGCTTCACCCCGACCTACGCTTCCTGGGCCAACCCGATTGAGGCCCACTTCGGCCCGCTGCGGCAGTTCACCCTGGCCAACTCCCACCACCGCAGCCACCCCGCGCAAACCCAGGCACTGCACCGCTACCTGCGCTGGCGCAACGCCAACGCCCGCCACCCCGACGTACTTGCCGCCCAACGCAAGGAACGTGCCCGCATCCGCAGCGAAAAGGGCATCCGCTGGGGCGGACGCCCCCTCAACACCGCAGCCTGACCAACTGCGAACCGCAGCCCCCGAGCGCCGAAGGGGGCAAGTTCAGGAGAAGGACAGCGACAGAAGGATGACTCAGGAGGCGGACGCCTCGATCTCCCCCGCAAAGACGATGACCTGGTCGATGAGGCTCCGCCGCAGATGGACGACGTCCGTTCCCGCCAGGCGGGGGCCTCCATCCGGCGTGGTGAAGACCCACTTGTACCGGGCCCACTCGTCAGGCATGTCCACCGCTGAGCAGCGCACCATCGTGCCGGTCCCCGCTGGGTGGCGCCGGATGTCCAGCACGAACCGCTCGACCGCCGCGATTCCTTCGCTGCGGCCCAACGGCCCCCAGAAGACCACGTCTGAGGTCAGGGCCTGGGAGAGCAGGGCAGTCACATAGCTGTCGTCCGAGGCGTTGAACGCGGAGATGAACGTGTCGATCGCGGAGCGTGCTGTCTCTTCCTGCATGCCCCAGTAATACCAGCCGTTTCGCGTGCGCTCGTCCCGCGAGCCGCCTTCCGATCACGGTGAACCATCCCGGTCACAGCACTAGCCAACAACGGCGTGCCGGATCACATCCTTGCCCGGTGGGCAGGACACACGAACGTGAAGACCACCAAGAAGTGGTACGTCAAGCCGGACGTCGAGGATCTTCGCGCAGCCGCCACAACGTGGGATGGCCTGCACGGGGTTGTGACGGAGGGGCAAGCATGAGCCAGGCGGTCTACCAGCCGAGCGACTTGCCCAGACGTATGGCTAGCAAGATTGAGGTGGACCCGGAGTCCGGCTGCTGGCTGTGGACTGGTAGCTGTAACCGGGAGGGCCCGTCCGGCTACGGCACAGTCTCCCACCAGGGGAAGACGGAACTCGTCCACCGGGTGGTGTTCAAGCTTCTGGTGGGCGAGATCCCGGAAGGCTTCCAGTTGAGTCATGCTGAGCCTCGGGGCCTCCACCACACGCGATGCTGCAACGCGAAGCACCTGGAGGCAGTGACGAAGGAGGAAGCTCTTCGTCGCAGGGATTGGGAGAAGGCGCGCGCTCGTAGGACCCGCTGTCGGCACGGTCACGAGTACACGCCGGCGAACTCGTACCTGGACCCTCGGGGGTTCCGACAGTGCCGGACCTGTCGTAGCGAGAGGAACAAAAACCGCTAGGTTCGACCCGGTCATGTGAGATCCCGTGAGAGATGAGAGGGTCGGACGGGTGAGCGAGAAACCGACGAACACCCTGCAATACCGCTTTGACGGGCCAGAAGACGCCCCGGTCCTGGTCCTGGGCCCCTTCCTCGGTACCACATGGCACATGTGGGACCGGCAGATACCGGAGCTCACCCAGCACTGGAGAGTCTTCCGCTTCGACCTCCCCGGCCACGGCGGCGCCCCCGCCCACCCCGCGACCTCCGTCACCGAACTCTCCGACCGGCTGCTCGCCACCCTCGACGGGCTGGGCGTCCAGCGCTTCGGGTACGCGGGCTGCTCGATCGGCGGCGCGATCGGCGCCGACCTCGCGCTGCGCCACCCGCACCGGGTCGCCTCGCTGGCCCTGGTCGCCGCCTCGCCCCGGTTCGGCAGCGCCGACGAGTTCCGCCAGCGCGGAGTGGTCGTCCGCACCAACGGCCTGGAGCCGATGGCCCGCACCGCACCGGAGCGCTGGTTCACCCCCGGTTTCGCCGCCGCCCAGCCGGCCATCGTCGAGTGGGCCGTCCAGATGGTCCGCACCACCGACCCCGGCTGCTACATCGCCGCCTGCGAGGCCCTCGCCGCCTTCGACATCCGCGGCGAACTCGGCCGCATAACCGTCCCGACCCTCGTCCTGGTCGGCGCCGAGGACCGGGTCACCGGACCGGGCGACGCCCGCACCCTGGTCGCGGGCATACCGGACGCCCGGCTCGCCCTCGTCCCCGGCGCCTCCCACCTCGCCCCGGTCGAGCAGCCCGGAGCCGTCACCGATCTGCTCCTCACCCACTTCTCCACGGCCTGGCAGGACACCCTCGCCGCCATCCCCGTCCCGCCCTTCGCCCCGCAGCTCTCCACCCCCGTGCTGCCCATCGCGGAGATCACCGCCGCCACACCGCGGCCCGAGACCGGGACCACCGGACGCGCCGACCCGTACGAGCCCGGCATGAAGGTGCGCCGCGAGGTGCTGGGCGATGCCCATGTGGACCGGACCATGGCCGCCTCCGACGACTTCACCGGCGACTTCCAGGAGCTCGTCACGCGCTACGCCTGGGGCGAGGTCTGGACCCGGGAGGGCCTGGACCGACGCACCCGCAGCTGTGTCACGCTCACCGCGCTGGTCACCTCCGGCCATCTGGAGAGTCTGGCCGCGCACGTCAAGGCCGCCCTGCGCAACGGCCTCACCCCGGCCGAGATCAAGGAGGTGCTGATGCAGACAGCCGTGTACTGCGGAGTACCGGCCGCGAGCGCCGCCTTCTCGATCGCCCAGATCGTGATTCAGGAAGAAACAACGCCCCGCCCGTAGCAGGATGGGGCCATGAGCACCGCGAACCCCGTGCACCTGACACTGACCAAGAAGACGCACTCCTGTATCCGTCTGGAGAAGGACGGGCAGACGCTCGTCATCGACCCGGGCGGCTTCTCGGAGGAAGACGCTGCCGTCGGCGCCGACGCGATACTGGTGACGCACGAGCACGTCGACCACTTCGACGAGGGGCGGCTGCGCGCCGGTATGGAGGCCAATCCGGCCGCCGAGATCTGGACCCTGCGCAGCGTCGCCGACCAGCTCTCGGCTGCCTTCCCCGGCCGGGTCCACACCGTCGGCCACGGCGACACCTTCTCCGCGGCCGGGTTCGACGTACAGGTGCACGGCGAGCTGCACGCGGTGATCCACCCGGACATTCCGCGGATCACCAACATCGGCTTCCTGGTGGACGGTTCACTCTTCCACCCGGGCGACGCGCTCACCGTCCCCGACCAGCCGGTCGATACCCTGCTGATCCCTGTGATGGCCCCCTGGAACAAGATCTCCGAGGTCATCGACTACGTACGCGAGGTCAAGCCGCGCCGCGCCATCGATATCCACGACGCGCTGCTCGCCGATCTGGCCCGCCCGGTCTACGACAACCTGATCGGCAGCCTCGGCGGCGCCGACCACGGCCGGCTGACCCCGGGGGACTCGACCGGCCTGTGACCGCCGCCGGTCCGGCGACTGTCAGTGGGAGCCGCTAGGTTTACGTGCATGCGCATCGCCACCTGGAACGTCAATTCGATCACCGCCCGGCTCCCACGGCTGCTGGCCTGGCTGGAGAGCACCGGCACGGATGTGCTGTGCATCCAGGAGACCAAGTGCACAGCCGAGCAGTTCCCGGCGGACGAGCTCCGCGAGCTCGGCTACGAGTCCGCGGTCAACGCCACCGGCCGGTGGAACGGGGTCGCGCTGGTCTCCCGGGCCGGCCTGTCCGACGTCGTCAAGGGACTGCCCGGCGGCCCCGAGTACGAAGGCGTGCAGGAGCCCCGGGCGATCTCCGCGACCTGTGGTCCGGTCCGCGTCTGGTCGGTGTACGTGCCCAACGGCCGCGAGATCGAGCACGCACACTACGCGTACAAGCTGCGCTGGTTCGAGGCCCTGCAGAAGGCCGTCGCCGCGGACGCCGCGGGCTCGCAGCCGTTCGCGGTCCTGGGCGACTTCAATGTCGCCCCGACCGACGAGGACGTCTGGGATCCGGCGCTGTTCGAGGGCGCGACCCACGTCACTCCCGCCGAGCGCGCCGCCCTCGCCGCACTGCGCCAGGAGGGCCTGTCCGACGTCATGCCGCGCCCGCTCAAGTACGACCGCCCGTACACCTTCTGGGACTACCGGGAGCTGCGCTTCCCGAAGAACAAGGGCATGCGGATCGACCTCACCTACGGCAACGCGCCCTTTGTCGCGGCGGTCAAGGACAGCTATGTGGACCGTGAGGAGCGCAAGGGCAAGGGTGCGTCCGACCATGCCCCGGTGGTCGTGGACCTCGATCTCTGACGGCCTCCAGCACCTGACGCCTCGGACGGCCGTCGTTGTCAGTGGTCGCCGATACGATGGTTGATGTCCTTATCCCGCTTGCTGGCTGCTTGCTGTGACCAGGACAGCCCCGCCCGTTCAGCGCCGGGCGGGGCTTCACCCATTGCCCGTCAGACCGCGGGAACCCCGTCCCGACCGCGATCGACCGCCCGGCGCATCCCCAGTGACGCCCCGGCGGTGCCCAGCGCCAGGACCATCAGCAGCGCGCTCACCCACAGCGGTGACCGGAATCCGAACCCCGCGCCGATCGCGAGCCCGCCGAACCAGGGGCCGAGCGCGCCGCCCACATTGAACGCGGACGTGGCGAACGAGCCGGACAGGGTTGGTGCGTCGGACGCCAGCCGGAACACCCACGAGATCAGTGCCGTCCCGGTGCCGAACGCGAGCATCCCCTGGACGAAGACGAGCGCGACTGTCGCGACCGGGCTCCCGGCGGTCAGTGCGAACCCGGTCCAGCCGGTGCCGAGTGCGACCAGACCGGCCGTGGTGAGGGCGACCGGCCGTGCGTCGATGATCCGGCCGGCGACGGTGACCCCGACGAACGAGCCCAGGCCGAACAGCGCGAGCAGGGCGGGCACCCAGGCGGCACCGAGCCCGGTGACATGGGTGGCGAGCGGTTCGAAGTAGGAGAACGCGCAGAACGTCGCTCCTTGCACGAGGGCGCTCGTCAGCAGGGTCAGCAGCAGCCGCGGACGGGCCAGCGCCCGCAGCTCGTCGCGCGCGGGTGCGGGTGCGGATTCCGGCCGTGTTCCCGGAATCGTCCTGGCGATCACGACGACAGCCGGCACGGAGACGAGGGCCACGGCCCAGAACGCCGACCTCCAGCCCCAGTGCCCGCCCAGCGCCGCACCGGCGGGCACCCCGGCCACACAGGCGATGGTGACGCCCCCGACCACCACGGACGTCGCGCGTGCCCGGGCCCCGGGCCCGACCATGGAGAGAGCGGTCACCAGGGCCACGGCCCAGAAACCGGCATTGGCCAGCGCTCCGACGACCCGCGTCGCGAGAAGCACCCCATAGCTGGGGGTGAGCGCGCCGATGACATGAACGGCGCTGAAGACACAGAGGAAGAACAACAGGGCACGCCGGCGCGGCCAGTTCCGGCTGAAGAGCGCCATCAACGGAGCCCCGAGGACCATCCCGATCGCGAAGGCCGAGGTCAGCAGTCCCGCGGACGGAATGGATACATGGAGGTCGGCGGCGATGTCCGAGACCAGACCGGACAGCATGAACTCGGATGTGCCCTGGGCGAAGACGGCGAGCCCGAGCGCGTAGACAGCAAATGGCATGAAGGAACCCCATGGACGGCTGATGGATGGACCAGACAGGGGGTGTGGGCCGCGCCCGCCCGTCATGACGAGCGGCAACACGGAAGAACGTCCGGGGTGTTCATGGACGGGACTCGGCAACTCGGCGGGCGCCGGAGCCGGAGAATCTGCGCATGAGTGCATCACGAGCGCATAGGGGGAAAGCGCAGCCCACACCGCGGTGATCCTGCGGCGGCAGCCCGGCGGAAGCGGTCCCACGACCGGTACTCGGCCGTGCGGGATCAACTCGACAGCGGATCAGCCACCGGTGGACCGGCGGCTAGTCTCTGTTGGACTCGGGGCTGGACATGATCGCGAAGCTACCAGCTCGGATCTCCTCGTCACCAGCCCATTTTCCGCCGGAACGCCGGAACGCCGGAACGCCGGAACGCCGGAGCACCGGCACATCCGGGGCACGCCTGTTGCTGCGCGCGCGGAACTCCGCCGACAGGCAAACCCGTCGGCGGAGTCACCGGTGCGGACTCAGCCCAATGACACGAGGCGCGCACCGCCGTCGGACTCGATGACCGTGCCCGTGGTGTTGGCATTGGTCGCGGCGAGAACGACCACCTCGGCGATGTCCTCCGCGGTGCCGACGCGCCGCGCCGGCAGGACCGCGGCGACCTGTGCGAAGTACGCCTGCTTGGCCTCCTCGGACATGCCGTTCCACCACGGGGTGTCGACGACCCCGGGGGAGACCGCGTTCACCCGTATCGGAGCGAGTTCCGTGGCCAGGGGCTTGACCAGGGACTCGACCGCGCCGTTGATCGCGGCGACGCCCGAGGTCCCGGGCAGACCGGCGCGGGCGGTGATCGCGCCGAGCAGAGTGATCGAGCCGTCCTCGGCGAGATGGGGCAGGGCGGCCTTGACCGTGGTGAGGTGCGCCCAGAACTTGGCGTCGAAGGCGCCGCGCAGCACCTCCAGGTCCAGATCGGCGATCGGGCCGATGCCGTCGCTGCCGCTGAGCGTCAGGACCAGCCAGTCGATGGTGCCGATGGACTCGACGAGTGCGCCGATCTCGTCGGCGTTCGCGGCGTCGGCCCGGTGGCCGATCAGCTCGGGGTCGGTGGCCGCGACCTCGTCGAGACGGCTCTTGCTGCGGCCGGCGATGTGGACCGTCGTACCGCGGCGGTGCAGCAGCCGGGCCGAGGCGAGCCCGATGCCGGAGGTTCCCCCGACAACGAGTGCGGTGCGCTGAGACATAGGACATCTCCTAATTCGAACCGTGGCGTCTCGTATTAAGCTAGCACCATGTCGACGGAGAACGCACCCCCCACCACATCCCGGCCCGGCCGCAAGCGGAGTGAAGAGAGCCGGATGGCGATCCTGGCCGCCGCGTTCGAGCTGATGGGCGAGGTCGGATACGCGGGCCTGACCATCGAGGGCATCGCTGCCCGGGCCGGCTGCGGAAAGCAGACGATCTACCGCTGGTGGCGGACCAAGGCCGACGTCCTCCTGGACGCCCTGTCCGCCAAGGGCGAGCTGTACATCACGACCGCCGACCACGGCTCGTACCGCGACGACCTGCGGGCGTTCCTGGACGACACCTACCGGCTCGCCGAGCACCAGCGTGTCAGCGACATCCTGTGCACGCTGATGGCGGAGGCCCAGATCGACGCCGAGTTCGGCGAGCGGTTCCGTACCGGTTTTCTCGAGCGGCGCCGCGACGCGCTCCGGGCGGTCCTCGACCGCGCCGCACACCGCGGCGACCTGCCGGCGCGCCCGGCCCCGTCCACGGTGCTCGACATCGTGTTCGGCACGCTCTGGTACCGCGTCCTGGCCACCCACCATGCCCTCGACGGCGACCTTGCCGACGAGCTGCTGGCCGTTCTCGCACCGGACCCGGCCGCGTCCGGCGGCCGGGAGGGGTGAGTGCTGTCGTGTTGCCGCGGGCGGTTGCGGGCGGCGCGCGCGGCGGCGCGTGGCCGGGGCGCTCGTGTCCGGTTCAGCACTCGAACGACAGGCCGCGCGCCCTGTGGTGCGTAACACGTCAGGGATGCGACCCTGAGTGGTATGAACATCCCTTTCTTGGACAACTGGCGTAAGCGTCACGACGGTACGCGAGGAGCGGGGCTCGCGGCCGCCGTCGCGGCTGATCCTGAGGGCGTGGCCGAGCTCCTCGCCGAGTGCGAGCTGCTGCGTGTCCGGGTGGGGCAGCGGGGGCTCGAACTGGACGACAGCCCGGCCTCGTTGGCGGCTCTCGACCAGTTGCCGCCGCGCTGGCGCGACGATCCCGAGGAGCTGCCCTGGCTGGGCAACGACGCGGGGCTGTACCTGGGCACCGTTCTGGTGCGCAACGTCCCCGGCGCGGTCTGGAACATCTGGCCGAGCGGGCAGCCCGTGGTGCGGCTCGCCTCGGGGCGGGAGATCGATGTGGTCGAGGCCGGGCTGGACTGGGCGATGGCCGGCAGCCCCGAGCTCTCGCAGGTGTACTCGGAGTCGGCTGAGGGGTAGAACTTTCACCAAACCAGATAAGACGCCTTATGCCCCATTTGTGCGTGTCGAAGGCGAAGTCCCTTTTCGCGCTGGATAGTTTGCGCTGACCTCGACATAGCGACAAGTGGGTGGGGCAGCGTATGGCCGTCGATCCGTTGATCGAGCTGCGGGACGTCAACAAGTTCTACGGACAGTTGCACGTACTGCGGGACATCAATCTCACCGTCGGCCGCGGGGAGGTGGTGGTGGTCATCGGTCCCTCCGGCTCCGGTAAATCAACGCTCTGTCGGACCATCAACCGGCTTGAGACGATCGAGTCGGGTCATATCGCGATCGACGGCAGACCTCTTCCCGAGGAGGGGAAGGGGCTGGCTCAGCTCCGGGCCGAAGTGGGCATGGTCTTCCAGTCGTTCAACCTGTTCGCGCACAAGACCGTGCTGGCCAATGTCTCGCTCGCGCAGCTCAAGGTCCGCAAACGGAAGAAGGACGAGGCCGACCGGCGCTCCCGGGAACTGCTGGAGCGCGTCGGACTCGCCTCGCAGGCCGACAAGTTCCCCGCCCAGCTCTCCGGCGGCCAGCAGCAGCGGGTGGCCATCGCGCGGGCCCTCGCCATGGACCCCAAGGCGCTTCTCTTCGACGAGCCCACCTCGGCACTCGACCCGGAGATGATCAACGAGGTGCTGGAGGTCATGCAGCAGCTCGCCCGGGACGGCATGACCATGGTCGTCGTCACGCACGAGATGGGCTTCGCCCGCTCCGCCGCCAACCGCGTCATCTTCATGGCCGACGGTCGCGTCGTCGAGGACCGCACTCCCGAGGCGTTCTTCACCGCTCCGGAGAGTGACCGCGCCAAGGACTTCCTGTCCAAGATCCTCAAGCACTGACGGGGGGCTCCGTGTTGCGTACGAGAAGAGTTCTGGCCGCCTGCGCCGGTCTCCTGCTGGCCGTGCTCGCCGCCGGGTGCGGCAAGGAGGGCAGCCCGCCGGTGAAGGGCCCGAAGCCCGAGCAACTGCCCGTGTACAAGGTCGACACCAGTTTCCGGCTGCCCGGATCACCGACCTGGAAAAAGGCGAAGAAGCGCGGATACCTCCGGGTCGGGGCCAAGGAGGACCAGCCCTATATGGGCGAGAAGGACCCTGCCACCGGTGTCTACTCCGGCTTCGACATCGAGATCGCCAGGATGATGTCGGCCTCGCTCGGCTTCGCCCCGAAGACGATCCGTTTCAAGACCATCGCCTCCGCCAACCGCGAGACGGCGCTTCAGAACGGCCAGATCGACTACTACGTCGGCACCTACACCATCAACGCCATGCGCAAGAAGCTCGTCGGCTTCGCCGGGCCCTACTTCATGGCCGGGCAGTCGCTGCTCGTCCGCACCGACGAACACGACATCAACGGCCCTCAGGACCTGGCCGGCAGGACGGTCTGCTCGGCGGCGGGATCGACGCCGTACCAGCGCATCGCCGCCGACTACCCGAAGGCGATCCTGGTCGCCTACGACACGTACTCGATCTGCGTCGACAACCTGCTGACGTACCAGGTCGACGCCGTCACCACCGACGACGCGATCCTGCTGGGCTTCGCCGCCAAGGCGCCCAAGGAGCTGAAGGTGGTGGGCAAGCCGTTCTCCGAGGAGCCGTACGGCATCGGTGTCCCGCGCAGCGACAACGCGCTGCGGTTCGCCCTCAACGACGCCCTGGAGGCGAACGAGAAGAACGGCAACTGGAAGAAGGCGTTCGAGGCCACACTCGGCCTGTCCGGGGTGCCGGCGCCTACTCCGCCGCCCATCGACCGCTACCCGGCGACCTGAGAGGGCGGGCATCGACCATGGACGTACTCACACAGAACTTCTCGCTCTACGGCAAAGGCTTCCTCGGCACGGTCGAGCTGACCGTCTACTCCTCGATCCTGGCCCTGCTCCTCGGCTTCTTCATGGCCTCCTGCCGAGTGGCACCCGTCGGCTCGCTCCGGGTGCTCGGCACGGTCTGGGTGACGGTGCTGCGCAACACCCCGCTGACGCTGCTCTTCTTCGCCGTCCTGCTCGGACTGCCGCGCTTCGGCCTGGTGCTTCCCTTCAAGGTCTTCGCGGTCCTCGCGCTCGGCTGTTACACCTCCGCGTTCATCTGTGAGGTGCTGCGCTCCGGCATCAACACCGTGCCGACGGGGCAGGGCGAGGCGGCCCGCAGCCTCGGTATGACGTTCGGCCAGACGCTGAACGACATCGTGCTGCCGCAGGCGTTCCGCTCGGTGATCCCGCCGATCGGCTCGACGCTGATCGCCCTCGCCAAGAACTCGGCGATCGCCGGGGCGTTCAGCGTCACCGAGCTGCTCGGCACCTACAAGACCCTCAACGAGCTGGGTTACAGCATCATCTGGACCTTCGTCTGGATCGCCGTCGGCTACCTGATCATCACCCTGTCCATCAGTGCGCTCTTCAATGTGCTGGAGAAGCGCTGGGGAGTCGCCCGATGACCACCCGCACCGCTCCGTCCCCCACCGCGCTCTACGACATCCCTGGCCCGGTCACCCGTAAACGCCACCGCTTGTACGGGATCGGCTCGACGGCCCTGATCCTCGCACTGGTCGGCTGGGTCATCTATCTGCTCTTCGACACCGAACAGTTCACCAGCGCCAAGTGGACACCCTTCGAGTACAAGGGTATTCAGGAGCTGCTGCTGCGCGGACTGGGCAACACCCTCAAGGCGTTCGCGTACGCCGCGGTGCTCTCCCTCGCGCTCGGGGCGGTGCTCGCCGTCGGCCGGCTCTCCGACCACCGGGTCGTGCGCTGGGTCTCGACGCTTCTGGTCGAGTTCTTCCGGGCCATGCCCGTACTGGTGATGATCTTCTTCATCTTCGTGGCGCTGAAGGTGCAGCCGCTGCCCGCGCTGGTCACCGGTCTGACCCTGTACAACGGGTCGGTGCTCGCCGAGGTGTTCCGTACCGGAATCAACTCGGTGGAGCGCGGCCAGCGCGAGGCCGCATGCGCCCTGGGGATGCGCAAGACGCAGGTCACCACGTTCGTACTGGCCCCGCAGGCGGTGCGCGCCATGCTGCCCACGATCATCAGCCAGCTGGTGGTGGCGCTGAAGGACACCTCGCTCGGCTATCTGATCACCTACGAGGAATTCCTCCATGCGGGCAAGCTCATCGCGTCCAATCTCGACTACGATCTTCCCTTCATCCCTGTGGTGATGGTGATCTCGCCGATCTACATCGGGATGTGCATGCTGCTCTCCTGGTTCGCGACCTGGGTGGCCAGGCGGGAGCGGCGCAATCCGAAGACGAAGGCCGTGGAAGTCGCACCGGCCGAACCAGGAACGCTGCTGCCGGGAGTGCAGTAGCCGGGATCCGCTGCGAAGCGGTCCCCGAGGAGCAGTGCCCGCCCGGCAGCAGCCGGTGATCACTTCTCGCGCAAGGGAACGGACACGTACGACGGGTCCACCGGGGGCGAGGAGAAGGTCAGCTGTGAGCCGGCCGGGTTGTGCTCGATGTACAGCGGGTCGACGGTGTCGATCACCAGGGCGAGCCGGTGACCGGCCGGGACATCGTAGGCGGTGGAGAACAGCTCCAGGTCTACGGGGAACGGCCGGCCCGGCCTCTGTCCGTGGAAGGTATAGGGGGCGTTACTGACCAGCTTGCCGAGGCCGAGCGGCCCTTCGTCGTAGAAGAGATACGCGACGAAGGTGCCGCTCTCCTTGTTGCTGGTCAATGTGGTGTGGAGCCTGGCCGTGCCCGGATGTGCTGTTCCGACGCGCGCGGGATCCACGAACCGCTGCGAGCAGCGCCTGCCTCCCGCCGACCCGGCTGGCCCACCACCAGGTCCCCTCCGGCCTGTCGGAGACACCGAACATCTCCGCCGCCTGGCCGTGCGGGCCGGTGATATCGATGATGCTTCCGCCGAAGACGGAGCCGGTCGTCCCGTAGCGAAAGAACGCATCATGCACCTGCCATAAACGGGCTCCGACGGGGCAGCGGAGACGCACCATCCGCACGAAAGACAGTCCGGGATCCGGAGCCGACCGCGGGCATCATCGACGCGCAGTCGGTCAAGGCCGCCACGACCGTGCCCGCCTCCTCGCGCGGCTTCGACGGCGGGAAGAAGACATCCGATGCGGAAGACGTGTCAAGCAACTGCCAGAAATGGGGCCTCGATCGCGCTCGGTGTCCTTTCTTCCCTAACGCTGCATGTGTGTGCGGTGGCTAGCTGGGCGAAGAAGGAACGCAGCGGTCCGCGGCGTCCTCGTCTGCGCAGTTCGATCTTGCATTTTCCATGTCGCACCACTGCTCAAGCCGACCGGACGGCCGGTGATCAGAATCGCCTCTCATGTCGAAGCCTGACGAACTGCTCGTTGACGTCGCCACCCTGGTGGAGTCCGGGCACAGCAATCAGATGTCTCTGACCGTGGTCACCGGTGGTGCAGTCATCACGGGTCGGCTGGCTCCCGAAGCCGTCTGGAGGCAGCGGGTGTCGCAGGTCCTGGCGGACTCGGCCCTCCTGAGCGATTTCTCCGCCGTCTTCACCGCTACGACGCGCGAGGAGGGGCCGCCCACGCATCTGCATTTCCATGTGGCGCGAATTCTTCAGGGCACGGTGGGGATCCCGGAGACGGGCGGGATGTACCGCGTGGCGATCGAGGACGTCAGTGCCTGGACCATGGGCGACTTCAGCTACTCCGATCACTGACCCCGCCGCTGCGCGCTGAGAATCCCGTCGGTACGCGGTGAGGGTCCGACCGGCACATCCCGGTCGGACCCTCACCGCTGTTCTGGTGGCGGCTCGCGCCTACCCGTCGGTCAGACGGCCGCAGGGGCGCCGAGCATCGCGGAAGCCTGTTGGAACGGGCTGAGGACGCGCGTGGGCGCGGCGGTCCGGGGAAGGCCGGGGCAGGTGAAGCCGAGCTGGGTCATGGCCCGGAGGGCTTCGCCGGCGCTGAAATCGCGGCGGTCCTGGCCTGTGATGATCTGCCCGACCTGCTTGACGGGGTAGGTGCGGCGGCCGATGATCACGGACTCGCCGATGACCTGCTCGGGCTTGACGCCCTTCATGGATTCCAGGACGCCGCTCCTGGTGAGGTCGAACGGGAAGCGGGCAATGACACAGCGCATGATGCCTCACAGGAGAAGAATGAAGGGGGATGGTTCTGCTGCCGCGGTGAAGCGGTTCAGCGGGCAAGGGCGAGGACGCCCAGAGCGCTGCCTTGTTCGTCGACGACAGGCAGGGCATCGAGCCGGCGGCAGCGCATCGCGTGCTCGGCGTCGGCCATCGCGGCCACGGGCGAGGTGAACGGCCCACGGTCGCCGCGGATGTCGCGCAGCTGGACCCGGTCCGTGTACGCGGAGCTGTCACGGACTGCGGCGAGCTGGGCCTGGGTGACCAGTCCGGTGCACAGGCCGTCGTTGTCGCAGACGAGCAGGTGCCCGGCGCGGGCACTGGCCATGACGGACAGGGCCACCTCGACGGTCATGCCGTCACAGACCTGCGGTCCGGCCGTGTCCATGGCGTCGGCCACCGTCCTGTGAATGGGGGTGGCGCTCGTCGAGCGGGGCTGCACCTGAACCAGCGTCAAAACGTGCCTCCTGCAGAGATGGGTCGGCTTCCTGATCACGAAGGTTCTAGGCCGCCGCATCAAAGGAGGACTGTCGCACGATCACGCGCCGGGCAGCCGAAGCGGGGCTGCGTCGGCCGCGTGAGGCCGCGCTGCGCGTACGCCGCTCGGCCGCCGGCGCGGTGATCGTCACGGGGATACCGGAGGGGGTCTGGGCGCCGGTGATCCGGCTGAGTGCCTCCTCGCCGGAGCGGACCTGGGTGGTCTGGGGCACGATGCCGGCGGCCGACATGAGGCGGGTCATGTCGCGGCGCTGGTTGGGGGTGACCAGGGTGACGACGCTGCCGGACTCGCCGGCCCGCGCGGTACGGCCGCCGCGGTGGAGGTAGTCCTTGTGGTCGGTCGGCGGGTCGACGTTGACGACGAGGTCGAGGTTGTCGACGTGGATGCCGCGCGCCGCGACGTTCGTCGCGACGAGCACGGTGACGTGCCCGGTCTTGAACTGGGCCAGGGTCCGGGTGCGCTGCGGCTGCGACTTCCCGCCATGCAGGGCTGCGGCCCGGACACCGCTGTTCAGCAGGTCCTGCGTCAGCCGGTCGACGGCGTGCTTGGTGTCCAGGAACATGATCACCCGGCCCTCGCGCGCCGCGATCTCCGTCGTCGTCCGGTGCTTGTCGGCGCCGTGGACGTGCAGCACGTGATGCTCCATCGTGGTGACCGCACCCGCGGACGGGTCGACGGAGTGGACGACCGGGTCGGTGAGGTAGCGGCGGACCAGGAGGTCGACGTTGCGGTCGAGGGTGGCGGAGAACAGCATCCGCTGGCCCTCGGGGCGGACCTGGTCCAGGAGCGCGGTGACCTGGGGCATGAAGCCCATGTCGGCCATCTGATCGGCCTCGTCCAGGACGGTGATCGCGACCTGGTTCAGCCGGCAGTCACCGCGGTCGATGAGGTCCTTGAGGCGGCCCGGCGTCGCGACGACGACCTCGGCGCCACCGCGCAGGGCACTGGCCTGCCTGCCGATCGGCATTCCGCCGACGACGGTGGCCAGGCGCAGCTTCACCGAGCGGGCGTACGGGGTGAGCGCGTCGGTCACCTGCTGCGCCAGCTCACGCGTCGGCACGAGGACCAGGGCCAGCGGCTGGTGGGGCTCGGCGCGCTGTCCGGCGGTGCGGGCCAGCACGGCCAGGCCGAAGGCGAGGGTCTTGCCGGAGCCGGTGCGCCCGCGACCGAGGACGTCGCGGCCCGCGAGGGTGTTGGGCAGGGTCGCGCCCTGGATCGGGAACGGGACGCTCACGCCTTGCGCGGTCAGCGCGGCCAGCAGCCGCTCGGGCATGTCGAGGTCGGCGAACGCCCCGACGGCGGGCAGCGCGGGAGTGATCGTCTTCGGCAGGGCGAACTCGCCCTGCACCGCTGCGGGCCGCCGGCCGTGGCCGCCCGAGCGGCTCGGACCCCCAGAACGGCTCGGGGCGGTCGAGCCGAAGCGGCTGCCCCGGCCCGAACCGGAGCCGGAGCCGAAAGCGGGGCCGCCGGTACGGCTGCGGGTGCGGGAGGAGCGGTCGTTCGTACGTGTGGGGTTCATTCAGAACCTTCCTTGATACGGCACGTATCAAGGAATTCCCGCAGCGGAAGAGCAGCGCGGGGAATCGCAAGAACGAGCCGAATGGAATGCGAAAGTGAATCTGACCTGCAGTGGATCCGGTGCGGGTGCAGGCAAGGAAATAGGTGACGTCATGCGGACGTGAAATCCGGGACGCCGACGGGTGCAGCTTTGAAGAGGCCGCATCCCTGGAGAAGGGTCTGCGGGCGGTGGTTGTCCCACAGGTGAAACCTCTGTGGGAAATGCCCGTAGCTGGGGCCCGCACCCCGAGGGATGCGGGCCCCAGCTACGAAGTGCGCGTCAGCGTCAGGCGGGAACGATGTTCTCGGCCGTCGGGCCCTTCTGGCCCGGCGCGATGTCGAAGGTGACCTTCTGGCCTTCCTGGAGCTCACGGAAGCCCTGGGCCGCGATGTTCGAGAAGTGGGCGAACACGTCAGCGCCGCCACCGTCCTGCTCGATGAAGCCGAAACCCTTGGCTGCGTTGAACCACTTCACGGTGCCAGACGCCATGTCATATCTCCCTTGGGGCAGTACGCCGAGATCCGCAATGCACGGATACCGGGTCGCCGCGATGATGCCCCGCCCGGAAAATGACCGGGAAATATAAAAACGCTTCCAGCGGATGAAAAATACCGACGAAGGCGCTTGAAGTTTTGGGAACCAAGACTGCAACTGAGATCGACAGTAGCATGCGGTAGCGGGCTGTGTACGTTAAATAATTCCACTCTGTTCGTTGCGGTAAAAACACTCCCCGCGTGGCGCGTTAAACCCTTACCTCGCGGTCATAGATATTGATCCACCCGTAGCGCAGCATTTCAGGAAGAGCGGTCGCTGTTCACGGCTCGGAGGGCACAACTACTCCGGTGGCACTGTCCTGCCCGACGTCGGCCCCATCGGCCCGTACGCCGGTCTCGACACAGATCAGGGCCGCGCAGCTGTTGCTGCGCGGCCCTGATCACGTGCGCCCCGGATCCCGCCACCGTCGCCTGAAGGCCGGCGCCCGCTGTTCCGGTGAACCAGTCGGACAGCAGGGCCCGCCCGGGGGCAGCCGTACGCTCCAAGCGCGGGCGGGGATGGTCAGGCGGGGTTGATGTTCTCGGCCTGGGGGCCCTTCTGGCCCTGGGTGACGTCGAACGTCACGGCCTGGCCTTCCTGGAGCTCACGGAAGCCCGAGGAGTTGATCGCGGAGTAGTGGGCGAACACGTCCGGGCCGCCGCCGTCCTGGGCGATGAAGCCGAAGCCCTTCTCCGCGTTGAACCACTTCACAGTTCCCGTAGCCATGTCTCATGCCTTCCAGCCGGTGAACGCCTCCCACAACGCGCGGAAGGCGGAGGTGATCGCCCTGGTTCCTGCGGCACAGCACAGCAGAACGCCCACGCCGAAGACGTGGGCGAAGGGGAGCTTCCGAACCATGACAGCTTACGCAGACGCTACACGTCCGCACACCCTGTCACCAGAGGAAACGAGCCATGCGTCACACCCCCGACATGTGTGTGCGGGACCCGCCGGTACCCGGCGGGCGCGCACCACCTCAGACCGCGGGCGGTGAATTCACCGATTCGGCGGCGCGGCGGTATTCGGCGTTGATGCGCTGGGCTTCTTCGAGCTGGTCTTCGAGGATGACGATGCGGCAGGCGGCCTCGATGGAGGTCCCCTGGTCGACGAGCTCACGCGCGCGGGCGGCGATGCGCAGCTGGTAGCGGGAGTATCGGCGGTGTCCGCCCTCGGAGCGGAGCGGGGTGATCAGGCGGGCTTCCCCGATGGCGCGGAGGAAGCCCTGGGTGGTGCCGAGCATGGCGGCGGCCCGGCCCATGGTGTAGGCGGGGTAGTCGTCGTCATCGAGACGGCCGAACGAGTCGTCTGCTGTCATTGCACCTCTCTATGGAACGCGTGGAGGGGCCCTGGTGCCATGTGGCACCAGGGCCCCGAAGGAACTGCTACACCATCTGCCGACCCTGGTACTGCGCCGGCCTTCTGTTTCCGCCAACCCGACCTGAACGCTGTCGGGGGTGCGGGGATCGCGGTTGCTTGACCGGAGACCACCTCACTATCGATGTCCTGCGGTACCCGGGCTCAAGGTTTCCGCCCGGGCGATCCTGATGGCGCTCAACTCCTCCGTTCTTCCCTCTGGATGAACTACTTACCAAACGGGAACTGCGTACTGCTGGTACTGCGAACTGCTGGTGGCCTCAAACAGCGCCACTCTTCGGCAGCCAGCCCCGTCGCCCGTCCTGCATCTGCTCTGGCTTAGAACCCCACTGCCGAACCTCCCGGTACGCGCGCCCGCAGCCGACGCCTTTACCGAGGAACCACTGACAACCTCACTGCTGGTACTGCGAACTGCACTTACCGAACTGCTACTGCGTGAACTGCTCACGGTGGCCCCTGATCACTACGGGCCACCCGGTCCGGTCGTCAGTCCCGTCGCCGTCCTGCAACAACCCTGGCTTCGGAACTCCACCACCGCACCGTCCTGCGAACCGCAACTGCGTGTACTGCTGCCCGGCAGTTCGTCTCTGCCGGACCTTGCTCGATCTCGGCTACGAGAGAAACCATAACCACGCCACCACCCAATGTCTACTCTGGTCGACACAGATTTCCGTGCGCCAGACAGAGAGATAGTCGACCTCGACCACTGAAGGGGCACGTGGCGGCCCCACTCCAGCCAGGGGCACCCGCTCCGACCAGCGCCGTTACGCCGGCCTCGACGCCGCGGACACCGCAGCCTCCCCATCTGACTACGTGGATGATCGGCCGGACGCGCTCAGGCGCCTTGGCCGTTACAGGCGAAGGCCCGCACGGGTTGGGCAAAGTCTTCGGTTCTAGTGGTCGTCGCAACACCCCATCCGATTGCGTGTGAAGACGCTGACACCCGAGCTCTTCGACTGGCCCGTAGCGTTCCAGCTGGCAGAGCAGGCCAACTACGCCACTGACTGATCGTTTAAGAATGAGGTTCGGAGTCGTCTCAAGTGGGACGTGCACGTCGGCTCCACCGTCTGCCGGGCCCATCAGTACGCTGCCGGAGCGGCGCCGTGGTGCGGGGTCGGCGGGGGTTCGGGCTGTTGCTTGCTCGACCGTACGCCACGGCCTTACCTCGGGTTATCACCTTTTTGATGTGTTTTCCCTGGTTATCGCCGGTATAGCCTCGTTCCGTTTGTAGCGTGGAGACAGCATCGTTCGAGCTGCCCGATGGGGTCTCATGGCTGCCTGGCGGGTCGTATCCGTTTGTCGGCTCGACGAAGCACCGTTCCGTCATGACGCAACATCGCCGACAGGGCCGGCCCGTGCGCCGGCCTTCGCGTGAAGGAGAATCTGTGATCTCGAAAAGCAAGAGGGCCGCTCGTTCCGTGGCCGTGGCGCTCGCCACAACTGCCGCGCTCACCGTCAGCATGCCGAGTGGTAACGCCTTCGCCATCGACCACGTCCAATGTGTCGGCGGGGAGAACTTCTTGAAGATCTGGTCGCACTTCGAGGGCCGTCAGAGCGTCGACTGCTACGCGAATGGCGGGAAGACCGACTTCGGCGGGTGGTGGGTCGACCGGATCTCCACGGGCAACAACGACTTGATCTACTACGACGCCAACGGTGACTCGGTGAAGATCGAGCGCTGGCACGACATCACCTTCCCGAACCAGCCACCGAAGGTCGTCGCCATCCAGATCCTGTGACGAGTTGACATCCGGTTGCGGGGAATGACTGTCCGGTCACGCTCTTCCGGGCGTGGCCGGGACACGATGGCTTAAGTCGCACCTCCGGCAGCGGCTGCCCGTAAGCATTCAGCAGCTTGTCGGCAACGTCCTCGCCGAGGCTGCCCGGGACCGTCCTGCAGGACTCCAGTGCGGACGCGACGTACCCCTCCAGCACGTCCGCGGCATCAGCGAGCCGCACCTCGGCAACCGCTGCGCCGTCCAGGCCGGCGGCCGTCGCACGGTCAGCGAGGCAGGCTCCGAGCAGTACCACCGCCCGGGTCCGGAGCGGGTCGTCCAGCAGTCCCGGACGGGGTACGCCCGCGTGCGGGCATGACGCCCGCGTGTTCCAGGCGGGGCACGCGGGTTCGCCCGCCGACTCGCCTCGCACCTGACGCCTACACCCAGCTGGGGCGCGCCTCAGTTGGACTCCAGGGTCCTGAATGGCCAACTATCGGTCGACGAACTGGCCAGCTGCGAACCGACAACAGCCGCTGACCTGCGGGATCGCCGGGAGAGTAATTGTCAATACCGTGGATCGGACGGGGTCATGGCTCTTCGGTTGTCCTCGGGTGAGCCGCGTTCGAGTTGTGTGCGTAGGCCTCTGATCTCGTCGATGAGGCGAGGGACGCTCTGACGGGCGGCGGCGATGAACCGGGCATTCTCGTCCCAGCGTTCGTCTGCTGTGTCGACGTAGCGAAGCTGTTGGACGAGGGTTGCCGCCACAATCTCGTGGTGGTCGAAGTGTGGCCACCGCTCGCCGAGTCCGGTGTCTGGCACGGTGCTGACCGCGACCAGGTTCATGGCCGACTCGTCGTCGAAGCAGCGGACGAACCAAGGGCCTGGGGTTGCCGCTGGGCGAGTTCTTCGCCACCCCACCAGCATCCCGGCGATTTGGTCAGAGAATGGGAGTCCGGGGCCGAGTCAGGAAGTGCGCGGTGCAGGCGCCGATCACGCCGCCGACGCAGATCACCACCCGCATCGGCCCCCGCCGCTGCCGCTCAGTCCGCGATCCGTCGGGACACCGCGTCCGGGCCCAGCAGGCCGGTGCCGACCACCAACTCCTCCAGCGCGGCGGTCCAGCTGTCCCAGTACGGTCGCTGCGGCCGGTCGGCGATCGCGTCCTTGAGGCAACGCCGGAACGGTGTCCAGTCGCCATCGAAGCGGCGCTCCACCACCCCGGTAGCCAGGCCGAGGACCCGATACTGCCGGGGGGCGTCGAACGCCAGCTCGCCGTTGCGGCGGGGTGGGGCCGTCGCCCCGTCAAGATCGAGCGTCACAGCGCCTCCACCCCCACCATCGAGTCCCGGGTCACCAGGCCGGCGAGCGTCTCCTCGGACAGGCCGTCGGTGCCGGCAGGACGTTCCGGCAGCACGAGATACCGGCAGTCGGCGGAGCTGTCCCACACCTGGATCTCAACGAACTCGTCCAGCGGGCAGCCCATCTCGGCAAGCAGGACCCGGGGCTCGCGAACCACGCGGGCGCGGTACGACCGGTCTTGTACCAGTTCGGCGGGAGCCCGAGCACGCCCCACGGGTAGCAGGAACAGAGCGTGCAGACGACGACGTGGTGTACCTCGGGGCTGTTCGCCACGACGACGAGGTGCTCGATCTCCGGTCCCTCGATGCCGAGCTCGTGTACTGCCCTCGTGCCGTTCGCGAGAAGGCGCTCGCGGTAGGACGGGTCCACCCAGGCCCGCGCGACGACACGGGCGCCGTGCATCGGGCCGAGTTGGGTCTCGTACTCCTGTTGCACCGCGTCGATGTCCTCGGGGCTGACCAGCCCCTGCTCGGCGAGCAGTTCCTCCAGCGCGACCGCGCGGCGTTCGACCGGCGCAGGCGGTGTGCCGTGGTGGTGGTCATGGCGTCTCCGGGTAGCTGTCCCAAAGGTCCGCATGCAGGCAGACGCCGGTCTGCCGTCGCCCCAGACCTCACCGGCGTCGAATCGGACCGTGTGGACGGTCTCCTGCACCCGCAGCCTGGAGTGGACCTCCACATCCGGTATGCCCGGAAGCGCATTGACCCGGTGCACTATCTCCGCTCCCCGCAGGTACCCGGGGCACCGGGTGTGCCTCAGCGGATGCCGCTGCCAGACCCGGACACGGTCACCGACGGCGAACCGCGACGCACCGCTGCCCCGGTTCTCCAGCCCGTGCACCCGAAGCGGGTGGGCAAGCGGGAAGGGGCCGCCCGCCCGCTTCTCCAGTTCCTCCCGGCGCAGCACCCCCGACTCGACTGCGATCGTCGCCACAGTGGCGAGCCGGCGCTCGTTAGTACGGGGAGCGGAGATAGTGCACCGGGTCAATGCGCTTCCGGGCATACCGGAAAGAGCACAGCGTCTGGTTTCCAACCCCGCGCCGGCGCCGCGGAGAGCAGCGCCGGCGCGGCGGCCATCGCGGCGACCTCCCAGCGTGCCCGGAACACAGGCTCGTCGGGGTCAACGGTGACGGCACCGAAGTCCATCCGGCCGCCCAGGTCATGCGGACCGTCCATGTACACAGTGTGAGGGATCGGTGGGTGGCGTGCCATCGGGGCGGGGACAGGTGCCCGAAGGGTTCTCGTGGTGTTTGAGACAGGTTGGATTGGCTCCACTCCGAACATGCTCGGCACTCTTGCACGGGCGTACCTTCCCGACCGACGCCGCGAAGGTCGGCCTTGCTCGATGACCTGTCGACACGGCAGCTGTAGATCGTGATCTTTGCGGCTGGTGATCACGTGGCCGCGGCGGCGGTGACTCCGTTCCAGCGGGCGGTGACAGGTAGCTGCGCGATGCTGGAGACGGCGCCGCAAGCGTGACCAGCGGTCGCTGCCTTCTACCGCCGACTGCTTCACTTGGCTGAGCCGCTGACCAGTCCGCCCCCACGTCCGTGATCCAGAAAGGATGAACTCCCATGGCCGACACGACCCGCACACCCCTGGTGGACGTGCACGCGCACTTCCTGACCGAGGAGTACGTCCGGGCAGCGAAGGACGCCGGGAACATCCAGCCCGACGGCATGGCGGGCTGGCCCACCTGGCACGCCGACCAGCACCTCGAACTGATGGATCAGTGGGGGATATCGACCTCGATCCTGTCGATCTCCTCGCCCGGCGTCTGGATCGGCGATGCCGACCAGTCCCGTACCCTCGCCCGGCACGTCAACGACGTTGCCGCGGAAACCCGCCGCGCCCACCCCGACAGGTTCGGACACTTCGCCTCCCTGCCGCTGCCGGACGTCGACGCGGCACTGAACGAGCTGGAGTACGCCATGGACCAGCTTGGCGCCGACGGGGTGATCACCGAGAGTAACCTCCATGGCGTCTATCTCGGCGACAAGCGCTACGAGCCCCTGTTCGCCGAACTCGACCGGCGCCGCACCCCGGTCTTCGTCCACCCCACCTCGCCACCCAACTACGAGAGCGTGTCGCTGGGCCGTCCCCGCCCGATGCTGGAGTTCATCTTCGACGCCACCCGTACGGTCAGCGACCTGGTCTTCAGCGGCCGCCTCCAGCGCTATCCCGACATCCCGTGGGTGTTCACCCACGGCGGCGGCACCCTGCCCCTGCTCACCCAGCGCATGGAACTCTTCCGCAGCGTCTTCGGTGGCGGAAGCGCGGACGGAGCAGACTCGGTGGGCCCGATCCCGGAACAGGTCGGCCGCCTGTGGTTCGACATGGCCGGCACTCTTTTCCCCTACCAGATCCCCGCCCTGACCGCCGCCTTCGGCAGCGACCGCGTCCTGTATGGCAGCGACTACTGCTGGACCCCCGCCAGCGGGACCACCTTCCAGGTCGACTCCGTCGATGCCGCCCCCCAGCCCGACGGCGACACCTGGCGTGCCCTGACCACACGCAACGCCAAGCGCCTCTTCCCCCGTCTGGGCGACCTCACCTGAAGCCCGGGACCCGCGGAGGAGAGGGCAACGTCCGCCCGCAAGCCACTTCCGCACTCGGCCTCGACCTGCGATGTGACGTGGCTCAGCTATCTGCACCGAGGTCTTGGCGCCGGCTTGACAACGACCCGTTGACGATCGAGCACTTCGGCGCAGACCACCTGCCCAGCGCTGCCGGCGGCGACACCGACACGACCAGTAACGCCGCCTGGGGCGTGCCGGTGTACGGCAACGACACAGGCGAGCCGTGCCACGCCTCCACCTTCGCGGCCTCCGAGTGCACCCAGAGCTGGCGGTGGAACCTCGACTTCACCGTCGACCCGCACAAACATCACCAGTTGCGCCTACATGACCGAGACCAACCACTACGGCTGAGGCTCCGCACACACCCTCACCCCGTTCATATGGACGAGCACCTGGTCTGCCGGCTGCGGCCGGGCAGCGCCGGCGCCAACACCGCATCCGGCCACATCGAGGTCTCGACCGAGGCGATACGCCAACTGCCCACCCGCAGAAGACGCAAGGTCCTCTTCCGCGCCGACGGTGCCGGAGCCACCGAAGAGTACCTGCAGTCGATCACAGACGGCGGCGGGAACAAGGCCAACACCTGGCAGTACTCCGTCGGCTGGACCCGCGACGAGGACTTCTGGAACAACCTGGCCAAGGTCCCCGAGAAGACGTGGCCCCCCGCACTGGACGCCAAGGGCACGCCGCGCGAGGATGCCGCCCTGGTGGAGATCACCGACATGCTCGACCTGGAGGGCCGGCCCGAGGGGCTGCGGATCATCGTGTGTCGCGAGCCGGTCCACCCCAAGTACGCCCACGACCTGAAGCCCTACGAAGTGGCGACCGGGTTCCGCTACCAGGCCATCGCCACCAACACTGCGGGGCGTCAGCTGCAGTGGCTCGACGCCTGCCACCGCGTTCACGCTCATGTGGAGTCCGGGATCCGCCGGTCAAAAGCACTCACGCTCACCCGGCTGCCATCACGCAAGTTCGCACTCAACCAGGCATGGTGCACCCTGCTCGCCATCGCCATGGACCTGCTCGCCCGGCTCCAACTCCTCGCTCCCGACGGCAGACTCGCCAGAACCGAGCCCGCGACCTTGCGCACCGACCTCTTCGACATCCTCGCAAAACTCACCCACCACGCCCGCCGCCGCGAGCTGAAGTTCGACCCGGCCTGGCCCGCCAGCCACAACGCCGTCACAGCATGGGACCGCGTCCAAGCTCTACCCGAACCCGGCTGACCCCACCCCCACCACCCCGACACCCCCGGAAGGAGGAACCCCGCACCACCCTCGGCGAGTGGAGGCCGGCGCCGCCCGCGACGACACGCGGGCCACCGCCCTGACCGACCCCACCCAAGCCATCACGCGAACCGGAAGAATACGGACACCCCCACCGACCCCCTCACGCCGGCGCGCACGTGAATGATCGAGGCTCGGCCGTTCACCCGGATGGACGTTGGGCGGCTGGCACGACAGGTCAGGCGCAGACAATGCTGAAATGCTGTCTGTCAAGACCTGGTGAGCGCCGCACTTACCGCCTACCCGAATCGGCACCTCCGATATCGGATCCGTAGACACGCCCTCGTCCATGGGCCGCGCGCAGGAGAGAACCAATTATGAGCGAGAAGATCGCCGGTATCGCTATCCCCGATACGCGACTGGCAGCCGATGCCACGGAACTGGTCCGCGAAGCTGAGCCGCCGCTGCTCTTCGACCACTCTCGCAGGGTCTACTTGTTCGGGATGCTGCAAGGGCTACGGCGCGGCTTGAAGCCCGACCCGGAACTGCTCTACGTCGGAGCGATGTTCCACGACTTGGGTCTGACTCAGACATACCGGACCACTCATCAGCGCTTCGAGATCGACGGTGCGAACGAGGCGCGTCGGTTCCTTACCGAACACGGGGTCGGCGCTGACGACGTGCGCCGGGTATGGACGGCGATCGCCCTGCACACAACACCCGGTGTTCCGGAGTTCATGGAGCCCGAGATCGCGTTGGTCACTGCGGGTGTGGAGACTGATGTGCTCGGAATCGGCCGTGACGACCTGGATCCCGCGGCGCTCAAAGCCGTCACCGATGCGCACCCGCGCCCCGACTTCAAGCGCCGGATTCTGGAGGCCTTCACCGATGGCTTCAAGGACCGGCCCGACACAACCTTCGGCACCATGAACGCCGACGTGCTGGCCAAATTCGTGCCCGGCTTCCAGCGCATCGACTTCGTCGAGGTCATCCAGAGCAACTCCTGGCCGGAGTAGCTGGCGGAAATTACTGCATGTTTCGGCCGACCCGTGTAAACGCCAGGTGCTCCACCGCGAGCAGAGGATGAAGAGATGAGTAATGAACCGCCGGTCACAACCACGGATTCTGGTTGTCCCGTCGCCAGCGACGAGTTCTCGCTCACGGTCGCAGCCAACGGCCCCGTCCTGCTGCAGGATACCTACCTGATCGGAAAGCTGGCCCACTTCGTCCGCGAGGGCGTCCCCGATCGCGTCTATCACGTCAAGGGCGGCGGCGCCTTCGGCTATTTCGAGGTGACTGCCGATGTCACCGAGTGGAGCAAAGCCGCCTTCCTCAACACGGTCGGCAAGCGCACGCCGATTCTTCTCCGCTGCTCGTCGGTGGCCGGCGAAGAAGGCTACCCGGACTCGGACCGCGACGTGAGTGGCTGGGCTCTGAGGTTCTACACGGAGGAGGGCAACTACGACCTCGTCGGCAACAACACCCCGGTCTTCTTTGTGCGTGACCCCATGAAGTTTCCTGATTTCATCCACTCGCAGGAGCGCATGCCCGACACCGGCCTGCGCAGCAACAACATGCAGTGGGACTTCTGGACGCTCTCACCGGAGTCGGCCCACCAGGTGACGATCCTGATGAGCGACCGCGGCACGCCGCGCACCTGGCGCCACATGAACGGCTACAGCAGCGACACGTACATGTGGGAGAACGCCGCGGGTAAGAAGTTCTGGGTCAAGTACCACTTCAAGACCGAGCAGGGGATCGAGAACTTCACCGACGCCGAGGCCAGGGCCATGCGCGCCGAGGACCTCGACTGCCACCGGCGCGACCTGCGGGAGGCGATCGCCCGCGAGGACTACCCGTCCTGGCGCCTCGAGATGCAGATCATGCCCTACGAGGACGCGGCCGACTACCGCTTCAACCCCTTCGACGTGACCAAGGTCTGGCCGCACGAGGACTACCCGCCGATCACCGTGGGGCGCTTGGTGCTCGACCGCAACCCCGAGAACTTCTTCGCCCAGATCGTGCAGGCCTCGTTCGACGTGGCGAACTTTGTCCCGGGCATCGGGCCCAGCCCGGACCGGATGGTGCTGGGGCGGATGTTCGCCTACGGCGACTCGAGCCGCTATCGCACCGGCCCGAACTATGAGCAGCTTCCGGTCAACCAGCCACTCAACGAGGTGCACAACTACAACAAGGATGGCCCGATGCGCTACCGCCACAATGGGAGCCAGCCGGTCTACGCGCCGAACAGCTACGGCGGGCCCAAGGCCGATCCGCAGCGCTACCGCGATCCGAGCTGGTTTGTGGAGGCCGGCGAGATCATGCGCACGGCCTACGAGGCGCACAGGGACGACGACGACTTCATCCAGCCCGGCACGCTCTACCGCCAGGTGATGACGCAGGTCGATCGGGACCATCTGGTCGACAACATCGTCTGGCAGCTGAGCCAGGGAGTGGAGCACTTCATTCAGGAGCGCGCGGTCAACGACTACTGGACGAAAGTGGATCCCGATCTCGGCGCGCGCGTCGCCCAAGGCCTGGGCCTGGGGACTTCGCAGCCGGGCAACGGGTAGCGGAGAGAATCCGCTGGCAGCACTCAAGCAAGCGGTTCTGCTTCTCGGCGACCATCGGCTGCTTCCTGTGGGACCTTGCGTTCCAGGCCCCAGGTGTGCAGTTGCAGGGGGAAGCTTCGGGTCGTGTCTTCGGCAGGGGGCAGTCATGCCCCGGGGAGCGCTTCTTCCCCCAGGCGATCATGTCCTGTTCCTTGGCCAGGTTGGAGCCGAGGAAGTCGGTGAGCGTCTGGTTCAGTTCGTCGCTCGGGCGGCCGGTGAGCACGCCGGCTCCGCCGAGCAGCGCCGCGGCCTGGAGGTGCTGGGTACGGCCGCTGTAGATGGAGTCGATGAGATCGGCCCAGCCGCTGAGGGCGACCACGGCCTTGATCCGCTTGTCGTGCCCGGCGGCGAGGAGGCTGATGCCCGCGCCGTAGGAGACTCCGCCCATGCCGATGCGGTCCGGGCCGGACGGGGTGTTGGCCAGGGCCCAGTCGATGACCGAGGAGGCGTCGGCGAGGTCGGGCGGCCCCGCGACCTCGATCCTGCCGCCGGAGAGCCAGAAGCCCAGCGAGGTGTAACTGACCACCACGTAGCCGGAGTCGGCGAGCTGCTGGGCCTGGGCGAGGTACTCGACCTGCGGCATGGACCAGCCGGTGGGCAGCACGATCAGCGGATACCTGTCGCCCGGCTCCGCGCCGGCGGGCGTGAACACATTGCCCTTGAGGGTGATCCCGCCGGAACCGGGGATGTCGTAGAACTTCAGGCTCGGGGCCGACGCCGCCACGGCTGCGGCGGCGGGCCGGGCGGTGGCCGCCGGGGCCGCGCCGAGGGCGGCTCCGGCGAACAGGACGGCGACTGTTCCGATGGATGCGGTGGTGCGCAGAGCCGGGTACGGGCGTGCCACGCGTCACTCCTCACGCGTGTCGGTGCAAAATGACCCGACGGTAACCCTGGCCTCTTACTCGTGGTGACTCGTCGGTGAGTTGCGTGAGAGTGACGATTATTGGATGGGGTGTCAGCAGTGCGGCGCGGCCGTGCGGCTCACTTCAGCGCACTCTTCGCCTGCCAGTCGGACCATGTCACATTCCACGCCCCGTATCCGTTGCCCTCCGCGACCGTGCCCTTGGCGTCCGCGCCGGTGATCTCGAACGGGTCGCCGACCCGCACCTGCTGGTACAGCGCGGCGGCGTTGGCGTCGCTCATCCCGACACAGCCCGAACTGTGGTTGGCCACCCCGAAGTAGGCGGCGTTCCACGGCGCCGCGTGGGCGTACATCCCCGACCAGGTCAGCCGCATCGACGAGTCGACCATCTTGTCGTAGGCGTCGCCCAGACCGACCGTCTCGGAGCGCATGTTGATCGTGCCCTCCTTGGCCATCAGTACGGCCGTGCCACGCCAGGACGCCTTCTCGCCGCCGGGGGTGCCGGCCGACATGGGCACGTCCATGACGGTCTTCCCGTCCCGCTTCAGCGCCAGCCGGTGACGGTCGAGGTCGACCTTGACCACCTGGTCGGCGCCGATGGTGAAGGTGGTCCGGTAGTCGCGGACGAACCAGCCGCCGGACGGGCCCGAGTCGATGCCGTTGAGATCGGCGTCGAGCGTGACCTTCGTACCGGACTTCCAGTACTCCTTGGGGCGCCAGTCGACGCGGTCCTTGCCGGAGTAGTCCTGCAGCCAGCCCCAGGAGCCCTCGGTGTTGTTCGAGGTGGACACCTTCAGGGCCTTCTCGACCGCGGCCCTGTCCTTCACCGGGTTGTCGAAGACGATCGACAGCGGCTGGGCGACGCCGACCGTGGTGTTCTTGCCGGGGGCCAGCGTCAGCTTGTTGACCTTGTCGGCCCCGGCGGTGGTGAACCCGGCCTTGTCGCTGCCGCCCTCGGTGTCCTTCGCGTCGACGCTGTACGTGGTGCCGGGCGAGGTCAACCTGTCCGACGTCCAGGTCCTGCCGTCGGCGGATATCCGGCCGGTGAGCGCGTCCCCCTCGGCGGCGCTCACCGTGACCGTCTTCAGTTTCCCGGTGCCGAGGGTCACCTTCACCGGCTTGCCGGGGGTGGCGCTGTTGCCCTGGAGGTTCACCGAGACCTTGGTGTCGTGCGCTGGTGCGACCCCGGCCGCCCCCTTGCCCGAGTCCGATGCGGACGCGCCGGAACAGGCGGTGAGCGTGGCGCCGAGCACCGCCGTACCCGCGATCAGGGTGAGCCGGACCGGACGGACGGGCGGGGCGGTACGGCGTATGCGCCGGCGTGCAGAGATCAACGGAAAAACCTCCAAGGCATTGCTTCTCGTCGGTGGAGAGGTATTCACCCGACGATAGGTTCCGCAAAACGGCTGAAAACCGGGAAATCCTCTGTGTGACATGGACCGCAGCGCAACGGTCATCGTCCGGTCACATTCGCCGCTCGGCTCCGTCACGGACCGCTGTGAGCATCCTGTGCAGCCCCGCAGAGCCGACAAAGGGGGCGGACCAGGGAGGGCCACGAACATGTCAGCGCTGCTCGCGACCGGAGACCGCAGCCACGACCACGAGCTACGGATACGCAGCCTGACCGCCGCCGAGCACCGGGCCTTCGTGTCCAGCCGCACGGAGGCAAGCTTTCTGCAGTATCCGTCCTGGGCCTCGGTGAAGGACCGATGGACCTCCGAAATGGTCGGCTGGCACAGCGACTCGGGTGAATTGACCGGAGCCGCGCTGGTGCTCTACCGCCAATTCCCGGGAACCCGCAAATACTTCGCCTATCTGCCCGAGGGCCCGGTGGCCGACTGGGCCGACCCCGACATGGACCGTTGGCTGCGGCCGCTCATGGCGCACCTGCGGAAGGCCGGCGCCTTCGCCGTACGGATCGGCCCCTCGCCGGCGTACCGCCGCTGGGACACCGCCCGGCTCAAAGCGGCCACCGGCCCCGGCCGCAAGGTCGGCGACGTACTGGCGACCGAGGTGGACCCGCTCGGTACGGCCGTCGCCGAACGGCTCCGGGCCCGCGGCTGGCGCCGCTGCGGCGGCGACGGGGGCCAGGACGCCGACGCACAGCCCCGCTATGTCTTCCAGGTGCCCCTTGCCGGACGGACCCCCGACGAGCTGTGGTCGGGGCTCAACCAGGAGTGGCGCCGCAATGTACGCAAGGCCCACAAGGCCGGGGTGCGGATTGTCACCGGCGGCGCGGCCGAACTGCCTGAATTCCACCGGCTGCTGCGGATCACCGAGGAGCGCGACGGCTTCCGGCTCGGCCGCTCCCTCGCGTACTACCAGCAGCAGTACGCCGTACTCAACGCCGAACACCCCGGCCGGATGAAGCTCTATCTGGCCGTCCACCAGGGCGAGATCCTGGCCGCCCACACCATGATCAGCACCGGCCGGCGCGTCTGGTACCAGACCGGCGCCTCCGCCGACCACCGCCGCGAGGTCCGTCCCAGCAACGCACTGCAGTGGAAGATGATGCTCGACGCCCATGGGCTCGGTGCCGATGTGTACGACATGCGCGGGGTACCCTCCACCCTTGACCCCGACGACCGCCCCTTCGGGCTGCTCCGTTGGAAGCTCGGCACCGGAGGACAGGTCGTCGAGACCCTCGGAGAGTGGGAGACATCGGTGGGCGGCACTGCCAACAACACCTTGTACCGGGCGTTCCACGCGTACCTGGCGCGCCGATGACGGCCACCGAGGCGACCTCGGCGAAGGCCGCGGAGCGCAAGTCCGGCTCGGTGCTGCGCAGCGGCGCCGTCATGGCGTCCGGCTCCATCGTGTCCCGGGCGACCGGCTTCATACGCTCGGCGGTCGTCGTCGCCGCGCTCGGCACCGGGCTCCAGGCGGACGGGTACACCGTCGCCAACACCGTGCCCAACATCCTCTACACGCTGCTCATCGGCGGCGCGCTCAACGCCGTCTTCGTCCCCGAGCTGGTGCGGGCCGCCAGGAACCACGCCGACGGCGGCGCCGCGTACACCGACCGGCTGCTCACCATCTGCACGATCGGGCTCCTCGCCCTCACCACGCTCACGGTCGTCGGCGCACCGTGGATCGTCTCGGTCTACGCCCCCGACTACCACGGCGAACAGGCCGATCTCACCATCGCCCTGGCCCGCTACTGCCTGCCGCAGATCCTCTTCTATGGACTGTTCACTCTCCTCGGTCAAGTGCTCAACGCCCGCGACCGGTTCGGCGCGATGATGTGGACCCCGGTCCTCAACAACATGGTGATCATTGCGGTGTTCGGGATCTACCTGACCGTCGCGGCAAACTCCGACGGCACGTTGACCCCGGCGCAGGCCCAGTGGCTCGGCTGGGGGACCACTGCCGGGATCGCCGTACAGACGCTCGCCCTGGTGCCCGCGTTGCGCGCCGCGAAGTTCCGCTGGCGGCCGCGGTTCGACTGGCGGGGCAGCGGACTCACCCGGCCGCTGCGCGCGGCCGGCTGGCTCGTCATGCTCGTGCTGACCAACCAGATCGCCTACTGGGTGGTCACCCGGCTCTCCACCGCCACCGGTCAGCACGCTGTCGAACAGCATGTGCCGGGCGGCGTGGGCTACACCGCGTACAGCTACGCCTTTCAGCTGTGGGTGGTGCCGCACGGCATCGTGACCGTCTCGCTCGTCACCGCGCTGATGCCCCGGATGAGCCGGGCGGCGGCCGACAACGACCTGACCGGTGTGCGGCGCGATGTCTCGTACGCCCTGCGCACCTCGGCTGCGGTCGTGGTACCCGCGGCGGCCGTGCTGTTCGCGCTGGCACCGTGGGTGATCGGGGCCGTGTACGGGTACGGGCGCACGGGCGACGCGGACATTGCCGCGATGGCGGGGATGATGATGGCGTTCGCGCCGGGGCTGATCGCCTACTCCGGGCAGTACGTGCTCTCCCGAGCGTTCTACGCGATGAGCGACACCCGCACCCCGTTCTTCCTCAATCTGGTGGTCGCCGCGCTCAACGCCGGGCTCTCCATTGCCGCGTATCTGCTGCTGCCGGTCCGCTGGGCCGTGACCGGGATGGCCGGGGCGTACTCGGTGGCGCTGTTCGCGGGCTTCGGACTCACCGCGTATGTGCTGCACCGCAGGGTCTGTGGCAACGATGCCGCCCGGCCCTCGCTGGTTCGGTCGCCCGGGCTGTGGGCCCAGCTCCGGCTGGTGGTGGCGTGCGTGCCCGCCGGACTGCTGGGGTACCTGGCCGCTCGCGCCTGCGAGGGGTCCGGTGACTTCGCCGCCGTGGGGGCGGGGGCTGTCGTACTCCTGCTCACGGTGGTGCTGCTGGCACGGCCGCTCCGGCTGCGGGAGATCAGCGCCATGATCGCGGCGGGCCGGGGAAGGCTGCGGCGGGCGTGAACCCGCCGGGCGCACAACCCGCTCACCGGTTCGAATCCATTCCTTGATCGCTGGGATACTGATGCCATGCCGCGCGTGTTGCTGATCGAAGACGACCCCTCCGTACGCGAAGGGGTCGAGCTGGGGCTGCGGCGGCGCGGTCATGAGCTGCGGGCCGTCGAGACAGGTGAGGAGGGGCTCGCCGCGCTGGGGGAGTTCCGGCCCGATCTGGTACTCCTCGATCTGATGCTCCCCGGAATGAACGGGGTCCAGGTCTGCCGCCGGATACGGGAGACCAGCCAGCTGCCGATCATCATGCTCACGGCGCGAGGTGACGACTTCGACGTGGTCGTCGGGCTGGAGGCCGGCGCCGACGACTACATCGTCAAGCCCGCCCGTACCGAAGTGATAGAGGCCAGGATCCGCGCCGTACTGCGCAGGCTCGCCGAACCCGCCGGGCGCAGCGGCATCGAATTCCACGGCGAACTGGCCGTCGACCGCGCCGGGCTCTCGGTGGCCAAGGCGGGGCAGCGCATCCTGCTCGCGCCCTCCGAGCTGAAACTGCTGCTCCACCTCTCGGCCTCGCCCGAGCAGGTCTTCAGCAGGCAGCAGCTCCTCGAATACGTGTGGGAGCACAGCTACCACGGAGACGCGCGCCTGGTCGACGCCTGTGTGCGGCGGCTGAGGCAGAAGATCGAGGACGTGGCGGGCAGCCCGCGCTACATCCAGACCGTCCGCGGTTTCGGCTACCGCTTCGGACCGCTCGTATGAAACTCTTCGCCGCCCGGCTCGGACTGCGGACCCGTCTCATAGGCGCGTTCCTCCTGGTCGCGGCAATCAGCGCCGCCACCACCGCGACCCTGACCTACCGCGAGGCCCGCTCCGCCATCCTTCAGCAGGCCCAGGACACGGCCGTCGCCCAGTTCCGCGACCGGATCGCCGCACAGGCCGTGACCCTGCCGGTGGATCCGGAGCAGCTGCGGCGGGCCTGCCAGAACCTCGCCAGGGAGGGCAAGCCGCACACCTGGAGAGTCTTCGCCGAATACGGGACGATCCGGGTCTCCTCGACGGACCAGCCCACCTCCGGCGTGATCACACCCGCACTGCGCAACGCCGCCCGTGGAAACGCACACGGCTCCTTCCAACGAGTCGTCAAGGACGGCGATCCCTGGCTGACCATCGGGATGCCCGCACTCTTCGACCGGGGCGACGGACGCCAGCCCACCGGGCTCGTCCTCTACGCCGTGATGCCGCTCTCCACCGAGGAGGCCAATGTCAACGCCATGGTCACCGCGGCCCGCGACGGCGCCCTGCCCGCCCTCCTGATCGCCCTGGTGCCCGCCCTGCTCGCCGCCCGCAGTGTGCTGCGCCCGGTACGCGATCTGCGGCGGGCCGCCGCCGGTATCGGCCGGGGCGAGCTCGACACCCGTATCGAGGTCAGGGGCTCCGACGAACTCGCCGAACTCGCCTGGACGTTCAACGAGTCGTCGACAAAGCTCCAGGAGTCGGTGGAGGAGCTCCAGCGGGCGGAGGCGCGGGCCAGACGCTTCGCCTCGGACGTCTCGCACGAACTGCGCACCCCGCTCGCCGGGATGCTCGCCGTCACCGAGGTGCTCGACGAGGACGCCGCCCAGCTGAACCCCGACACCGCGGCCGCCGTCCGGCTGATCAGCGCCGAGACCGGGAAGCTCGCCACCCTCGTCGAGGATCTGATGGAGATATCCCGCTTCGACGCGAAGGCGGCCGATCTCCACCTCGACGAAGTCGACGTCGCCGAGACGATCCGCAAGTCCCTGCAGGGCAGGCACTGGGAGGACCGGGTCCGCACCGAACTCCCGGACGGAGTACGGGCGATGCTCGACCCGCGCCGATTCGACGTCGTGGTGGCCAACCTGGTCGGCAACGCCCTTCGGCACGGCGCGCAGCCCGTCACCGTACGGCTGCGGACCGAGCGGCGGGGTGCGGCTCACTGGCTGGTGACCGAGGTCGCGGACAGCGGGCCGGGTATCGACCCCGCCGTGCTGCCGCACATCTTCGACCGGTTCTACAAGGCCGACGCGGCCCGCACCCGGTCGGCGGGCAGCGGGCTCGGTCTGGCGATCACCCAGGAGAACGTACGGCTGCACGGCGGCACCGTGCACGCCGCGGGCGGGCCCGGGGGCGGCGCGGTCCTGACCGTGGAACTACCACTGGAGGGGCAGTGAGACGCGTACGTATCCTCGGCGGCGCCCTGCTGCCCCTCATGCTGCTGGCGACCGGGTGCGGGATACGGGCGACGGATGTCGTCGAGGTCGGCGATCCGGCGACCGTGGAGGTGCCCTCGGGGAGCCAGCAGGGCACGCTGCTCTACTTCGTGTCCTCGTCGTCCGCGAACCGGCTGATGCCCGTCGTACGGCAGGTCGATGTGACGGTGGAAGGCGACGTCGACGACAAGGGTGCGGTGCATGTGTGGCGTGGCTCCGGCAAGGCGGTCGCCATGCTCTTCGACGGGCCCACCAAGGCCGAGGCCGAGGCGGGCCTGCGTACCGAACTTCCGGACATTCGGGCAGAGTTGAGTCTGGCTCTGGGGCCGGACGGTGTGTCGGTCCGGGTGAACACCGCCGTCACGGAGCTCTCCGAGGTCGCCCGGCAGCAGCTGATCTGCACGGCCGCGCAGGCTCGCACCGCGGACCGGAGCGCGGCGGTGAAAGTGACCGGCACCGACGGTGTCATCGGGCCGGCCCACTGCTCCGTCTGACCGCCCCTCTGTGGGACGCTTCTCCGGCAGCGGAACTCAGCCCGCCGCCCGGTGCGAGGTGCGCGGTGCCGGTACGGGGGTCTGCGCGGCCCGCGTCACATCGGCGACGAGCTCCACCACATCGGGGCCGTACGCCTGCGAGTTGACCACCTTCAGCAGCAGACAGAAGGTGCTGTTGCCGTGCTTGCGGGCCAGCTTCTCGTAGTTGCGGGCCAGATAGCGGGAGGCCGCCTGATTGGTGATCGCCTGCTGTCCGCAGAACAGGAAGACCGGACGGGTGTCCTGACCGAACGTCAGCCTCGCCAGCAGCACGTGTTCGGCGAGGCCCTTCTCAGCCCGGTAGCGTTCTGAACCGACCTGGAAGGCAGCCCGGTCCGGACCGGGCTCCGGATCGGTGTTGATCCGCACACCGGGCAGCAGCGAATGGAGATGGGCGGCCATCCGCCGGTTGGAGCCCGGCCCGCCGACACAGAATTCGGTGCGCTCGCCGAAGCCCTGCTGTGCGATGTCGTGGGACAGGATCTGCGCGTGTGACGAACAGTCCTTGATCAGTGCGGAGAGTTCGAGCAGGGCGAAGACGTCGTGGCGGTGGACGGCGCCGTCGCCGCCCGCGTCGCGGTTGACGACGAGCAGGCACTCGGAGTTGCCCGGCAGCCCGAAGAACGCCTGCTTGCGGCGGAGCTTGCGGCGCCAGAGATAAGTGCGGGCGATCCAGCCCAGCGCGGCGCTGATACCGGCGGCTATCACGCCCAGCACGATGTTGCGTACGTCGTCAGTCATGGGCGGGCATGTTAGCGGGCGATCGGCCTCGGGTTCCCGGCGGTCCTGACGAGTCGGGCGGGGCGGCGTTACCCTGCGGCGGACAAGTCTTCACTGGAGGTGCGCATGCGACGATCCGTCGCGCGGAATGTGTCGTTGCCGGTTGTTCTCGCCGCTGTCGTCACGATCGGGGCAGCCGCCCCGTCCTCGTCAGCGCCACCGACCGCGCCACCCCCCAAGTCTCCTGTCGCGGTGGGTTACGGAGGGGCGGTCGCCAGCGTCGACGCGGATGCCTCGGCCGCGGGTATCGAGGTGCTCCGCAAGGGCGGCAACGCGGTGGACGCCGCGGTGGCGACCGCGGCGGCGCTCGGTGTCACCGAGCCCTACTCGGCAGGTCTCGGCGGTGGCGGCTACTTCGTCTACTACGACGCCAAGAAGCACACCGTGGAGACGATCGACGGCCGGGAGACCGCACCGCGCAGCGCGGACTCCTCGCTGTTCCTGGAGAACGGCAAGCCGCTCGCCTTCGACGACGCGGTCACCAGCGGACTGAGCGTGGGCACCCCCGGCACCCCGGCCACCTGGGACACCGCGCTCGGCACCTGGGGCAGCAAGTCGCTGCGGCAGGTGCTGAAGCCGGCCGAGCGGCTCGCCAGGGACGGCTTCGTCGTCGACAGCACGTTCCGCTCGCAGACCGAGGGAAATCAGGCCAGGTTCGCCGACTTCCCGGCGACCAGCAAGCTCTTCCTGCCGGGCGGTCAACTGCCGGTGGTCGGCTCCGTCTTCAAGAACCCCGATCTGGCGCGTACGTACGAACAGGTGGGCCGCAAGGGCATCGACGAGCTGTACCGGGGCGAGCTGGCCGACGACGTCATACGGACCGTACGTAACCCGCCCGTGGATCCGAAGGCCACCCGGGTCGTGCGTCCCGGCGACCTCACAGCCAAGGACCTGCGGTCCTACCGGGCGCTGCGGCAGGCTCCGACGAAGGTCGGCTACCGCGGCCTCGACGTGTACGGCATGGCACCCTCCTCGTCCGGCGGTACGAGCGTCGGCGAGGCGCTCAACATCCTTGAGTCCACGGACCTTTCGAAGGCGAGCGAGGCGCAGTATCTGCACCGCTACATCGAGGCGAGCCGGATCGCGTTCGCGGACCGAGGGCGGTGGGTCGGCGACCCGGCGTTCGAGGACGTACCGACGCGGGGGCTTCTCAGCCAGCGGTTCGCCGACTCGCGGGAGTGCCTGATCAGGGACGACGCGGTGCTGACCAGCCCGCTGGCGCCGGGGGATCCCAGTCACCCGGGCGACTGCAAGTCCGGCGGCACGGCAGCCCCGACGACGTACGAGGGGGAGAACACCACACATCTGACGACGGCCGACAAGTGGGGCAATGTCGTCGCGTACACCCTGACGATCGAGCAGACGGGCGGCAGCGGCATCACTGTGCCGGGGCGCGGCTATCTGCTCAACAACGAGCTGACGGACTTCTCGTTCGCGCCCGCCAGCCCGGCGGTCCACGACCCGAATCTGCCGGGTCCGGGCAAGCGTCCGCGTTCGTCCATCTCGCCGACGATCGTGCTGAAGCACGGTGAGCCGGTGCTGGCCCTGGGCTCTCCGGGCGGCGCCACGATCATCACGACCGTTCTGCAGTCGCTCATCGGCAAGGTCGACCGGGGGCTGCCGCTGGTCGACGCCATCGCGGCGCCGCGCGCCAGCCAGCGCAACTCGGCGACGACGGAGCTCGAACCGGGGCTGTGGAACAGCCCCGTGCGGGCGGAACTGGAGTCGCTGGGGCATGTCTTCAAGCTGAATCCCGAGATCGGAGCAGCGACCGGTGTACAGCGGCTGCCGGACGGACGGTGGCTGGCGGCTGCCGAGAAGGTGCGCCGGGGCGGGGGTTCGGCCATGGTCGTGAAGCCGAGCGGTCGACCATGACGCTCCGTCAATAACCGTTTGTGCGGGGCTGGTTGGGCGCGACTGTTTCGCGAGGAACCAGCCCCGCAGTCTTGACGGAGACATGGCTTCGGGTCCACCTTGGCCGCGTCGGTAAGGAAAGTTTCCTAATGGAAGGGCACCCCCACTGTGCGTACTCGAACGCTCGCCCTCGCCGCTGCCTCCGGTGCCGCCCTGCTCGCGGCCACACTGACGCCGGCCGCCGAGGCCCACCCGGCCTCGGGCGACGTCATCGCTGCCGCCGCGCCCCGGATGGATTCCGGCGCCGTCGGCCGGGCCGGGGCCGGCATCAAGGAAGGCTCCGTCAGTGCGGCCGATCTGCTGGCCGAGGTCACCTCGTGTTCGCAGATCTCCAACGGCAAGTACCGTACGGACGAGGAGACTTCGGCGACCGTACCGGTCTGCGGCAAGAACGGTGCCGTGTTCTGGAAGGCCGACATGGACATCGACTGCGACGGCCAGGTCACCAACGCCTGCAACGAGAACACCGACCCGTGGTTCCAGGACGACACGGCGTTCCGCACCTCCGACGACAAGCCGCTGAACGCCGAAGAACTGCCGTACGTCGTCGTGCCGAGCAGCAGCAGCATCTGGAACTACAGCAACGCGGGGATCAAGGGCGGTGGCGTCGTCGCCGTCATCTACAACAACAAGGTCGAGTACGCCGTCGTCGGCGACACCGGCCCCAACAAGATCATCGGCGAGGCTTCGTACGCCACCGCCGAGGCACTCGGCATCGACCCCGACCCGGAGACCGGCGGCGCCGAATCCGGCGTCACCTACATCCTGTTCAAGAACTCCGAGGTGTCGCCGATCGAGAGCCACAGCGCCGCCGTCACCGCCGGCGAGGCCCTCGCCGAGCAGTTCATCCAGAACAACTAGACCTGCATAAGGGGAGGTTGATCACAACGCGGTCAGGATGCGCGGACCGTCGTCGGTGATCGCCACCGTGTGCTCGGCGTGCGCAGCCCGGCTGCTGTCGGACGTACGCAGCGTCCAGCCGTCCCGGTCCGGATGGAACGCGTCCTTGCCACTGCCGATCAGCATCGGCTCGATCGCCAGCACCATTCCGTGCCGCAACGGCATGCCGCGACCCGGTCGTCCCTCGTTGGGGACGGCCGGGTCCTCGTGCATCGACCGGCCCACACCATGGCCGCCGAACCCCTCCGGAATGCCGTAACCGGCGCCGCGGCACACCGTGCCGATCGCATGTGCGATGTCACCGATCCGATTGCCGACGACCGCCGCCGCGATCCCCGCCTCCAGTGCCGCGTACGCCGTGTCGATCAGCTGGGTGTCCGCCGGCCGGGCGCGCCCGACGGTGAAACTGATCGCCGAATCGCCCGCCCAGCCACCGAGCGTCGCGCCCGCGTCGATGCTCACCAGATCGCCGTCGCGCAGCCGCTGGTCGGTCGGGATGCCGTGCACGATCGCGTCGTTGACCGACGCGCAGATCACGGCTGGAAACGGGGTGGGGGCGAAATGTGGCCGGTAGTTCAGGAACGGGGACCCGGCGCCCGCCTCGCGGAGGACCCCGCGGGCGACCTCGTCGAGTTCGCGCAACGAGACGCCGACCGCCGCCGCTTCCCGTACGGCCGTCAGCAGCTGCGCCACGACCCGGCCGGTCTCGCGCATCGCTTCGATGGATGTGTCTGTCTTGAGCTGCACCATGCCAATTACTATACCGGTCGCGGCGGTATTAGAATGACGGCATGGTACGAACGCCCCTGACTCCGGAAGAGCGCCGTCGCGGCGAACGCCTCGGAGCGCTGCTCCGCGAGGCGCGCGGCGGGCGCAGCATGGTCGAGATCGCGGCGAGCGCCGGAATCTCCGCCGAGACGCTGCGCAAGATCGAGACGGGCCGCGCCCCGACCCCCGCCTTCTTCACCGTCGCGGCGCTGGCCGGGGCGCTCGGGCTCTCGATGGACGAACTGCTCACGCGCTGCGCTCCGGAGCCGGATGTGGTGCCGCTGGCCGGATAGCCCCTGTCTCCGCCCTCTCCAGCCCTCTCGGGCCTTGATTCCGGGGCGCTCAAGGGGGGCGTGCGCCGCACCGTGCTTCGACCGCACCGCAGTCGAAAAGCGCGCGTAGCCGTGCTGTAACACGGCTGAGGTCGAATGCCTGCGGACTGGAAGGCTCCAGTCGACGTTGGCGAGGGCGACGATGACGGTGCATCAAGGTGCTTGGGAAGTACGGGAGTTCACGCAATATCTACGGGATGTGGTGGCGCTGCTGGACCCCGGGAGCGGCTGGTACGGCGTCTTCTGCCGACGCGATCCCGCAGGGATGCGCGCCTGTCTCGACGGCGCCGAGATTCCACCCTGGGACGTGATGGAGTCGCTCTTCCAGGACCTGGCGGCCGTGCGCAGCACGGCGTACGCACAGCGCGAGTCGGTACGGGCCGCCGAGCTGTACTCCGCCTCGGTGGCCGCCCACGACCGACGGCCCGGTGGACGGCAGGTGCTCGTCGAACGGCTGGAGCTGATGCTGCGCGAGCAGACGTACGCGGCCCAGCGGCTCCGGGCGGCCGGGGCGGGCGGAACGACGACCCCCGCGGAAGAGGTGGCCTGGGCCCGGGACGACCACGAACGCGCCACCGCCCGCTGTACGGAGCTGCGCGGGCGACTGGCCGCGGTGACCGTGCCGACGGGCTGGTTCCGCACGGAGGAGCCGGCACCGGACCTGGGCCGGGACCGGGAACCTGAGCCCGAGCGCGGCCCCGAGCGCGGCCCCGACGAGGCACCACGTACTCCTCGGCCGCCCGCGCCCAAGCCCAAGAAGCCGCGGGGCGCCCGGTTCGCCGGTCTGGACGTCGACGAAGCCGATGGCGACGCAGCTGTGGCGGCACCCGTCCTGCCCTTACCGCCGGCGACGGCTGTCGTACCGCGCGGCGCCCGCTTCGGTGCCGCCCCGGCCGAGGACGACGCGCCTTCGGACCGGACCTCCGCCGCCCCGGACCCCGAGGCACACCGGGCCGCCGCCGGCGCCGTCGCAAGGCTGCTCCGGCTCCGGGCCGAGGGCCGCAGCGGCGAGGCGCATGTCGTGCTCTGCGAGGCGGCCGGCTGGCCCGCGGACCGGCTGCCGGTACTTGCCGTCGAGCTGCACCGGGCGGGCCTCGACGCGGACTGGGCGACCCTGCTGTGGGAGGTGTCCTCGCTGCCGCCTGCCGAACTCGCCGCGGCGGCGGGCGCGCTGGCTGCCGCGGGACGCCCGGACGACTGCGACCACTTGCTGCGCCAGGGGGTGGCGCGGCCGGCCGCGGAGATCGCCGATGCGGTGGTGGCGCTGGACCGGGCGGGGCGGGGGCCGCAGGCGCAGGCGTTGCTGGGTGCCTTCATCCGCGTACGGACTCCGCAGGACGCGGCCCGGGTCGCGGCGGGCAATCCGTACGAGCTCGTACCGCAACTGCTGGCCGCGGCCCGCGCGGTGTCACCGGCGCGGGAGTGGGATGTCGTCCATGCGCTGCGGGTGGCGGGCATCGTGGGTGCCCCCTAGCCGGTGTCCGCAAAGCTCCGCCCGGCACGCAGGGCCGAGGACTCACAACACGCCCGCTCCGTTGCCGCGCTCGCCGTGGCTGAGCCACGTTCCCCCGACCTCCCCCGGCGGCGGATAGAACCGCCGGGCCCAGCGGCGGAACGGGCCGATCGGACCATCACCGGGAGCCAGCCGGGGCGGCTGCTGGTACTGCTTGTGATGCCAGATCGGGAAGTCGGCGGCGGTGAATTCGCAACTGGACCGGAAGATGGAGCGGTCCAGCAGCCGAGCGGCGGTTCGGCTCACCACCCGTGCGAGCGGGGCCGGTAACCGGGCCGGTTCCGCGAAGGCGATGCGGTTCCTCTGCCGGAACTGCATCCGGTTGGGCGCGATGGCCGTCGGCATCACCATCGTGCACATCCGAAGCCCGAGCCGAGGCGTGTACACATCCGCGTGCAGGCAACCGAGTCCGTAGCCGTCCACCTCCACCTCGACGACGAAGCTTCCGAGCAGCGGCGCCGACTCGTGGGCCCGCATGGACACGTGGAACGCGGCGTCGTCGTAGACGACAGGCCCGCCGATCTCAGCCCTGTCCCAGCCGTGCAGGGTGGCGAAATGCCCGAGGTCCACCGAATTCTCGATGACTTCCTGGACATTGCCGGCCAGCTCCCAGGCGGCGCTACGGGCGGGTCGGTGGCCGATCTCGTGCCAGTCGGGGATGAACCAGTCCGGTGCCCGGCCGTCGTGGTGCCGCCAGACGAAGACAGCACCGTTGACCTCGTGCACCGGCAACTGCGCCAACGGTGATCTCGGCGGCTTTGTGTCGTATCCCGTCCGCACGCACGTGCCGTCGGGGCCGAACGCGAAGAAGTGGAAGGGGCATACGAGATCGTCTCCGTCGACCTTCGCCAGACCGAGATGGGCGCCGAGGTGCGGGCAGTACGGACGGATGGCGCGGACCGCCCCCGTACCGAGCCGGTACAGCACCACGTCCTGCCCCGCCAAAGGCCGGGTGAGCACCGCGCCCGGCCGCAACTCGTCGGAGAAGGCCAGCGCGGACCAGCCGCTCGGACAGGGCAGGACCGGCGCCCCCGAAGCGTCGGCCGGCGTCGGCCCCTCGCTGATGGCGCGCCCGTACTCGCGTGACAGTGCCACGGCTTCCCCTCCCAGGATCGGTCGCCTGGAGACTGCCCAGACCGCTCCGAGATTCTCCTGACACGCTGCACATCACTCGAACGGGAGGAAACGCGGAAGGCATTGACGGCGTACGCGTGTCCGCAGACGAGGAGCGGATCGGCAGCTTTTTTCCCCCACCATCCTGCGGGTCGCCGAGCAAGTTCCTGCACGCCGGGCGTCGACGGACGCCCCGGGGACCGGGGCGTCCGCGAGTTGCCGCAGGACCGGCGGGCGGCGGCGCCGGTTGATGCGGCCCAGGACGCGCGCACCGGTGTGATCCTCGCGCTGCTGGCCTTCGTGCTGTCGTTCGGCTTCCTGCGCCTGGTGCAGCGGAAGGGGGCGGCGCTGTGACCGCCACGCACACCCCGGTCCGGCCCGAGGGAAAGGCCCTGACCCCGCCGCCGCGGCCGCCGCGCCGGCCGCTCGCACTGTCCCGCTGGGTGGTGCTCGCGGTCATGGTGCTCACCGCCTGCTACTTCCTGGCACCGGTGTGGTGGCTGCTGGTGTCCGCCACCAAGACCGACTCCGGCCTGTTCGCGGGCAACGGGTTCTGGTTCGGCGGCCACTTCGCGTTCTTCACCAACGTCCGAACCGTCTTCACCGAGCAGGGCGGCATCTTCTGGCGGTGGCTGCTCAACAGCGTCGTCTACGCCGTCGGCGGCGCCGCCCTGAGCACCCTGATCTCCGCGCTGGCCGGCTACGCCCTGGCCAAGTACCCGTTCCGGGGACGGGAGTTCGCGTTCAACGTCGTGCTCGCCGCCGTCCTCGTACCGCAGCCGCTCCTGGCGATCCCGCTGTACCTGATGTTCTCGCCGGTGCACCTGGTCGACACGTACTGGAGCGTCCTGCTGCCGAGCATGGTCAGCCCGTTCGGCGTCTACCTGGCGCGGATCTACGCGGGCGCGTCGGTGCCGGACGAGTTGATCGAGGCGGGCCGGGTCGACGGCGCGGGCGAGACCCGTATCTTCGCCACCATCGCCCTGAGGGTGATGTCGCCCGCCCTGGTCACGATCTTCCTCTTCCAGTTCGTGACCATCTGGACCAACTACCTGCTGCCGGTGCTGATGCTCGCCAACGCCAAGCTGCAACCCGTGACAGTGGGCATCGTCGGCTGGCAATCCCAGCGGGGCGTCGGCAACGCGGTGCCGCCCAACGTGATCATCACTGCGGCACTGGTCTCGGTCGTGCCGCTGGTCCTGCTCTTCCTTTCCCTGCAACGGTTTTGGCGTTCCGGTCTGACGGCCGGGAGCCTCAAGTGAGGAGGAACGCCGTGACGGCGCGCTACCACCTGCGGTTCCAGATCCACCCCTCCCCGGACACCGCCACGGACGCCCGTGCGCTGGCGACGGACTGCGTGGAGAACGGCGTGGACGAGGTCGTGCTGCTGCTTGCCGCCGAGGAAGTCTTCACCGGGCACCTCGCCGGCGCGGACGAGGACCGCTGGTTCGAGACGGCTGCCATCGCACACGAGGAGCTGACCGTCGCCGGAATCGGCGTCAGCCTCAACCCGTGGGCGACGACCGGCCATGCCGACCGGGGCCGGCGCAACCAACTGGGTTTCGCGCCGATGGTCTCCCCCCAGGGCGACGTCGCCGCCGCGCAGGCGTCGTTCGCCTGCCCGCGATGGCGGGACTGGCTGTGCGCGCACTACGGGCGCTTCGCCGAACTGGGCTGCCGGGTGCTGTGGTTGGAGGACGACTTCCGCTACCACAACCACATGCCGCTGCGCTGGGGCGGCTTCGAACCGCCGATGCTGGACCGGGTGGCGGAACTGGCCGGTGAACCGGTCACCCGGGAGCAGCTGGCGGCCGCCGTCACCGCGCCCGGGCCGCCGCACCCGTGGCGGGCGCTGCTCCAACATGTGTGGCGGGAGGCGCAGTTGGAAGTGACCGCGCTGGTCGCCCGGGAGGTGGGGGATCGGTCCGCAGGCCGCTCCCGGCTCGGGCTGATGAGTTCGCGGCTCGGCCCGGCCTCGGTCGAGGGTCGCGACTGGACCGCCCTGTTCGACGCGCTCACCGGCAGCGGCGGGCGGCCCGTCCAGCGTCCGCACTTCGCACCCTATGCCGACGCTCCCGGGCGGGAGTTGAGCGACTCGGTGTGGATGCTGGAGGCGCAGCGGGCGCTGCGCCCGGACGGGGTCACCAGCGAACCGGAGATCGAGAACTGGCCGCACACCGCGTGGTCGAAGTCCGACACGCAGACGTGGTCCGAGATGGTGGCGGCGCAACTCGCCGGCTCCGACGCGCTGCTGCTCAACCTCCACCCGACCTACGGCAGACAGGCCGAGCGCTTCCCGGCGGTGGGCCGGATGCTGCGGCGCTCCCGCCCGGCGCTGGACTGGATCGCGGAACGCCGGCCAGAGCGGGACGCGACAGCCGGTGTGTGGTTGCCGTTTCGAACAGACACCGCTGCGCGCGTGCGCACCGGTGGACCGGGGCGGACCCGGCCGGCGGCCGACGCGGCGCTGGAAGAACTGGCCGTGGACCCCGGGCCGGCCGCGGACTTCCTGCTCCGCTACGGCGTGCCGGTGACCGCGGGACCGGCTCCGGTGGCGGCTTTGTTCGGCGCCGCCGCCTGGGCGTTCGACGATGCCGAGCTGGAGGGGATGCTCTCGCGCGGACTGCTTCTCGACGCAGTCGCCGCGGCGGTGCTCGACGAGCGCGGGTTCGGCGCGGCGATGGGCGTACGCGTGGCCGAGGTCGTGGACCGCGAGGCGCACACCGGGCCGGGTCCGTATGCGAGGGAACTGGTGACCGCCGAGGGGGCGTGCGGGGCGACCGGCGAGGGCACGGCGCTGAGCGTCAACCTCCAGCCGGCGCTGGCCCGGCTGGAGCCGCTGGCCGGCGCCGAGGTCTGGACCCAGGTGGTGGCCGCGGACGGCGCCGCGTGGGGTGCGGGCCGCTGTGCGTTTGCCAACCGGCTGGGCGGGCGGGTGGTGGTGCTCGCGGCGACCGCGCTGCAGAACCTGCCCCGTGACGACGACGGGCAGCGGCTCGCGCACCGTGCGGTCCGCTTCCTGGAGGCGGACCGGCCGGCGCTGCCCCTTATCAGCGGCGGACCGCACCTGATACCCCACCTGTCGCGCTCCCAGGACGGCACTCACCGCCTGGCGGTCGCGAACGGCAGCGCGGACCCGGCCACGATACGAGTGGACGTTGCGTCGCCCCCCGGCGAGGTCCACGCCACTCTGCTCGCCCCGCTGGCCGGACCAGTCGACGCAAAGACTCTGCTGACCCAGCATCGGGTTACTGCGGAGCCAGAGCTTCCGCACCGGGGATGGCTCGTTCTCGAGTGGTGACCACCGCAGGTCCGTTCGGCCCCGCGTTCCCCGTATCCCCGGATCTGTTTCCCTTCCACTGGCGGCTCCACGGTTCGGAGCAGGGACTGTCGCTCCGCCCATGGACAGCAGCTCGCCGTGACCGCAAGGATCGGCGACAGCCGGGAGCATGCTCAACGACGACCTGCGGGTCCAGTGCGCATAAGAAGTGGATTCCCGCGTTTTCGGGCTTACATCTTCCACGGCACCGGCACCGGCACCGGAACTGTCACCGTCGCAGTGGTCCGGCTCCGGTGCCGGAACTGTCACTGTCGCAGTGGTCCGGCTCCGGTGCCGGAACTGTCACCGTCGCAGTGGTCCGGCTCCGGTGCCGCCCGTGATTCGCCGGACAGAACCTAGCGCGCCCGCTGCTCGTACCCCACGAGCCGGACGCAGACGGCGAGCCCCTCGATCGCCTGCTCCAGCTCCGCGAGGCCCGGGTAGCTGGGTGCGATCCGGATGACCGCGTCGCGCGGGTCGTCGCCGTACGGGTGCGTGGCGCCGGCCGGGGTCAGCACGATGCCTGCCTCGGCGGCACGGCGTACGACCTCCTTGGCACAGCCGTCCGGCACCTCAAGGGTCACGAAGTAGCCGCCCTTGGGCGAGGTCCAGGTCGCGAGCCCGGTCCCGCCGAGTTCGGCGTCCAGGATCCGCGCGACCGCCTCGAACTTGGGCTGCAGCAGGGAGCGTTGGCGCTCCATGTGGGCCCGTACCCCGTTCGCGTCCCGGAGGAACAGGACATGCCGCAGCTGGTTGACCTTGTCGGGGCCGATCGACCGCTTGGCGTTGTTGCCGAGCAGCCACTGCACGTTCGCGGGCGACGAGCCGAAGAAGGCGACGCCGGCGCCCGCCGCGGTGATCTTCGAGGTGGAGCCGAACACGAACGCCCGGTCCGGGTTCCCGGCCTCGGTGCAGGCGGCGAGCAGGTCGGCGATCTCGACGGGCTCGTCGGTGAGGTGGTGGGCGGCGTAGGCGTTGTCCCAGAAGATCCGGAAGTCGGACGCGGCGGTGCTCATCGAGGCGAGTCGCGCCACGGTCGCGTCGCTGTAGCAGACGCCGTCCGGGTTGCTGTACTTCGGTACGCACCAGATGCCCTTGATCGCCGGGTCCTCGGCGACGAGCCGCTCCACGGCCTCCATGTCCGGGCCCTCGGCGGTCATCGGCACCTGGATCATGTCGATCCCGAACCGCTCGCAGAGCGCGAAGTGCCGGTCGTAGCCGGGCACCGGGCACAGGAACGCGATCCGCTGCTGCTCCACCCAGCGCGACTCGGCGCCCGGCAGCACGCTCAGCAGGGCGTGCACCAGGCAGTCGTGCATCAGCTCAAGGCTGGAGTTCCCGGCCGCGAGCAGCTGACCGGCCGGCACCTGGAGCAACCCGGCGAAGATCTCCCGGAGCTCGGGCAGCCCCTGCAGCCCACCGTAGTTGCGCACGTCCGTGCCGTCGGCGGAGGTGTGCCGCCCGCCGGGCAGACTCAGCAGGTCCTCGGAGAGGTCGAGCTGCTCCGGTGCCGGCTTGCCCCTGGTGAGGTCGAGCGAGAGCCCGAGTCCCGCGAGGTCCTGGTAGTCCTGGCGGGCCCGTTCAAGGAGCCCGGTCAGGGCGTCGCGGCTCAGCTCGGTGGTCATGGTGGTTCCTCTCACAGGTGCCGCATGGATGGGGGCGCCTGCCGAGAATACAAACCGGGGCGGGGGACCACCGGCCCGGGAGCCGGGAGCCGGGAGCCGGGAGCGGGGAGCGGGGAGCGGGGAGCCGGGAGCCGGGCGAGCGTCAGGCGGCGTCATGAAGACGGCATGCTCGCGCCGGACGAACGATCCGCCGGACGCGCCCTAAAAGCCCTGAGCCCCTGCGATGGCCCGCAGCGCGTCCAGATGGCGTCGGTAGACGGCGAGACCGGTCGCCGTCAGCGAGAGCCACGTCCGGGGCTGCCGGCCGATCCGGCCCTTCTTCACGGCGACATGGCCCGCCCCCTCCAGGGCCGAGACCTGCTTCGACAACACGGAGTCGCTGATCTCCACCAGGTCCCGTACGTAACCGAACTCGGCACGCTCCACGGGGGCGAGCGCCGCCACGATCGACAGCCGCACCGGCGACGTCAGCAGCGGTTCGAGCGCATGGCGCGGATGGGGGCCGGTGGCCCGGGCCGCCGGGGATGCCTCTGTCACACCGAGCGCCTCATTTCCGGCCAGGCTCCGACGGCGAGCGGAATCGCGCAGGTCAGTGCGGCGAGCACGGCCAGCACGACGCTGTCCTTGAACGCTGTCACGGCGAGCACCACGGTCACGCTGTAGAGCACGGTCCATGAGTCGATCAACAGCACGTGTTTCCTTGTCAGACCGCGGCGTTGGGCGGGCTGCCGCTGGGCGAAAACCGACAGGCCCACGACCAGCAGGCCGTTCGCCACGATGGCCGGGTTCGACGCCGGATTGCCGTGCCCCAGGACGACAGCCGGGATCAGGATCAGCTGCCAGGCGGCGAACACCCACAGATACCTGGTGTACCGGCCGCTGCCGGCCCGTGCTCCGCGCTCGACGCGTGCGGCGTCCGCCAGTGATGCCGAGGCGTCGATGTGCTCCGTCATGGTGCGTCCCCTCGTCGACAGCACTTGCCATCATGGCATCTGCTTTCCGCACTGGAAAGGGAATGAACGTGTGGACCGCACGGGTGTGAAACATGATCGACTCCGTCGGTTCACGGCGATGGTCTTGCCCCGCTGTGTGACGGGGCTTACGTTCTCCTCTACGCACGTGTCTACGGGCGTAGAAACGCGTAGAGGCTCTCTGACGCCGCGTCGAAGGAGCAGCTCATGTCCCAAGTCGTACGCGCCGCACTCGTCCAGGCGACCTGGACCGGCGACACCGAATCCATGATCGCCAAGCATGAGGAGCATGCGCGCGAGGCCGCCCGCCGGGGCGCGAAGATCATCGGCTTCCAGGAGGTGTTCAACGCCCCCTACTTCTGCCAGGTGCAGGAACCCGAGCACTACCGCTGGGCCGAGGCCGTCCCGGACGGGCCGACCGTCCGGCGGATGCAGGAACTGGCCCGCGAGACCGGCATGGTGATCGTCGTGCCGGTCTTCGAGATCGAGCAGTCCGGCTTCTACTTCAACACCGCCGCCGTCATCGACGCCGACGGTTCCTATCTCGGCAAGTACCGCAAGCACCACATCCCGCAGGTCAAGGGGTTCTGGGAGAAGTACTACTTCAAGCCCGGAAACGTCGGCTGGCCGGTCTTCGACACCGCCGTCGGCAAGGTCGGCGTCTATATCTGCTACGACCGGCACTTCCCGGAGGGCTGGCGTCAACTCGGGCTCAACGGGGCCCAGTTGGTGTACAACCCGTCTGCCACCTCGCGCGGCCTCTCCAGCTATCTCTGGCAGCTGGAACAGCCCGCGTCCGCCGTCGCCAACGAGTACTTCGTCGCCGCGATCAACCGCGTCGGCCAGGAGGAGTACGGCGACAACGACTTCTACGGAACCAGCTACTTCGTCGACCCGCGCGGCCAGTTCGTCGGCGAGGTCGCCAGCGACAAGGAGGAGGAACTCCTCGTCCGCGACCTCGACTTCGGCCTCATCGACGAGGTCCGCCAGCAGTGGGCGTTCTACCGGGACCGCCGACCCGACGCGTACGAAGGACTGGTGGAGCCGTGAGCAGCCTGCACCGACGCCATCTCGCCGTCAGCCCCGACTGGCTGGCGCTCTACTACAAGAACCCGCTGGAGATCACCCACGGCGAGGGCCGCCACATCTGGGACGCCGACGGCAGGCGCTACCTCGACTTCTTCGGCGGCATCCTCACCACCATGACCGCCCACGCCCTCCCCGAGGTGACCAAGGCGGTCAGTGAGCAGGCCGGGCGGATCATCCACTCCTCCACGCTCTACCTCAACCGGCCGATGGTCGAGTTGGCCGAACGCATCGCCACGCTCTCCGGCATCCCGGAGGCCCGGGTCTTCTTCACCACCTCCGGTACCGAGGCCAACGACACCGCCCTGCTGCTCGCCACCACGTACCGCAGGTCGAACCAGATCCTCGCGATGCGCAACAGCTACCACGGCAGATCCTTCTCCGCGGTCTCCATCACCGGTAACAGCGCCTGGTCGCCCACGAATCTGTCGCCGCTGCAGACGCTGTACGTGCACGGCGGCGTCCGCACCCGGGGACCGTACGCGCACCTCGGCGACGCGGAGTTCATCGCGGCCTGCGTCGCCGACCTGGAGGACCTGCTCGGCCACACCCGCGAGCCCGCCGCCCTGATCGCCGAACCCATCCAGGGCGTCGGCGGGTTCACCTCACCGCCCGACGGTCTGTACGCGGCCTTCCGCCGGGTCCTCGACCGCCACGGCATCCTGTGGATCTCGGACGAGGTACAGACCGGCTGGGGTCGCTCCGGAGAACACTTCTGGGGCTGGCAGGCGCACGGCGAGAACGGGCCGCCGGACATCCTCACCTTCGCCAAGGGCATCGGCAACGGCATGTCGATCGGCGGTGTCGTGGCCCGTGCCGACGTCATGAACTGCCTTGACTCCAACTCCATTTCGACGTTCGGCGGCTCCCCGGTCACCATGGCGGCCGGCCTCGCCAACCTCTCGTACCTCCTCGAACACGATCTGCAGGGCAACGCCCGGCGCGTCGGCGGACTGCTGATCGAGCGGCTGCGTGCGATCGGCGCGGCTTCGGAGTGTGTACGGGAGGTACGCGGCCGGGGCCTGATGATCGGCATCGAGCTGGTGAAACCCGGCACCGACGAGGCGAACCCGGAGGCGGCCGCCGCCGTACTCGAAGCGGCCCGGGAGGGCGGCCTGCTCATCGGCAAGGGCGGCGGTCACAACACCAGCGTGCTGCGGATCGCACCACCGCTCTCGCTGACCATCCCGGAGGCGGAGGAGGGCGCGGAGATTCTGGCGGAGGCTCTTCGATCGGTGGAATGAGCGGAATCGGGGCGGAGCGCGGCGGTCCCGGCCTTGCCCCGCCCCGGTTCCAGGGGTTCTCCGGTTGCACCGGAACGTGCAGTTGTCGCGCTCGGCGGGTGGGGACGGCGGCACAGTAGACGGCCCCGGGAGCGGGAAGCTGTGCGCAGCGCATCGTGGCGCCGGGGGCCGCTGTGCTGTGTGCCCCGGCGGCCTGCTGAGGGCTGCACCGGCGGGAACTGTCACGGTAACCCGGCGCGGGAGCGGTACGGCCGGGGCCGGTGTCCGGCGTATGCGCGGTGTGAACGGGCCCCGGCCGGTGGCTCCGGGGCCCGGCCGGTCGATCAGCCCCGGTGGCCGGTGGGGCGGGTGAGGTCCAGGGTGTGGACCGGGTCGAGCTCGCCGTAGTACGCGAGGTGCTGGTAGCGCACATCGGTGACGGTCAGCGCGGCCTCGGCGACACCCCGCCGCAGGGTCGCCTTGAAGCGCACCGAGCCGTCCTTCTTCGTCGTACCCGTCAGCTTCTGCACCCTGCCGCCGGCCGTCAGCTCGGCCGTGACCTTCGCGCCCTTCACCGGCTTGCCCTGCGCGGTCTTCACCACACCGTTCGCCGTGACCTTCCAGGCCGCGTCGGAGCCGGGCCGGCCGAGCAGCCGGGTGTCGGCCTTCAGCGAGGTGACGGTGAGCTGCGACGGCGGGTTGGGCCGGCCGAAGGCGACCTGGTCGACGGTCCAGAAGGCGCTGTTCGTGCCGGTGTAGCGGAAGCTCAGCCGGGCCGACTTCGCGCCCGCCGGAACAGCGAGCTCAAGGCGCTCGACGGTGTTGGCGTCGCTCCGGTACGACTTCACGAGCTGCGGGGCGCCACCGTCGTACGCCACATACACATCGCCGGTCTGCGGACCGTCGACGCGGTAGTTCGTGGCGTACGAGACGGTCGCCTTCGCCGCCCCGTTCAGCTTGTACGCCGGGCTGACCAGGGTGGAGTCGAACTGTCCGGCGTCGTGCGCCTTGTCGTCCCACTCGTCGGAGTCGGCGACCGCGAACACATTGCGGGCGCGAACGTTCGTCTCGCGACCCTGGCCGAGCTCGGCGTTGGTCCAGAACTCGTCGGAGGCGAAGGACCAGCCGCGCCACTCGGTGACGCCACCGGCAGGCATCTTCGAGTTGTCGATGGACCAGCCATCGGGCGCGGTGTTCGTCCACCCCTTGGCGTCGGCCGGGAGCCTCGTCTCGTCGACGGGCGTACGGAGTGAGCCGCGCAGCGCGTCGAAGGCGTCCGGCTTCAGCTCGCCGAGCGAGGTGCCGTCGAGGTTCCGGCCGGGGTCGGTGGCGACGCCCTCGTGGCGCAGGACGGTGGGCGCGATGTCGGTGATCTTGACGTCGTCGCGTACCGAACCGGGCTCGATGCCCTTGCCCTGGGCGATCACGAACGTGCCGCGCTCCAGCGGGGTGTTGCCGCCGTGGCCGCCGGTGGGGGTGTGGCCATGGTCGGCGGTGACGACGACGAGCCAGTCCTCGGCGGCGTACGTCGGCCGCGAGGTCACGGCGTCGAGCAGCCGGCCGACCTGGGCGTCGGCGGTGTTCAGGGCCTTGAGATAGGCATCGCTCGCGGAGCCGGAGCTGTGACCGGCGCCGTCGACCTCGTCGAGGTGGACAAAGGTGGAGTCGGGGTTGCCGTGCGCGAGGTAGTCCTCCGCCTTGGCGGTGGTGCCCTCGTCGTCGCCGCCCGCGATCCGCAGATCGGTCTTCGCGCCGAAGACGATCTGGGGGATCGGGCTCCAGGTGCCGACGACCAGGGTGGACGTGGCCGGGTCGGCGGTCTCCAGCCGGGTCGCGTAGTCCGGGTACTGGCCGTAGTTGGGGGCCGTGAAATTGTTGTCCTTCACATTGTGCTTGTCGGGCCAGACGCCTGTGGCGATGGACGACCAGCCGGCACCGGAGACGGTCGGGGCCATCGGGTCGGCGTACAGGTTGCTTCGTGCGGTCAGGCCCTTGGCCATCAGCTGCTTGAGATGCGGTACGTCGGCACGCGAGAAGGCGTCGAAGGTGGCGCCGTCGATACCGATGACCAGGGTCTTGGCCTGCTTGGTACCGGACGGCAGACCGGCGTACGGGGCAGCGGCTGCGGCCCCGGAATCCTGGGCGTGCGCGGCCGTGGTGGCGAGCGGCAGTGCGACGGCGGCGACGGTGGCGGCGGCCAGCACCGTACGCGCGGAGCGCGACAGGGACACGTGATCCTCCGGGATCGGTCGGTGGACACCGGACATCGGGGGCGTCCGGTGATGTGTCCGAGGCTCGCCGTCGGTGGTGATCGGACCACGCCGCGTACGGGACGGGCGCATGAACCGTACCCAACATTTGGACCAGACCCGTCATCATTTCGTTATCTTCTGGCGTCGCAATCATCGGCCGATGAACTACCGGCACCTCCTCTATTTCAAGGGCGCCAGGACCGGCTGCTGCCGGGCGAGTTCGCCGAGCGGCTGCATGCCCGCATCCCGCACTCCGAGCTGATCTGGGTGGATGGGGCGGGCCACACGATCCAGGAGGACGCCCCCGCCCGGCTGCTGGGCCACCTGACCGCGGACTTCCGGGCCGCTGCCCTTTCCTGAAGAGCAGACCGCCTGTTCCTGAAGGCGGACCGTTTGCCGTCGGCGGCACACGTATACAACGCGGCGCGGCGCCGTTCCCCAGCTGGGAACGGCGCCGCGCCGCGTCGCGCTGTGGGCCGGTGGAGTGCCAGGCGGGTGAAACAGAAACGTCTTCAGCGGTTAGCCGCAGCGGTATTGCCACAGTGGGTAACCCGCTTCTACGTTCTTCACCACGCACCTTGTCTACGTGCGTAGACCCATTCCGCCACAGTGAGGAGGGGTACATGAGCCGCACCGTCATCCACGGTGGTCTCGTCATCACCGCGTCCGACGAGATCCATGCCGACGTACTCATCGAGGGCGGCCGCATCGCCGCCCTCGCGGCGCACGACACCGACGCGGCCGAGAGCTGGAGCGCCGACCGGACGATCGACGCCACCGGCAAATACGTCATCCCCGGTGGTGTCGACGCGCATACGCACATGGAGATGCCGTTCGGCGGCACCTACGCCGCCGACACCTTCGAGACCGGCACCCGCGCGGCCGCCTGGGGCGGCACGACCACGATCGTCGACTTCGCCATCCAGTCCGTGGGCCGCGCGGTCCGCGAAGGGCTCGACGCCTGGTACGCGAAAGCCGACGGCAACTGCGCCATCGACTACGCCTTCCACATGATCCTCTCCGATGTGAACGAGTCCTCGCTCAAGGAGATGGACCTGCTGGTGTCGGAGGGCGTCACCTCCTTCAAGCTGTTCATGGCCTACCCCGGTGTCTTCTACAGCGACGACGGCCAGATCCTGCGCGCCATGCAACGGGCCTCCCACAACGGCGGCCTGATCATGATGCACGCGGAGAACGGCATCGCCATCGACGTCCTCGTCGAGCAGGCCCTCGCCGAGGGCCGCACCGACCCGCGCTACCACGGCGACGTCCGCAAGGTGGCGTTGGAGGCCGAGGCCACCCACCGCGCCATCCAGCTCGCCCGCGTCGCCGGATCCCCGCTGTATGTCGTGCACGTCTCCGCCGACGAGGCCGTCGCCGAGGTCGCCGCCGCCCGTCACAAGGGACTTCCGGTCTTCGGCGAGACCTGCCCGCAGTACCTCTTCCTCTCCACCGACAACCTCGCCGAGCCGGACTTCGAGGGCGCGAAGTACGTCTGCTCCACCCCCTTGCGCCCCAAGGAACACCAGGAAGCACTCTGGCGGGGCCTCAGGAACAACGAACTCCAGGTCGTCTCCACCGACCACTGCCCCTTCTGCTTCTCCGGCCAGAAGGAGATGGGCCGCGGCGACTTCTCGAAGATCCCCAACGGCATGCCCGGCGTGGAGAACCGGATGGACCTCCTCCATCAGGCGGTCGTGGACGGCCACATCTCGCGCCGCCGCTGGATCGAGATCGCCTGCGCCTCCCCGGCCCGGATGTTCGGCCTCTACCCGAAGAAGGGCACCATCGCCCCGGGCGCCGACGCCGACGTCGTCATCTACGACCCCGCGGCCGAACAGACCATCTCCGCCGAGACCCATCACATGAACGTCGACTACTCGGCGTACGAAGGGAAGCGGATCACCGGCCAGGTCGAAACGGTCCTTTCGCGCGGTGAAGTCGTCATCGACGGACGGAAGTTCACCGGCCGGGCCGGCCACGGCATGTACACCCCGCGCGCCACCTGTCAGTACCTGGACTAGGAGCACCCGTCATGGACTTCGGACTCGTCCTCCAGACCGACCCGCCCGCCTCGGCCGTCGTCGGCCTGATGCGCCGCGCCGAACGCAACGGCTTCCGCTACGGCTGGACCTTCGACTCGGCGGTGCTCTGGCAGGAGCCGTTCGTCATCTACAGCCAGATCCTCGAACACACCGAACACCTCGTCGTCGGCCCCATGGTCACCAACCCGTCCACCCGCACCTGGGAGGTCACCGCCTCCACCTTCGCCACCCTCAACGACATGTTCGGCAACCGCACCGTCTGCGGCATCGGGCGGGGCGACTCGGCGATGCGCGTCGCCGGACGCAAGCCCAACACCCTGGCCCGCCTCGGCGAGTCCATCGACGTCATCCGGGACCTCGCCGAGGGGCGGGAGGCCACCGTCGACGGGCAGCCGGTCCAGATCCCCTGGGTGAAGGACGGCAGACTGCCCGTCTGGATGGGCGCGTACGGCCCGAAGGCCCTTGCCCTCGCCGGACAGAAGGCCGACGGCTTCATCCTCCAGCTCGCCGACCCGTTCCTCACCGAGTGGATGATCAAGGCGGTACGGGACGCGGCGGCACAGGCGGGCCGCGACCCGGACTCCGTGACCATCTGCGTCGCCGCCCCCGCGTATGTGAGCGACGACCTCGACCACGCCCGCGAGCAGTGCCGCTGGTTCGGCGGCATGGTCGGCAACCATGTCGCGGACCTGGTCTCCCGGTACGGCGAGCACTCCGGACTCGTCCCCGAGGCCCTGACCGCGTACATCGCCGGGCGGTCCGGCTACGACTACAGCCACCACGGCCGCGCCGGAAACCCCGACACCACCTTCGTACCGGACGAGATCGTCGACCGGTTCTGCCTGCTGGGCCCCGCCGAGGCACATATCGAGAAGCTCCGGGCCCTGCGCGACCTGGGCGTCGACCAGTTCGCCGTCTACAACATGCACGACGCACGCGAGGCGACGATCGACGCCTACGGCTCCGAGATCATCCCCGCCCTGACCAACTGACCCGTCCGCCCACGGGTGTACGCACCCAACACGGTTGTACGCACCCCCGCGCCCCGCCCCGCCCCGCACGGCACCGCTCCCGAGCGAAGGGTCCAGCCGCCATGACATCGGCCGTCCCACCCACGCCACCCCTCCCACCGCTTCCACCGCAGGACCGGATATCCCACCCGTCGGGCCGCGTCGAACTCGCCCCCGGAGCCGTCCCCGCCGACAACCGGTTCGTCAACGAGGACCTGCTGCCCGTACCGCTGGAACGGCGCCGCTGGACGACATACAACTTCGCCGCGCTCTGGGTCGGCATGGCCCACAACATCCCGTCCTGGCTGCTCGCCTCCGGCCTGGTGGCCCTCGGCATGGACTGGAAGCAGGCCGTCCTCACCATCGCGCTCGCCAACCTGATCGTTCTCGGCCCGATGCTGCTCACCGGGCACGCCGGGCCCAAGTACGGCATCCCCTTTCCCGTTCTGGCCCGCGCCTCCTTCGGTCTGCGCGGCGCCAATCTGCCCGCGCTGATCCGGGCCGCGGTGGCCTGTGCCTGGTTCGGCATCCAGACCTGGATCGGTGGCGTCGGCATCTTCACCCTGTTGGGGAAGATCTTCGGCGGCTGGGCGAAGGCGTCCGAGATCGGCGGGCAGCCGTGGACGCTCTGGCTCTGCTTCGTCGTCTTCTGGGCGCTCGAACTCGCCATCATCTACCGGGGGATGGACACCCTGCGACGGTTCGAGAACTGGGCGGCCCCGTTCGTCATCGTCGGCGCCGTGGTGCTGCTGGTCTGGGTCGCCGTCAAGGCGGGCGGCTTCGGCCCGCTGCTCGACCAGCCGTCGAAACTCGGCTGGGGCAAGGAGTTCTGGCCGGTCTTCTTCCCCTCCCTGATGGGCATGATCGCCTTCTGGGCCACACTCTCCCTGAACATCCCCGACTTCACCCGCTTCGGGGCCGGCCAACGCGCCCAGATCTGGGGCCAGTCGCTCGGCCTGCCCACCACGATGACGCTCTTCGCCCTGCTCTCGGTCCTGGTCACCTCCGGCTCACAGGCCGTTTACGGGGAGGCGATCTGGGATCCGGTCCAGCTCGTCGCCAGGACCGACAATGTCTTCGGGCTGCTCTACGCCCTGGTCACGGTGCTCGTCGCGACGATCTCCGTGAACATCGCGGCGAACGTCGTGTCACCCGCGTACGACCTGGCGAACCTCGCACCCAAACTCATCAACTTCCGTACGGGCGCCCTGACCACGGGTGTCGTCGGCGTGCTCATCATGCCGTGGAAACTCACCGAGACCCCCGAGCTGTACATCTTCACCTGGCTCGGACTGGTCGGCGGACTGCTCGGTACGGTCGCGGGCATTCTGATCGCCGACTACTGGATCGTGCGGGGCACCGTGCTCGACCTCGCGGACCTCTACCGTCCCGGCGGCCGCTACTGGTACGTGAACGGCTGGAACTGGCGGGCGGTCGTCGCGTTCGCCGTCGGCGGCATCCTGGCGATCGGCGGCTCCCACTCGGCCCCCGGCACCGGCCCGTTCCCGGCCGCCGGCCTGATCCCGTTCCTCAAGCCGCTCGCGGACTACGGCTGGGCGGTCGGGCTGGCCTCGTCGCTGGTGCTGTACGTGGTGCTCAGCGGTCGGTCCGGGGTCACACCGGCGACGTCGAGCGGCTCAGCAGTGCACTGATGTCGAACGTCTGGTCCGGCGGCGGCGTGGCCGTGGGCACCGGCTTGTCGAAAGCCGAGAAGCCCACGATCGCGTTCGCCCCGCCGCCCCGCACCGTGATCCTCAGCGGGTACGGCTTGCCCGTGGCCGCGACGTACGTCGTCAGCGTCTGACCGTCCCTGAGCCGGGTCAGCGGCACCACCGAAGCCCCGCCGAGCGTGGTCTTCCTGCCCTTGTTCAGCGTCCCCCGGTCGTTGTCGGCGTTGTCGCTGACCAGCTTCTGGAAGGTGTCCAGATCGCAGCCGTTCGCCACGTCGCGCAGCCTCGGGTCGTCGGCCGAGCCCTTCATATAGCGCCCGTTGAGGATCGCGGCGAAGGCCGAGCCACCGCCCGGAACCTGGTTCTTCCAGAAGTTCGCATCCGGCTTGACCCAGATGTCGTCGCCGCGCTTCACGATCCGGACCGACCCCTGGTTCTTGCCGAGGTCCACCGAACCGTTGCAGTTGCCGTCCCGGTCCAGGGTGAGATCCAGGGCCACCGACGGGCTGCCGCTGTCGAGATGGCCACGCGTGCTGAGGTGCACGGAGTGGACGCTCAGAAGGGCGTCACGTGAGCGGTCGGCGATCTGCTGGGCGGAGAGCGTGTCGATGCCGTTGTCCGCCCGCGCCACACCGCCGCCGATGACGCTGCCGCTGGTGAGTCCCAGCACGAGGACCGCTGCCCGGGCGGCCTGGCGTGTGCCGATGAGTTGGCCGGTCACGGCGCCTCCCTCGAAGGGCCCGTCGGGCCTGTTCAGGTGTGCGATCCGATCCTTTTGAGAGTACGCCGGGGCGCGGCGGGCCGCTCGGCGTGAGCCCAGGCCGTCGGACCGGCCGATGTGGCCCGGCGGCCGGTCCGATCCTCATGACGACGGAGCATTCCGGTCCAGGAACCGTGCCAGCGCACCCGCCAGCCGCTCCCGCAGCCGGCCCGGATCACTGTCCACCCACGGATGGGCGGCGTGGAACGCGGCCCAGTCCACCAACCAGTCCAGCACCGTCCCGGGCGTGAACCCTTCCGCGTGCGGGCCGAGCACGGTGCGCAGCAGGCGGGGCGGCAGCAGAGTCGACGGGTGCTCCGCGAGCAGCACCGCGTCGTACAGGTCCTTGGCAGCCGACCGGCCCTCGGCCTCCTGGTCCTCGGCGAGCCACAACAGCTTCCAGGCGAGCGAGAGTTCCGGACTCGCGGTACGGACCGGCGTGGGCGGTCCGCCGTCGCCGCGCGGGCAGGCCGTCCACACCGGGGCCTGGGGCAACCGCTCGTCCTGGGCGAAGTCCATCCGCAGCTCGCCCGGCGGCAGCCCGTCGGCCTGCCAGGGGACGACGACGCGCATGCCGGGCGACTCGTACTCCCGGTACATCCACACGCCGTCCGAGGTCACCGTGGACGTGTCGATCCGTATCCCCTCGGGCAGCGGCGGACCGGCCTGCAGCGCCTCGATGACCTCATCGGCCGGGGAGGGGGAGGGTTCCATGTCGTCGGAATCGATCCAGCGCAACCCCTCGGGTGCGCGTACGGGCCGGGCGCCGCCGGTGGCGTGGCACCGGCCGTCCGTCCACAGCTCGGGGGCCGCCGCGCCGTGCGCGGCCTCCGGCCACTGCTGGACGACATCGATCCCGGCGACGTACGGGTAGGGATCGAGGCGGTCGACGAAACTGTCCGCGGACGGCTCCAGCACGATCCAGTCCAGATCGCCCGGCTCCCGGGCGGCAGCGCCCACCCACGCCTGGAGCGGGAGGCTGCCCCGCAGGATCAGGCCGTCGCCCCAGGGCGACTCGGCGATCACACGCAGCAGATGGTCCTGGACACTGCGCCGGGCCGCCCGCCAGCGCGGTGCCAGGGACGGGTCTTCGAACACCGGCTCCCCGGGGAGCGGCCGGTCCGTCGCGCTCATACGGGCACCCCGGCCCGCTCGTCGATCCAGCCCGCGTCCACCGCCGGATGGTCGTCGTGCACCACGAACTCCTCCTCGGCCTCCAGCACTTCGAGCCCGGCGGCGCCCAGTGCGCCGAGGAGCGCGTCGAGCCGGGCGCGCGCCTCGGGGCGGCCGACCGCGCGGCAGCGCTGGGTGACGAACCGCTCGTGACGTCCCTCCCGGACAGCGCGGCGGGCATTGCGCGAGAGGTGAGCGCTGTGCCGCTCGGCCACGGCCCGTGCGACGGCGAACTCCGGCTCACCGGAGAGCAGCAGCTTGATGTGGTGTTCGAAATGGCAGACGGGGGACAGCGCGGCCGCCTCGTCGGCCGTCCGCGGTATGTCCTCGTTCCACGGAGCGGCCTCGATCTTCACCCGTATGACGGGGAAGCCCGCCGCGCGCAGCTCGGCCGACCGGAGCCGGGCCGCGAACCGCCGCCCGGTGAGCGAACCCCGGCCCTGCTCGGTCAGCATCGGCTGGTCCGGCACGGCGCCGCGGTCCAGGACGATGCGGGTGAGCTTCAGGCCGTTGCAGTCCGCCCAGCGCTCCAGACGGGCACTCTCGTCCGCCTCGCCGGTACCCGTACCGGGGCGTGGATCGAACCGCACCGTCAGATGCGTCTCGAACTCTCCCTCGAACTCCGCTTCCACGCGCCCCCCAGCAGTACTTTTGCCGTCCGCTTCCGTCAGTGAACGTAGCAAGCGGCACTGACAGTCTCCGGCCACTCTCCGCGACAGTCTCCGGCCACTCTCCACCGAACGGTTGAGCGGACCGCCCACTACTCATTACCCTCCGGTAAGTTCGTTCGGGCGTACAGGTGCGGGCGCGCGCACCTGCCGATACGAGGAAGGCAGGCAGCCCATGTCCTCAGCGGAAGCCGTCGAAACCACCGAACCGGCGGGCCCGACCGGACTGGCCGACAGCGCACGGGAGCTGGCCGAAGGCCGTACCACCTCGGCCGAACAGGTGTCCGCCGCCCTGAGCCGTATCGAAGCGAGCCAGGGCACCCTCAACGCCTTCAGGCACCTGCGCGCCGAGGCCGCACTCGCCGAGGCCGAAGAGGCCGACCGCCGGCTCGCCGCGGGGGAGCGGCTGCCCCTGCTCGGGGTTCCGGTCGCCGTCAAGGACGACACCGATGTCGTCGGGATGCCGACCTACTTCGGCTGCGACGGCGATCTGCCCGCCGCCACCGCCGACAGCGAGGTCGTACGCAGGCTGCGGGCCGCCGGGGCCGTGATCGTCGGCAAGACCAACTCCTGCGAGCTGGGCCAGTGGCCGTTCACCGAGGGCCGAGCCTTCGGCGCCACCCGCAACCCGTGGAACACCGGACACACCCCCGGCGGCTCGTCCGGCGGATCCGCGGCGGCCGTCGCGGCCGGGCTCGTACCCGCCGCGCTCGGCTCCGACGGCGCCGGGTCCGTCCGTATCCCCGCAGCCTGGACCCATCTCGTCGGCATCAAACCGCAGCGCGGCCGGATCTCCGTCCACCCGCAGAGCGACGCCTTCCAGGGCCTGACCGTCAACGGCCCCCTGGCCAGGACCGTCGCCGACGCCGCCCTGCTGCTCGACGCCGTCGCCGGACCCCATCCCGACGACCCGCACCGCCCGCCTCCCGTCGCGGCGTCGGCCGCCGCCCGCCGCGACCCGGGCAGACTGCGCATCGCCCTCGCCTGGCGCCCCCCGCTCACCCTCACCGGCTCCGCACCCCACCCCGATGTGCGACGGGCCGTCACCGCACTGGCCGAGGCCCTCGCCCGCCTCGGCCACGACGTCGAGGAGGCCAGACCCCGCTACGGGCTGATCGGCCTCGGCTTCGTCCCCCGCGCCACCGCCGGGATCGCCGAACTCGCCGCCCGCCACCCCGACCCCTCCCTCCTCGACCCGCGCACCCGCAGCGCCCTGCGCACCGGCACCCGGCTGGGCGGCCGGGTGGTGCGCGCGGCCAGGGAGCGGGAGGTGCGCCAGCACCGCAGGATCGGCGCGTTCTTCCACACGTCCCGGGCCCGCGCCGGCTACGACGTACTGCTCACCCCGACGACCGCCCTGCCCCCGCCCCCGATCGGCAGGTTCGACGGGCTGAGCGCCTGGCGCACCGATGTGACGATGGCCGAGGCCTGCCCGTACGCCTGGCCCTGGAACGTACTGGGCTGGCCCGGCATCAACGTACCGGCCGGGTTCACCGCCGACGGGCTGCCCGTCGGCGCCCAGTTGCTCGGCCCCTCCCGCAGCGAGGAACGGCTGATCTCCCTCGCCGCCCAGCTGGAGGCCGACCGGCGCTGGTACGAGCACCGGCCCGCCGCACCGTCCCCCTCGCTCAGGCCGGGCGGCGGGCGCTGACCACCCACACCCTCGCCCGCATCAGCACACCGCCCGGGGTCTCGTGCGGCAGCAGCACCTCCGTCATCGAGGCCCGGGTGGCGTCGGAGACGGCGAGCCCCGGCGTCCGGGAGAAGGACACCGGGCCCGCCGAACTCCTGAGGGCCATCCGCGTCGCGGCGGGCGGTGACGCACTGCTCTCGCCCGCCGTCACCCGCCGGCTGATCGGCGAATTCGTCGCCGGACCACCCGACCGGACCACTGCGCCCGGCTTCGAGACCCTCACCCGCCGGGAACGCGAAGTCAGCGCGCTCGCCGCCCGCGGTCTCACCAACGAGGAGATCGCCGCGCACATGGTGATCAGCCCGTTCACCGCGAAGACCCACATCAGCCGCGCCATGACGAAGCTGGGCGCCCGCGACCGGGCGCAGCTCGTCGTTTTCGCCTACGAATCGGGCCTCGTCGCACCCCGGGAACCCCGCCCCTGAAGGCGGCGCGACGGGAGCCCCGCCCGCCCGGTCCACGGCGGCGGACGTTCGCACCGGAGCGCCGTAGGCGGGATCATGGACTGGAACGGAGTGGATGGGTGGTGACCAGTATGGCGTCCGCAGGCCCGCAGTCGGCGCCCGGAGCCGAACCGTCGCAGCCCAGGACCCCCCAGCACTCCTTCGACACAGCGAACGACGCGACCGCGGTGGTCGCCGCCAACGGGACGGTCGTCGGGTGGACGCACAGCGCACAGGACCTGCTGGGGTACCGCGCCGCCGAGGTGGTCGGGCGGTCCGCCGGCTTCCTTCTCGCGATGCCCGAGGACCCGCTGAGAGTGGCGAGGATCGCCGAGCGGTGCCGTGCGGGCGTGGGCTGGAGCGGCCGCGCCGATGTGCGCCGGCGCGACGGCCGGCAGATCGAAGTGGATCTGCGGGTCTCGGCCTCGTTCCACCTGGACGGCCGGGAGTGTTTCCTGATCTCCGGACGTGAACGGAAGCCGGAGTGGACGGTCGGGCAGTCCGTGCTGGATACCTTGCTGACCAGCGCGCCGATCGGTCTGGCGGTGATGAGCCCGCAACTGCGCTATGTCTGGATGAACAAAACCCTGGAACGCATCGGCGGCATCCCGCGTGAGCAGCGTGTGGGCCGCCGGATGAGCGAAGTGCTCCCGGGACTGGAGACCGACGCCATAGAGCCCCTGATGCGCCGTGTGCTGGACACCGGGGTCCCCGTCATCGACTTCGAGTACCGGGGCTGGAGCTGGGCAGATCCGCACCGTGAGCGCGCCTACTCCACGTCGTTCTTCCCCTTGACCGACGGCGATGGCACGGTCACCGGCATCTGCTACATGGTCCTGGATGTCACCGACCGGTGGAAGGCCCAGCAGCGCCTGGCCCTGGTCAACGACGCCGGAGCCAGCATCGGCTCCACCCTGGACGTGATGCGCACGGCTCAGGAGCTGGCCGACTTCGCGGTGCCGCGGTTCGCCGACTTCGTCCTGGTCGACCTGCTGGAGCCGGTTGCCAGCCCCGAGGAGACCGGTCCGTGGCCCTCCGGCACGGGGCTGTCCGGCATGAGGCTTTCCGGTACGGGAGCCGCCCGTCCCGGTGCGCCTACCGAGTCGGCCCGGCCGAGGATGCGCCGCGCCGGGATGAGTTCGGTGCGGGAGGGCTGCCCGGAGGCGGTCTGCCGGATCGGGGACCCGGTGGATTTCGTGCCCCCGCCCCACGACATCCGGTTCCTCATCGACGGTGAACCCATCCTGATCCCGGTCCTCGACTCCGTCAGACATCTGTGGGCGGTCGAACAACCCGCCAGGGCGGCGCGCATCCGCGAGTACGGTTTCCACTCCCTCATCGCCGTACCCATGCGGGCCCGGGACACGGTGCTCGGCCTGACCACCTTCGTACGATCGGTGAATCCGGTCCCATTCGAACCGGACGACGTGCTGCCGGCCCGCGAGCTGGTGGCACGGGCGGCGGTGTGCGTGGACAACGCCCGCCGCTACACCCGAGAGCACGCCGCGGCGCTGACACTGCAGCGCAGTCTGCTCCCGCACACGCTGCCCGGAGGGATGGCCCTGGACGTGGCCTCCGCGTATCTCCCGGCGGACGCCAAGGACGGTGTCGGGGGCGACTGGTTCGATGTGATCCCGCTGTCCGGCGCCCGGGTCGCCCTGGTCGTCGGCGATGTCGTCGGCCACGGCATCAGCGCCGCCGCGACCATGGGCAGGCTCCGCACCGCGGTGCACACCCTCGCCGACATGGACCTTCCCCCCGACGAACTGCTGGCCCACCTCGACGACCTCGTACTGCGCCTGAGCGATGAGGAACCCGAGGGCCAAGCGAGCGGCGCGACCGTGCTCGGCGCCACCTGCCTGTACGCCATCTACGACCCGGTCACCCAGCTCTGCACGATGGCGCGCGCCGGCCACCCGCCCCCCGTCGTCGTCTCCCCGGACGGGTGCGTCGACTTCCCCGAACTGCCCGCAGGACCCCCGCTGGGCCTGGGCGGGTTGCCCTTCGAGACAGCGGAGATCGAGCTGCCGGAAGGGACCCTGATCGGCCTCTACACCAACGGTCTCATCGAAGGCAGGGACCGGGACGCCGAACTCGGGATGGCCCGCCTCGGCGGCGCCCTGGCCCAGCGCGGACTTCCCCTCGGCACACTGTGCGACACGGTCGTGGAGCAACTGCTTCCCGTGCCGCAGCCCGACGACGTAGCCCTGCTGCTCGCCCGCACCCACGAGCTGAGCGCCGACCACGTCGTCTCATGGGACGTGCCCTCCGACCCGGCAGCCGTCGCGGGCGTGAGGGCCCGGACGTCCCGCCTGCTGAGGGCCTGGGGCCTGGAAGAGCTGGAAATGACCACCGAGCTGATCGTCAGCGAACTGGTCACCAACGCTGTGCGCTACGCGACCGGCCCGATCCGGCTGCGGCTGCTGCGCCAGTCCGTCCTGATCTGCGAGGTCTCCGACGCCAGCAGCACCTCCCCCCGGCTGCGTCACGCCAGGACCACCGACGAGGGCGGTCGCGGCCTCTTCCTCGTAGCCCAGCTCACCCACCGCTGGGGTACCCGCTACACGCCCGAAGGCAAGATCATCTGGACCGAGCAGGAACTACCGGCGACGGAAGCGTGAGGACGTTCCGGGGGGAGCCGTTCACAGCACCGGCTCCAGAGGTCTTGCAACACCGGCTCTACGGCACCCGAGCGGTCCATTGCGCGGTGCCGAACTTCGTACGTACGAGCTCCTCGGCCTGCGCCATCTCCTCGTCCGTCACCTTGCCCCGCGTGAGGCCGTGCCGGGTACGGAAGGAGTCGATCATCCGCTCGATGACGGCCTCGCGCGCCAGCCCGGTCTGGCGGCGCAGCGGGTCGACACGCTTCTTGGCGCTCGTGGTGCCCTTGTCGGAGAGCTTCTCCTTGCCGATCCGGAGCACCTCCAGCATCTTGTCGGCGTCGATGTCGTACGACATGGTCACGTGGTGCAGAACGGCACCCTCCCCGCCCGCCACACGCTTCTGAGCCGCGCCCGCGATCTTCCCGGCTTCCGTGGCGATGTCGTTGAGCGGCTGATACCAGGCCTTGATGCCCATGTCGCCGAGCGCACCGAGCACCCAGTCGTCGAGATAGGCGTAGCTGTCGACGAACGAGAGGCCGGAGACGAGGGAGTCCGGGACGGAGAGCGAGTACGTGATGGTGTTGCCGGGCTCCACGAACATGGCCCCACCACCGGATACGCGGCGCACGACCGTGATGCCGTGGCGTTCGGCGCCGGCCGGGTCGACCTCGTTGCGCAAGGACTGGAAGCTGCCGATGATCACGGCGGGGGAGGCCCACTCCCAGACCCGGAGTGTCGGCGGTCGCCGGCCCGCGGCGACCTCGGCGGTGATGACCTCGTCGAGTGCCATGTGGAGTGCGGGGGACTGCGGGGCCTCGTGAATGAGCTGCCAGTCGTAGTCGCTCCACTCGGTGGCCTGCGCGAGGGCCCGGCGTACGGCGACGGCGACGCCCTCGGAGGTGAGGCCGAGCATCACGGTCGAGGCGGGGAGAGCCGCGTCGATCCGGGCGGCGAGACCGGCGGTGTCGGTGTTGGCCGGGGCACCTTCGAGCGCCGCGTCGATCGCGAGGATCGCCTCGTCCGGCTCCAGGAAGAAGTCCCCAGCCACCCGCACGTTGCGCAACGCCCCGCCCTCGACGTCCAGGTCGACGACGACGAGCTTGCCGCCCGGGACCTTGTACTCACCGTGCACAGCCATGCCTCCAGTTCCCGCCCGACTCTCATCTCTGCGAATCGGCTCCGATCTGGCATAACTCCGCCGCCGTACGGTTTAATCCGCACGGGTATCGCTACCGCACCGCATGGTGAGGGCGCCGCCGTTGACGCGGATGGTCTGGCCGGTGATGTGCCCGGTGCCGGGAGAGGTCACCCGGATGAGGCCGGCAGTTTCGCCTCATCGCGATGACGAGCATCCGGGCAGCTTGGAGCTGCCGGTGAGCTGCGCCGGCATCGCGAAGGCGTCGGCAGACGGTTCCTCCATGATGACGAGCGGGTCCTGGCCCGGGAAGCAGGCAGCCTCCAGGACGGCGGCGCACACCGCTCGTGCCCGCCGGTACAGGAAGCGGGAGCCGGCCACCACGACAACCAGCAGAAGAGGCCCGGATACCATCGCCACCGAGATCCACGCGGGGTCGTCGCGCTGGAGCACCGCCGGTGACAGCCCGGTGAGTTCGGCGACCAGGGGGATACGTACCAGACCGGCGAGGGCCAGGAGTCCCAGGACCGTGGTGCTTCCCGCGGCCGGCACCACAGCACCCGCCGTCAGCACCCAGGTGGCCAGGCGCGGCTCCAGCCGGTCGGCGAGCGGTCGGCGGGCGCGGCGAACAACGGGATGAGCAACGGCAGATGGACGGCCGGATACATCCGGGCGGTGTCCTTTACTGTCCGGAGTCCAGGTCGCCGCCGAGCAGCCGGCGAAGCAGTGCCTCGTCACCGCTCGACAGGTCGTCGACGAAGCGGGTGAGGACCGTCTCGCGGTCCGCCACCTCCTCCATCGCCCGGTGCATCCGGCGGGCGGCGAAGCCCGGCTCGTCCGTGGCGGGCGCGTAGGCGAAGGCCCGGCCACGTGGAACGCGGGCGAGGACATCCTTGTCGTACAGCCGGGTCAGGATCGTCACGACCGTGCTGTACGACAGGCCCTCGCCCATACGTTCCAGCACTTCCCGCGGAGTGAGCGGCCCGGACACGGACCGGAGCACGGCGAGAACCTCCGCCTCCCGCTTCCCGTTGGCCAGCCGGCGCTCCGCCTCATGTGCCCCGGCACGCTGCTGCGCGTCCACGGTTGGCTGCCTCCTCGCTCATCCTCTACAGTCACGCTCATCTTCTACGCGCGCGTAGAAGATAGTGTCATTTCCGAGTGCGCCACGCATGCTGTGGTCCTGTGACGCCCGTCGTCGTCCGGTACGACGCCATGACAGGAATCCCGTGCCTCGTCCCGCTGTCCGCCTCACGCCCGAGCCTCGGTACGTTCTGTGGGGGCCCTGGCCGTCGGCGCGAGCCGGGTCCACCTCGGTGATGTCCTGGCCGGCCGGCTGCCGGCCGGCCGCCCGGACCTCACTTCTCGGGGCGTCGGCCCTGAGACACGCACAACAACGCACCGCCGCCATCCCATCGGACTCCTCTCAAGGACGGACCACTTGAGCGCCATCAGCATCGGACAGGCCATCGTTCTCGGCGTCGTCGAGGGGGTGACCGAGTTCCTGCCGATCTCCTCCACCGGCCACCTGAAGATCACCGAGGGGCTGATGGACATCCCTGTCGACGACAAGGCCGTGGTCGCCTTCACCGCCGTGATCCAGGTCGGAGCGATCGCCGCCGTCCTCGTCTACTTCTTCAAGGACATCGTGCGCTTCGTCACCGCCTGGGGACGGGGTCTCGTGAACCGCGAGGAGCGTTACCACCACGACTACAAGTTCACCTGGTGGGTCATTTACGCGACCATCCCCATCGTCGTCGTCGGCCTGGCGGCGAAACCGCTCATCGAGGGCCCACTCGCCTCGCTGTGGGTGGTGGCCGGCTCGCTCATCGTCGGCAGCGGTGTGATGTGGGCGGCCGACCAGATGGGCCGGCACAAGCGCGGCGAGGACGACACCTCGTTCAAGGACGCGATGCTGGTCGGCTCCTCGCAGATCCTGGCCCTTCTCTTCCCCGGCTTCTCCCGCTCCGGCGCCACCATGTCCACCGGCCTCATCCTCGACCTGGACCGGGTCGCGGCGACCCGCCTGTCGTTCTTCCTCGGCATTCCGTCCCTGACCGGCGCCGGGCTCTACGAGCTGAAGGACGCGGTCGGCGGCGGCGTGGGCGCGCTGCCGCTCGCCGTCGGCACGCTGGTGTCGTTCGTCGTGGCGTACGCCTCGATCGCCTGGCTGCTGAAGTTCGTCGCCAAGCACTCCTTCAACGCCTTCGTCATCTACCGCATCGTCGTCGGCGTCCTGCTGTTCGGCCTGCTGGGTACGGGGATCCTCAACGCGTGACGGCGGCGCCGCGGGGGACGGCGAAATCGGCGAGCGCCGCCGTGCCCGGCGCGAGCCGGGCCCACGTGCCGGGCAGCACCAGAACCGCGACCGCGGAGGTCGGGAACTTCACGTGGGCCCGCGCAATTGCCTTGTCGTCCCCGTCTCCCGCCAGGGACAGGACCAGGTCCTGCACTCCGGGCTGGTGGCCGATCAGCAGCACGGTCCGCCGCCGCTCCGGGACATCGCGCACGACGGCGACCAAGGCGGACGCGCTCGCCTCGTACACCCGCGGCTCGAACACCACCTCCGGTGCCGCGCCCAGTTCCGCCGCGACCAAGCCCCACGTCTGTCGGGTGCGCCGGGCGGTCGAGCAGATGACCAGGTCGGGCACGCACTGTGCCTCGTACAGCCGGCGCCCAGCCGCCGGGGCGTCCCGGCGGCCCCGGCCGGCCAGCGGGCGTTCGTGATCGGGTACGCCGTCCGGCCGGGCCGACTTGGCGTGCCGCAGCACGATCAGCCGGGCCGGTGCGGGCCTGGGCACGGTCTCACCCCGCTTCCGGCAGCGGGACGCGCCCGATCTCGCGGATGAGTTCCAGGCCGAGCATCCGGTCCGGAGAGGCGAAGGTCTCGAACCTCGCACCCTCGGGCATGCCATCGGCAGCCTCGGCGCGGAGCAGCAGGTCGAGGACGGCCGGTGTGTGCCGCCGGCCATCCTGGGACGAGCCCTCGCCTGACAGCGTTCCGTCCTTGAAACGCTCCTCAGTCATGGGAACAGCATAGGTACGAGCGGCCCCGACCTCCCGGCTCGTCACTCCGAGTCCTGCGACGAGGGATCCAGTCGCGGCCGGAACCAGTTGCGAAGATGTGAAATCGCCGGTCTGCGCTCACCAGTCAGGAATCGCGTCGCTCATGCCGTCGTCTCCGGGGCGATCTCCTCGATCAGGCCCTCGACGAGCGTCTTGATCTCGTCGCGGATGGGGCGGACCGCTGCGACGCCCCGGCCTGCCGGGTCCTCCAGCTTCCAGTCCAGGTAGCGCTTGCCGGGAAAGACCGGGCAGCTGTCGCCGCAGCCCATGGTGATGCAGACGTCCGACTCCTTGACCGCGTCCACGGTGAGGATCTTCGGGGTCTCGGCGGAGATGTCGATGCCGACCTCGGCCATCGCCTCGACGGCGGCCGGGTTCACGGCGTCGCCGGGGTTCGATCCCGCCGAGCGGACCTCGACGCGGTCCCCGGCCAGGTGGGTCAGCCAGGCGCCGGCCATCTGGGAACGGCCGGCGTTGTGGACACAGACGAACAGCACAGAGGGCTTGTCGGACATCAGAGATCTCTCTTGTCTCACGACGGAATCAGCTATCGGTGATATCGACACCAGGTGATATCACCACCCGGTGGTGTCAGTCGCCGCTGATGTGACAATATCAGTCCATGATGACGTCAGTTGACACTGACCTGATTCGGGTTCTCGCCGACCCGCTCAGGCTCCGGATCGTGACCCTGCTCGCCCACGAGACGCTCTGCACCACGCATCTGGTCAAGGAGACCGGTGCCAAGCAGACGAACCTCTCCAACCACCTGCGCGTCCTGCGTGAGGCCGGGGTGGTGGAGACGGAGCCCTGCGGGCGCTTCACGTACTACAAGCTCCGTCCCGACGTCATCGAAGCAGTGGCGGGCTCGTTCAGTGCCCTGGCCGCGACCGCCCGTGCCACCCGAGCCGCCGACACGAAGAGGTTCTGTCCGTGACCAGCGCCGAACCGGCCGCCACCCCACGCACGCAGTCCGGGGAAGACTCGGTCGTCGCCAAGCTCTCCACGCTCGACCGCTTCCTCGCCGTGTGGATCCTTATCGCGATGGCCCTCGGCCTGGGCCTGGGCCGCCTGATCCCCGGCCTCGATGACGCGCTCGCCGAGGTCGAGATCGGCGGCATCTCGCTGCCGATCGCCGTCGGCCTGCTGATCATGATGTATCCGGTCCTGGCCAAGGTCCGCTACGACAAGCTCGACGCCGTCACCGGTGACCGCAAGCTCATGGCGTCCTCCCTGGTCATCAACTGGATCGTCGGCCCGGCCGTCATGTTCGCGCTGGCCTGGATCTTCCTCCCCGACCTGCCCGAGTACCGCACCGGCCTGATCATCGTCGGCCTGGCCCGCTGCATCGCCATGGTCATCATCTGGAACGACCTGGCCTGCGGCGACCGCGAAGCCGCCGCCGTGCTCGTGGCGCTCAACTCGGTCTTCCAGGTTGTCGCGTTCGGGGTGCTCGGCTGGTTCTACCTCGACCTCCTGCCCGGCCGGCTCGGCCTGGGTGACGGCCGGCCCCTCGACATCTCCATGGGGAAGATCGCCCTCAACGTCGTCATCTTCCTCGGCGTCCCGCTGCTTGCCGGATTCCTCACCCGTCGCATCGGCGAGAAGAAGATGGGCCTGGAGAAGTACGAGAACAACTTCCTCCCCAAGATCGGCCCTTGGGCCCTCCACGGACTGCTCTTCACCATCGTGATCCTCTTCGCCCTCCAGGGGAAGACGATCACCTCACAGCCGCTGGACGTTGTCCGTATCGCGCTGCCGCTGCTCGCCTACTTCGCCGTGATGTGGTTCGGCACGTTCCTGTTCGGCAAGGCCATCGGCCTGAACTACGACCGCACCGCGACCCTCGCCTTCACGGCGGCGGGCAACAACTTCGAACTGGCCATCGCGGTCGCCATCGCCACCTTCGGCGTCACCAGCGGCCAGGCCCTCTCCGGGGTTGTCGGTCCGCTCATCGAGGTCCCCGTCCTGGTCGCACTCGTCTACGTATCGCTGGCCTGGCGCAAGAAGTTCGCGGCCACGGCCCTCGCCACCTCTGGAGGCGAAAGCTGATGCACTGCCTCTACTGCCGTGCAACCGGAACCGGAATTGGAACCTCCACCGTCGGTGTCTGTCAGAGCTGCGGCGCCTGAGTCGGAGCGACGCACGCCCGCATCGCCACCCGCACGGTGCGGCGCGGCGCTCTGATCGAAACCCCCGATGAGGGCGAGGCCCGTACGGTCTTGTGCCCGGTATGCGCCACAGCCGAGGCACCGGCCGCGACAGCCCTGGCGTCGTGACCACGACGACCGATGTGGTGGTGATCGGCGGCGGACCAGGCAGGGCTTGCCGCCGGTTACGTACAGGTCCGCGGTGTCCACCGCGACGGACCGCGCCTGCGCGTCACGACAGATGCGCCTGTGCTTCGGCCCGGGGCGCCATGCCGTCATCGCCCTCCGGTACGTCCCTGCTCGTCGGAGCTCGGGGTGGTCAGCTCCGCGACGCCAGCATCTGGCCCATCGCGGCCAGGACGGACGGCTCGACCCGGTAGTAGACCCAGGTGCCCCGCCGCTCGGAGGAGAGCAGGCCGGCTTCCTTGAGCTTCTTCAGGTGGTGGGACACGGTCGGCTGGGAGACGCCCACGTCGGAGATGTCGCACACGCAGGCTTCGCCGCCCTCGTGCGAGGCCACCAGCGAGAAGAGGCGCAGCCGGACCGGATCGCCGAGCGCCTTGAACATCGCGGCCGTCCGCACGGCCTCCTCGGCGGTCAGGGCGCGCTCGGTCATCGGCGGGCAGCACGGTGCGACCTCGGGCTCCAGCACCGGCAACGCCTTCACGTTCGACATATGTCTATGTTGACACACATCGAACCAGGCGTCCGGGTGCTCGGCCGGCGGTCAGGGGCGGGCGAGGTGCCTGGCCAGGCGGCGGGCGATGCGGTCGGCGTCGCGGCCGACGTCGCACAGGGGGGCGGAGGGCAGGCTGCGCTGCCAACTCAAGGCCGACGAGGCCGAGCCAAGGATGGGCGAGGGGCGTTCCGTCCAGGTGCCGGGATGGCCGTTCTCGTCGAGCGCGCCGAGCGGGGCGAGGCAGGCGAATGCTTCGGGGGAGTGGCAGTCCTTCACATGCAGTACCCGCCCCGTGCAGGTGTCGAGGCCCGGCAGCGTCGGCAGGTTCGGACGGACCGAAGCCGCCGGTGGCGGCGATTGCGCCGCGCGTGGCCGGTTCGGTGCCGTTCTCCAGGGTGAGACCGAAGCCCCGGTCTGTTCTGCGGACCTGCCTGACGTGGTGCCCGGCGCGGATGTCGGCGTCCAGGTGGTCGGCGTAACGCAAGAGGTACTCGACGACCTCGTCGCGGCGTGGGTACCGGTTCCCGCCGCCTGGTCGAATGCCTCAAGCGCCACGAGATTCGGGCCGCGGCGTCCCGGTGCGTACGTGGCAGCCAGGCCGGACTGTCCGCCACCGATGACCACGACATCGAGATGCGCCATGAATCGCTCTTGATTCGATGAGTGTCTATGTTGACGCATGTCGAAACAGGTGTGACGCTGTCTGTGCAAGCCATCGACGGATGTCGAAACAAAGGGGCGTACACCGTGAACGTGCCCACCGTGGTGATCGGAGCCGGCCCCATTGGCCTGGCGGCCGCAGCGCACCTCGTCGAGAGGGGTATCGACCCGCTGGTCCTGGAAGCCGGGCCGCGGGCCGCCTCCGCCGTGCGCGAGTGGAGTCATGTACGGCTGTTCTCCACCTGGTCCGAGCTCGTCGACCCGGCCGCCGAGAAGCTTCTCGCCCCCACTGGCTGGACCGCGCCGGAAGGCTCCGGCTGTCCCTCGGGCGGCGACTGGGCCGAGCAGTACCTCCAGCCGCTCGCCGAGGTGCTGGGCGACAAGGTCCGTTACGGTGCCCGCGTCACCGGCGTCTCGCGACTCGGCCGCGACCGTGTCGTCGACGCCGACCGTGGTGACCAGCCCTTCACCGTCCACATCGCGCTCGCCGACGGCACCGAGGAGCGGATCACCGCCCGCTCCGTCATTGACGCCTCCGGTACCTGGACCACACCCGGCCCGATCGGCGGCGACGGCCTCCCCGCCCTCGGGGAGCGGGCGGCAGCCGAGCGCATCTCCTACCGCGTCCCCGACCTCAAGGACCCCGCCGTCCGCGCCCGTTACGCGGGCAAGCGCACCGCTGTCATCGGCTCCGGCGCCTCCGCCTTCACGGCCCTCGCCCACCTGTCCGGCCTCGCCAAGGAGACCCCCGGCACCCACGCCGTATGGATCCTGCGACGCGGCATCAGCGGCTCCACCTTCGGCGGCGGGAGCGCCGACCAGCTCCCCGCCCGTGGCGCACTCGGCCTCGCGGCCAAGGCCGCCGTCGACGACGGACACGCCGACGCCGTCACCGGCTTCCGCACTTTCGCCACGGAGAAGTCCGGCGCCCAGCTGGTCCTCGTCGCCGAGGACGGCCGTCGCCTCGACCCGGTCGACGAGGTCATCGTCCTGACCGGCTTCCGCCCGGACACCGGCATCCTGTCCGAGCTCCGCCTGAACCTGGACGAGCGCCTCCAGGCCCCGGTGGAACTGGCCCCGCTCATCGACCCCAACCAGCACTCCTGCGGCACGGTCTACCCGCACGGCGCCAAGGAACTGGCCCACCCGGAGCAGGACGTGTATGTCGTCGGCATGAAGTCCTACGGCCGCGCCCCGACCTTCCTCGCGATGACCGGCTACGAACAGGTCCGCTCCGTCGCCGCCGCCCTCGCAGGCGACAAGGAGGCCGCCGAGCGCGTCGAACTGACCCTGCCCGAGACCGGTGTCTGCGGCGGCGCGGGACTCTTCGACGACCCGAACACCGCCCGGTCCGAGGGTGAAGGCGGAGGCTGCTGCGCCGCCCCGGGCACACTCCAGATCGGCATCGGCGCCCCTGCAGCCACCCCCCACCAGTGACAAGCCCGTCACGAAGACCACGCAGCAGCACATCCGCGCCTCGTCCGCGCCCGCGGTGTCCGTTCATGGTCGAGCCGAGGTTGTTGCTGCCCGTGGTCAGGAACATGGTCGCGGGCAGCGAACCGCCGCTGCCCCCGTGTCCCGTACGCCGTGTCCGCACTGGTCGACGTGAAAGGCGGGGTCGGCACGCCGCTGTCCCAGTTGTTGCCGGCCGAGACGGTGGAGCCGCCGGGCTTGAAGCCGTTGCCGTTGTCGTTGCGTTCGAAGGAGCTGTCGTTCCACCGGTTCCTGCCCTCATGACTGCCGCCCCGGACTGACGGCCGCCCCCGTCTACAGCACGGGGCGGCGTTCCGGTGTGTACGCCCACGGCCGTACCCGTTCCACGGCCTTGCCGACGCGGAAGACGGTCGGGTCGTCGAAGGTGTGGCCCACGATCTGGACGCCCGTCGGAATGCCCCAACTCGACCGGCCGGAGGGGACATTGAGGACCGGGCAGCGGTTGCTGATGTTGAACGGGCTGGTCATCGCGGCCCAGAAGGTGTCGCACTGCTCCTCGCCGTTCACGGTGAGCCGTTCGTCCGCCAGATCGTCGCCCGCGTGCCAGCCCGGCACGGCCGTCGTCGGGCAGAGCAGCGCGTCGAACGGGGCCATGGCCTCGGAGAGCTGACGCTGCAGGCGCTGTTCGGCGCGCAGGCTGTCGAGGTAGCTGACACGGGTGCGGGCGTAGGCCATCGTGTCGGCGAACTTCACGGCGTACGACGAGAGCCGGTCGCGGTCGCGCTCGGCGACCTCGCTGACGACCGCGCCGAAGATGGTGGAGAAATGCCCGGCGACTGCGGTCAGCAGATCCTCCCGGGTCCAGGGCAGTTCGATCTCCTCGACCTTCGCCCCCGCATCGGCGAGTGCCTTTGCCGTGGCCCGCAGATTGGTCTCGACCTCGGGGTGGACGTCGTAGGCGCCGAGCCGGACGCAGAGCGCCAGGCGCAGGCCGGCGGCGTCCTCGTACCGCGTCGGGAGGGTCAGTTTCGGGCGCAGGGAGGTGTGGTCGCGCGGGTCGGGGCCGGCCAGGACGTTCTGGAGGGCGATGCAGTCGTCGACCGTACGGGCCATGGGTCCGTCGCCCCGGTAGTGGTCGGCGACCAGCGGGCCGAGGCCCGGGTTGCGGCCGTAGGGGGCCTTGAATCCGACAGTTCCGGTGAACGCGGCGGGGATGCGGGTGGAGCCGCCGATGTCCGAGGCGGTGGCGAGCAGCGCCGTACCGGCGGCGAGGGCGGCACCGGAGCCGCCCGAGGAGCCGCCGGGCGTGAAGTCGGGGTTCCACGGGTTGCGGGTGACACCCCACAGGCGGGTGTGGGTGTACGTCGCGATGGAGAACTCGGGGGTCGCGGTGCGGGCGTGGATGATGCCGCCCGCCTCCACGACGCGGTCGATGACAGGGGCGTTCTCGGTGGCGATGTTGCCCTGGTTGGTGAGGGATCCCTCGGTGAGGGAGCGGCCGGCAATCGCGTGCTTCTCCTTCGCGGCGACCGGAATGCCCTCCAGAGGGCGGGGCGTGAGGCCGCCCTTGCCGAGGTAGCGGTCCTCGGCGTCCCGGGCCTGTTCAAGGGCCTCGTCGAAGAGGCGCTCGGTGAAGGCGTTGATCGTCGGCTCGACCTTCTCCGTGCGCTCGATGACGGTCTTCATCAGCTCGACCGGCGACAGCTCGCCGGAGGTGAACAGGGCCTGGGCCTCGGTGGCGCTGAGATAGGGGAGGTCGCTGCCGAGAGGATTCGAGGTCATGGGAGAACGTCCTTCCGGTCCGGCGTGAACACGCGAACATGCGTGTATGCCTCGGTGAGGCGCCGCCAGCATCGGAGGTCCGACCGCCGTTACGGCCCGTACTGCACGGATCCGCCACGCAGAGCACGGAAATGCAGGATTACGCAGCCACCGGCTGCACCGTCACGGGCGCATGGACCTCCATCGGCACACAGCCCGCGCTGCGCACCCGGCGCAGCGTGACGGCCCGGTCAAGGACCCGCAGGCACGCGGGGTGCGCCCGCCGGACGTCCGGGTCGGGTGCGCCCGAAGTGCCACGCATCGTGGTACCGCCGCCCATTCCATTGCCGAGTGGTGGCCTCGTTGTCGCGCGGGAGACTGGGACCAGGCACGGTCTACCGGACGAGGCTGGTGGCGATGGGTGTAGCCGATGTTACTTACAGTAGCGACGAATATGGCGGGCCCTCGGCGCGGGCCTGGGCCCGGATCGTGGTCGACATGCACGGCGCGGTGACCGGATGGAGCGCCGCGGCCGAGCGGCTGCTCGGCCACACGGCCGATCGGGTGCTGGGCCGTCCGGTGGCCGAGCTCCTGGCCACGGCCCGGGAACCGGCTGCCGAAACGGGTGGCGGGGTGGTCGCCCTGCGTCATCGTGACGGCCGGGCAGTGTCCTGCCGGCTCGGCATCCGCCCTGAGAAGGGCCCCGGCACCGACGCGGGAGCCGACGCCGAGCCGCGCTGGGAGGTGATGCTCGCCCCGGCCGACCTGACGGACCCGGCATCAGGTCCGGCGCTGGAACAGGAGCTCGACCGGGCGCTTCTGGAGGCGCTGTTCACACAGTCCCCGGTGGGACTGTTCGTCCTCGACCCGCAGTTGCGTTTCAGGCGGTTCAACACTGCCGCCGAATGGATGCGGGGCACCCTGGCCGCGGAGGCACTGGGCAAGCGCCCGACGGAAATATGGCCTGACTTCAGTGCCGAACTGACCGAACGAGTGATGTCGCAGCTGCTTGCCTCGGGGCAGTCGGTGATCGGATTCGAGAAGCGCGGGCGGCCTCCGGGTGACCCTGGTCGCGAGCACGTCTACTCGGCCTCCGCGTTCCGGCTCCAGGACGCGCACGGCCGGACCCTGGGGGTCGCCGACGCAGTCGTCGACGTCACCGAGCGTCATCTGGCGCAGCAGCGCCTCGCCCTGCTCGCGGAAGGCGGTGCCAGGATCGGAACCACGCTCGATCTGCTGCGCACGGCCCAGGAACTGGTCGATGTGGCGGTGCCGCGGCTGGCCGACAGTGCCGCGGTCGAGATCCTGGAGCCCGTACTCACGGGCGAGGACATCGTCCCCGGGCCGGTACCCCCGGATGCGGTGTTGCGCCGGGCGGCCTCCCGTTCCTCCCGGTCCGCTGTGCCGCCCGGGGTGTACGAGGTCGGAGAGGTGAGCACGCTCCCGCTCGCCGCACGGTGCGTCCCGGTACTGGCCGAGCTCCAGCCCCGTCTGGTCAGCCCGGTGCACGCCGACAGCGAGTGGGTGAGCGGGGATCCGGTCCGCGGTGGGCGGATGCTGGAGGAGCAGGTGCACTCGGTCATGTTCGTGCCGCTGGTCACCCAGAACCATGCCCTGGGTCTCGCGGCCTTCTACCGGTGGGGTGACCAAGGCCCGTTCGACGAGAACGATCTGACCCTGGCCACGGAGCTCGCCCGCCGCACGGCCGTGTGCATGGACAACGCCCGCCGCTACCTGCGCGAGCGCAACTCCCTCGTGGCACTGCAACGCAGTCTGCTTCCGGGCGAACCGCCCCATCACAACGGTGTGGAGGTGGCCCACGAGTACGTGCACGCCGGCGCGGGCGGCGACTGGGTCGAGGTCGTACCGCTGTCCGGAGCCCGGGTCGCGCTGGTGTCCGGCAGTGTGCCCGGTCGCGGCGTGCATACCGCCGCAGCCATGGGACGGCTCCGCGCCGCCGTGCACACACTGTCGGACCTGGATCTGGAGCCCGACGAACTGCTCGCCCGCCTCGACGACCTGGTACGCCGCCTTGCGGGGGCCGACGGTGCGAGGGGCGACGGAGCAGGGGGCGACAGCCCCGAGGACACACTCGACGGACCGGAGCGGGAAGCGAGGTCCGGGCTGCCTCCGGTGGGCGACGAGGCCGGATGCAGCTGCCTGTATGCGGTCTACGATCCCATCTCCCAGCGCTGCACCATGTCCGGCGCGGGATGCCCCGGCCCCGTCGTCGCCTTCCCGGACGGCACCGTCAGGGCTCTGGACCTGCCCGACTCCAGGCCACTCGGCAGCCCCGGACCCCCGTTCGAAAAGACGGAGCTCGAACTGCCCGAGGGTTCGACGCTCGCGCTCTACACCGCCGGGCTGCTTCAGGCGCAGCCCGGCGAGTCGGGCCGGGCCGGGCTCGTGGGCCTGCTCGCCCGGTCGCCGGGCTCCGTACGCGAGACCTGCCACATGCTGACCGACGCTCTGGTCCCCGCCCGGCCTCGCGAGGACGCTGCGGTGCTCGTCGTCCGTACGTACGGACTGGGCCCCGGCCGGGTCGCGTCGTGGGACCTGCCGAGTGACCCGGCCGTCGTCTCCACCGCCCGTTCACTTGTCACCCGACAGCTCGGATCATGGGCCCTGGACGAGGCGGCCTTCGCCACCGAACTCATCGCCAGTGAGCTCGTCACCAACGCCATCCGGCACGCCAAGGCCCCGGTACGGCTGCGACTGATCCGCGATGACGTTCTGACCTGCGAGGTCTCCGACGGCAGCAGCACATCACCACGTCTGCGGCATGCCCGCACCACCGATGAAGGCGGCCGTGGGCTGCTGCTCGTCGCTCAGTGCTCCGAGCGATGGGGCACTCGCTACACAGGTGAGGGCAAGACCATCTGGGCCGAACAGAGCGTCGAGATCGCTGCGTGAGCGGTGGGGTGCCGACGATGACGTCGGCGCCCACGGCGCGTGTTCGTTCAGCCTTCGAGCCACCAGGTCCAGGCGCAGGGGACGGCACCGATTGAATGATCAAAGTGGCAGGGGGTTAGCATATGAGCGCCGCCTAGCTCGAAAGATAAACCTGTGACTGTCAATGACGACTCGTTCACCAACTGGAAGAACCGCGAGGAGATCGCGGAGTCGATGATCCCCATCATCGGGAAGCTGCATCGGGAGCGGGACGTCACGGTCCTGCTTCACAGCCGCTCCTTGGTGAACAAGTCGGTGGTCAGCATCCTCAAGACCCACCGATTCGCCCGGCAGATCGCCGGTGAGGAGCTCTCGGTCACCGAGACGCTGCCGTTCCTGCAGGCTCTCACCACGCTCGATCTCGGCCCTTCCCAGATCGACATCGGCATGCTCGCCGCGACGTACAGGACCGACGACCGCGGTCTCTCGGCGGAGGAGTTCACCGCCGAGGCCGTCGCAGGCGCCACGGGTGCCAACAAGATCGAGCGCCGCGAGTCGCGCGATGTCGTCCTCTACGGGTTCGGCCGCATCGGTCGTCTCGTCGCCCGCCTGCTCATCGAGAAGGCCGGCTCCGGCAACGGCCTGCGGTTGCGCGCCATCGTCGTCCGCCAGGGCGGCGACCAGGACATCATCAAGCGCGCCTCGCTGCTGCGCCGCGACTCCATCCACGGCCAGTTCCAGGGCACGATCACCGTCGACGAGGCGAGCAGCACGATCATCGCCAATGGCAACGAGATCAAGGTGATCTACGCCAACGACCCGTCGGAGGTCGACTACACGGCGTACGGCATCAAGGACGCCATCCTCATCGACAACACCGGCAAGTGGCGCGACCGCGAGGGCCTGTCGAAGCACCTGCGCCCCGGCGTCGACAAGGTCGTCCTGACCGCGCCGGGCAAGGGCGACGTTCCCAACATCGTCCATGGCGTCAACCACGACATGATCAAGCCGGACGAGCAGATCCTGTCCTGCGCGTCCTGCACGACCAACGCGATCGTCCCGCCGCTGAAGGCGATGGCGGACGAGTACGGCGTCCTGCGCGGCCACGTGGAGACCGTCCACTCGTTCACCAACGACCAGAACCTGCTGGACAACTTCCACAGCGCCGACCGCCGCGGCCGCTCGGCGCCGCTCAACATGGTCATGACCGAGACCGGTGCTGCCTCCGCCGTCGCCAAGGCGCTGCCCGACCTCAAGGCGCCGATCAGCGGCAGCTCGATCCGCGTCCCGGTGCCGGACGTCTCGATCGCGATCCTCAGCCTGCGGCTCGGGCGCGAGACCAACCGCGAGGAGGTCCTCGACTACCTCCGTAACGTGTCGCTGACCTCGCCGCTCAAGCGCCAGATCGACTTCACCACCGCCCCCGACGCGGTGTCGAGCGACTTCATCGGCTCGCGCCACGCCTCGATCGTCGACGCCGGCGCCACCAAGGTCGACGGTGACAACGCGATCCTCTACCTGTGGTACGACAACGAGTTCGGCTACTCCTGCCAGGTCATCCGCGTCGTCCAGCACGTGTCCGGGGTGGAGTACCCGACCTACCCGGTTCCGGCGGTCTGATCTCGGCGGACTGCCCGACCCGATGTCCTGGCAGGCGGGGCGGCAGTGGGGCGGCAACCGATCCCGATCGGTATCAGGTTGCTCTCCCACCGCCACCCGCAGGCCACCGCCGGCAGCGGAATGGCCCGGCTCGTGCGGAGCCGCGGACGATGTCGATGAATCCGGTGCGCGTCCGGTGATTCGCCGTTCCGGGTGAAATCGACACCGTACAGCCCATTTGCAGTGTCATCAGCGGCACTTGTGGGGTTGTCTGGTGATCCGGAGTCCGGCGGGAGGTGTGCATGGTGCCCAGCAGCGGCAGTGCGATGCGCATGCTGTCCCGTGCCCTCTGTGTGATCACGCTGATCACTCTGGCGACGCTGGCACACGCCGTCTCGGCCCCGTCCGGGCAGCAGCCGATGGTCTCGCATGCCGGCTTGGAAGGCCGCACCGTTCACACCGTGACCGAGGACGTCGACCGTGCCACTCTCCCTGTAGTGGGGTCCGCCGTACCGGACTCCGGAGGTCACGGGGGCGGCCATGGATGGCGAGTGAGTTCGACTTCTGTCGGCAAGCCGAAGCATGCTGCTGACCTCGCGGGTGCTTCCTCTGCCATGCCACACGTGGCCCGCCGGGATGCAGAGGCGGGCAGTGGCACTGCTCGGCCCGCTCCTGCCGCAGCCGCGGGCGCTGCCGGGTTCTCCTCAGGGTGCGCTCTGCGCTGCTGAGCGCACCCGGCCTCTTCGACGACGTGCCTGCCGGCCGGCAGGGCGCCACGGAAGAGGCCTGCCGTCACAGTAGTTGACGCTCATTGACTCCGCAGGAGCACTCCGCCATGCCCGCAGATGTCTTTGCGGCCATGGGCGCGTTGGTACGCGCCGAGGCCGCCCGGAAACTCACCTCACCAGCCCCGCCCGTGAACATCGCCCCGTCCCCACTCGGCGATGGGTCCGTTCACGGCCCCGGTCCGCTGCCACAGGCACCACGCCCTACGAAGGCGCCGTCCGGGTGGTGGCGCCGGGTCGTCGTCACGCGGCACCCCTGGTGTGTCACGTTGTGCCGCCACGACCCACCGGGGACGGCTCACCCCAAACCCCGCCTCTGACTGCTTCCCGGCGATAAGTGGGCCCAGCGGCGTATGCCGCACCGGCTCCTTCTGCTCGGGTGCCTTCACCCAGGTCACAGACGCGCCTCGGGCGCATTGGGGACACCTGCCTGACATGCAATTCTTCATCGATCACGCCCGCGTCCTTCGCGATCGAGCCCTTCGCCGTCGAGCCCTTCGATGCGGCAATGACCTGGCCTGTCCGGCAACGGCGGGTGGCATGACTCCTCACCTCCCGCTGTGACCGGCCCCCGCGTACCCGACCGCGATCGGCACCCCAGGGGCAGGGGGGACGACCCCGCAGCCGGTAAACCGCGCGCCGGAGCGCCGGGACGTGAGGTAGCGGCGTCCTTCGTCGTCTTCCTCGTGGCGCTTCCCCTGTGCGTCGGAGTGGCGACCGCGTCTGGCGTTCCGGCTGAACTCGGCCTGGTCACCGGCATTGTCGGCGGACTGGTGGTCGGCTGTCTGCCTGGCAGCAGCCTGCAGGTGAGCGGCCCGGCAGCCGGCCTGACAGTGCTGGTCCATGAGGCGGTCAGTGCTTATGGCATCACCGTGGTGGGGGTGATTGTCCTCGCGGCAGGCGTACTGCAGCTGGCCATGGGCCTTGCACGCATCGGAGGTTGGTTCCGGGCGGTCACTGTCGCCGTCGTACAAGGAATGCTCGCCGGAATCGGGCTCGTGCTGATCGCCGGTCAGCTCTACGCGATGGCGGACGCGACATCACCGAGTACCGGCCCGGCAAAGATCATCGGTCTGCCGGGATTGTTCGCAGGAGCAGCGGGCTCTTTCGAGGCACAGGCCGCACTCGCACTTGGGGCCACAACCATCGCGGTGATGACCATGTGGAGGTATCTGCCGCACGCTGTACGACGAGTACCGGCTCCGCTTGCCGGGGTCGGTGTGGCCACCGGATTGGCGGTTCTGTCCGAGGCCCCTGTGGCGAAGATCGACGTACAGGGGGTGTTCCAGGCCGTTCAGCCTCCGACCGCAGACGCCTTCGGGCAGTTGGCCGGGGTGAGCGTGGTCGGCACCGTGATCGCCTTTGCCCTCATCGCCTCGGCGGAAAGCTTGTTCAGCGCAGCGGCTGTGGACCGGCTGCACGATGGGCCGCGTACCGACTACGACAAGGAGCTGATTGCCCAGGGCGTCGGAAACACGGTCTGCGGGATGCTCGGCGCCCTGCCGCTGACGGCGGTCATCGTGCGCAGTGCGGCCAACGTCCAGGCAGGTGCGCACACCAAGGCTTCCCGTGTACTGCATGGTGTGTGGCTTCTGCTGTTCGCCGCGATCCTGCCGGCCGCCCTCTCCGTAGTGCCGCTCGCCTCGCTGGCCGGGGTCCTGATCTACTCGGGCGGCAAGCTGATCCCCGTCAGGGAATGGCGCGGACTGTGGCGCGAACAACGCGGAGAGGCCGTGATCCTCGTGGCAACGGCAGCCTCGATCGTCATGGTCAACATGTTCGAAGGCGTGCTGATCGGTCTGGTGTTCGCCGTGGCCAAGACTGCTTGGGACACCTCCCACCTGCGCTTGGAGGTGTCCGATCAGGGCAACGGGCCGGTCAGGGTGTCCCTGATCGGCAACGCCACCTTTCTGCGACTGCCGAAAATGCTGGACGCGTTGGAGGCACTGCCCCGAAACCGCAGCGTGGAAATCGACCTGACGGGCCTGCGGCACCTTGACCACGCGTGCCGCACCGCATTGTCCACATGGGCGGAGCCACGCAATGAGCCTCCGTCAACTTGAAGTCGCAGGTCAAAGGGCTGGTATGACCAGCTCTCGGGGTGTTCACCCTGGTCGTGGGCGGCAGTCTGCGGCGTAGATCGTTTGTCAGCGGTTGACTTCGAGGTTCGTCAGGACGAGCAGAGCGCGCAGGAGGTGGGTGGCGCGGGCGGGGTCGGTGCGAAGTTTGGTGAGGGTCCGCCAATTCTTGAGGTGAGCGAAACCATGTTCGACCGGTGCGACCTATGAGCCCGCCATGCCATCTCATTGGGTAACAGTCCGCACCCAGGGGGAGTAATGAATCATCGCTCAGGCCGTGTACTCGGCATGACTGCCGCCGCGTTAATCGGCCTCGTCGGTTGCGGCAGCGGTAAGCCCTTCGACGGCCCTGCGCCCGAGTCCCGCTCGTCTGCCGTACCTGAGTACGTTGCTGCCTACCGTGCCGGATACACCGCGGGCAAGGCCGTCTACGACTCCTCGGGCAAGGGGGCGGCCGTGCGCGAGACCGTATGGGGCGGCTGTACCCGCCGGGCCCTGCAGGCCGGCAGCGCCGCCGAGATGGATCGTGGCTCCTGGGTGCAAGGCTGCCTCAACGGCGTCGCCAACGCTCCTGAGCAGTTGCCCACCGGCCCCATGACCAAGCGGACCACGGATGCAAAGATGCTGGAGCGGTTCCGTGCCTGGGCTCGCACCAAGGGTGAGGAGCAGCAAGTCGACCACGTCCGCATGCTGGCCACAGTCCAACTGACTGAACAGGACTATGACGTTGAGTTGAGCACGGACTACTCGGCAGGGTCCGGAAATCCTGGATCTGAATCGCTTGCCCAGAGTTTCGTCGAGTGGTGGGACGGCGATCACGGCCGGGACGGTACCGCCAGGAACATTCTGGTCCTTGGGGCAGATGGAAAGAGGCTGACCGCACAGCGCATCTGAGGAGCGTCAACGGCCCCGTAGCGCTGGCTCTTCGGCAGCCGAAAGTGCCGAAGAGCCGGTTCCTGCGCGCTGTAGCCGGGCGGCCTCTACGGTCCGGTGCATGCGGGATCCCGAGATGCTGGAACGGATCACCGCGCGACGCGCGGAACTGGACGAACTCGAAGAACAGCTGGCCAAGCAGTTGGCGGAGGTACGGGCCGAGCGGGACGAACTCGCCGTCGCCGAAGGCGTCCTTGAGCGGATGAGCAAGCAGCTCGCCGACGAGCGCGCCTCGGCCGCGCCAGCGCCCGGACAGGTCGGCGGACAGGCTGTGATGCTGATCCCGCACCGCGCGCCGGACGTGCAGGAGACCATGCTCCCGCCGGACTACCAGCGCACCCTCGCCACTGTGCGGCAGGCCGCGGGACCGGTCATGGCCCGGCAGGTCGGCGAGGTGCTGGGGGTGGACGTCAGCGTGCGGGGCAGGCTGGAACCGCTGCGCGGGAAGCTGGTCAGACTGGCCGACCGCGGCTGGCTGCGGAAACGGCCCGACGGCCGGTTCGCCACCCGCCTGTGACCTGTTCCGCCGCCCGGAGCGGTGCGGCCCGGGCGTAACCGAAGTGCCCCCGGCGGCCGTTGGAATGAGCGACGATGCGTCGGTCCATCTCCCCACCCAGCCGGCCGATCCCCGAAGCAGACGCTGAATCACAAGCTCAGCAGCTGACTTCGAGGTTCGTCAAGACGAGCAGGGCGCGCAGGAGACGGGTGGCGCGGGCAGGGTCGGTGCGGAGCTTGGTGAGGATCCGCCAGTTCTTGAGGTGGGCGAAGCCGTGTTCGACCGGTGCACGTCCGACGGCGAGGACTCGGTTGGCGTCCTTCTGGCCTGGGGTGAGTTTGTGGGCGCGGGTGGCGGTGAAGCCGGTGACGATCACGGGATCGCGTACGTCGTTGTCCAGACCGCGGAAGCCGAGGTCCGCCGGCGCCCCGAGACCGGCGGCGCGCAGGTGGGCCAGGATGTGGTCGTGGCGGGCGGCGGTGATGTCGTGGGTGCGGCCGGATCGGGCGGCAGATATCCAGATCAGGCGGCCTCTCTCGTCGGTCAGGGCGAGGAAGCGCAGGCCGTGATGACGGTGCTTTCCGGAGTAGTTCTTGCGGTCGGCTCTTCCGGTGCGGCGCTGGGTGGGGATGAGGGTGCCGTCGATCAGGACCACCTCCCCGCCTTGCTTGGCGACTTTGTTCAGGGCGCGGTCCAGGCGCTGGGCCTGTGCGGCGAGTAGTCCGATCAGTTCGTCGCGCCAGCGGCGGACGGTGGACTCGGAGACGTTATTGCCGTCGGCCGTGTCGGCCAGGCGCTGGTCGTGGCGCAGATCGGCTCGCCGGCGTAAACGACCACCCCACGCCCTGTTCCGTGCGAAGCAGGTGTCTGAGTCATACTGAGGCGCCGGAGCACAAAGGAGGCACACAGCGCATGGGGTACGGGGCGGACGGTGCGGGCCTGCCGGAGCGCATCGGCGGGTACGTCGTGGAGCGGGAGTTGGGCGCCGGCGGGATGGGCATCGTCTATCTGGCGCGTTCGCGCGGCGGGCGCGCGGTGGCCGTGAAGGTGGCGCGCCCGGAGCTTGCGACCGACCCGCACTTCCGGGAGCGGTTCCGTGCCGAGGTCGAGGCCGCGCGCAGCGTGGGCGGCTTCCACACGGCCCCGGTCGTGGACGCGGACCCGGCAGCGGCGGCACCCTGGCTGGCCACGGCGTATGTTCCCGGGCCCACGCTTGCTGCGCTGATCGAGTCCGAGGGGCCGATGGACGAGGCGCGGCTACGGCAGCTGGGCGCGGCGCTCGCCGAGGCGCTGGCGGCGATCCACGGCTGCGGCCTGGTGCACCGTGACCTGAAGCCCGGGAACATCATCATGGCTTCGGACGGCCCGCGGGTCCTGGACTTCGGTATCGCGCGGGCGCTGGAGTCCACGCGCCTGACGGCCACCGGTACGGCCTTCGGGACGCCGGGCTTCCTGGCGCCCGAGCAGGCGCTGGGGGAGCAGGAAGTCAGCGGCGCCGCCGACGTGTTCGCGCTCGGCGCCGTGCTTGTCGCGGCGGCGGGCGGCAGCGCGTTCGGGGCGGGCACGCCGATGGGTCTCATGTACCGGTCGGTGCATGAGACGCCGGATCTGGCCGCAGTGCCGGACGGCCTGCGTCCGATCCTGGCGTCGTGCCTGGCCAAGAACCCCTACGTACGGCCCACGCCCGATGGCCTGTTGGACCTGTTCATGTGTGCACCGGGCATCGCGACGCCCTCCCCGACGGTGGTGGTACCTCCGCCGCCCTCCTACGCACCCTCCAACGTCGTTCCGTTGCACGAGGCCCCGGCCGAGTACGCCCCTGTGGGCAACGCGTCGCCCGACACGGACCTCGACTTCATGGCGGTTGCCGCGGAGAGCGCCCTCCTGATCGACGCCATGGGGGTCAGTCTCGCCTCGGAGGCCGGTGAGCTGCAGTTCACCTGGGCCGAGATCAGCACGGTCGAGTACGCGGCCGTGGGCCCCAAGCACCTCAGGGTCTTCGTCCGTCTCCACAACGGCGCCACGTACCCGTGCTTGCTCGCCGCACGCAAGCGGTCCCGCCTCCGGGAATGGCTGACGGACCTGCCGCTGATCCTGGAGTGCTTCACGTAGCCGCCGCACCGCCTGGGCAGACGGCGGCCCTCCCCCAGGTGGCCGGCCATCGCGGTGTTGAGGCCGATCGGACCATCCGCTCAGCGAGGCCCCTCCGGTGTGCGGTCTTGACCCCACACCGGACGCGGCGGTGTAGGGGCAGTGAAGCTTCCCCTTGACGCGGCCCGTGTCAAGGGGAAACGCGCCGCTCGTGCGCACCCGGAACACCGCACCGCGCGCACCCGATGCGCGCCACTCCCACCCGCCGGCCACCCGACGCGGCTACCTGAGTCTCCGCCGGCGCGGGCCGGGTTTCCTGATGACCGGCGTCCAACCGCATCCGCCGGGCCGCCGGCCGCGTGGCTGAGCTCAGCCGACGTGGATACGGGGCCGTCGGGCCAGGTCCGGCTCGGCGCGGCGCAGCACCTCGCGCGTCACCGGCGCGACCTCGCCGGCACCGAACACCAGGAAGCGCAGCAGATGGCTGAGCGGGTGGCCCTCGGTCCAGTTGAAGCAGGCGTGCGGGACCTGTCCGGTGTGCTCGCGCAGCTCCATCAGCACGGCGGCGATGGTGTTGGGCACCACGGCGCCCTCGACCCGCAGCCTGCGCGCGCCGTGCTTCTCGTCGCCGTGCACGGTCAGGTCGGCGGTGAGGAGCGAGTATCCTGCCCGTCCTCACCCGGACCGTCGGCGGGGCGAACGCGGCTGCTGCCGGCGCCGACGTACGGGACCCGTAAAGGGAACGGACGGGCTCGTCAGAGGGGCATCAAGGACGGACCGGCCCTGTTGAAGTCTTTGTGGGCAGGCGAGTTGGATGAACCGTGTGAACAGCAGTCTGCGCCATGACGACCGGCCGCCGCATACGGTGCCGCCGGTCCTGCACGCTGCTCACCTGCCGGTGTGCTGACGCACTCGCTCTGAACACCTGACGGCGGCCGCTCCTTCGTATGCGGGCCTTGGCCGCCGGCCGGCGGTACGCACCACCATCCTCCGCATGGCCGACGCACTCTCCCTGCCCGACCGGGGAGGGAGCTGCGTCGCGGCCGTGCCCGTTTCCAGTTCCAGGAATTGATCATGTCTTCTTCCTCCTTGTCCTCCCAGCCGTCCCTTTCCGGGCGGACCGTGCTGGTCACCGGAGCCACCTCCGGCATCGGTCGGGAGACCGCGCGCCGGCTGGCCGAGCGCGGCGCCACCGTCCTCGTCCACGGCCGTACCGCCGAAGAGGCGCGGGCGGCGTCCGACGAGCTTGTCGCCGTGGCCGGCATCGACAGTCGACTCCTGCGCCCGTTCGCGGCCGACTTCACCCGTCTCGAAGAGGTCGAGCAACTCGCTCACCGGGTGGCCGAGGAGCATCCGAGCCTGGACGTTCTGGTGAACAACGCGGCCATGGCCGCCCCCGAGCGGCACACTGTCACCGCGGACGGCAACGAGATCACCTTCCAGGTCAACTTCCTCGCCCACTACCTGCTCACCCAGCTGCTGGAGCCCGCCCTCACCCGCGCACCCGGCGGCCGGGTCGTGAGCGTCTCGTCCTCGCTGCACCGCACCGCCTCGGTCCAGTGGAGCGACCCGAACCGCTCCCGCAACTACTCCCGCCTCGCCGCCTACGCCCAGTCGCAGTTGGCTCTCACGGTCTTCGCCGCCGACCCGCGCGTGACCGCGGTCTCCGTCCACCCCGGCATCTGCGACACCGCTCTGCTGTCCCTGTACGCCCTCAAGGGGGCCGCGGCTGCCGAGGGCGCCGCACATGTGGTGCGGCTGTGCGACCCGGCGACCGAGATCGTCAACGGCGCCTACTACGACCGGGATCAGTGTGCCGAGCCGGCCCCGGCCGCCACCGAGACGCGCACCGTCCAGCGACTGAACAAGCTCGCCTCCCTGCTCGTCGGCCAGAACGCCTGAAGGAGGCACAGATGTCCGGGCGCGCACGCAAGAAGAAGGCCCGCCGTAAGAAGAAGGCCAACCACGGCAGCAAGGCCGGCCGGCGCTGAACCCTGTGCGGGGCGGCCCCACCAGGGCCGCCCCGCACCCGAACCAGGTGGTCTCTCCCATGATCCGGATCCAGATCCCGTCGCACAGCCTTCCCGCCCTCGCCCGGTGGTTCCCCGCCGGGGCACCGGGCCCCGCAGCTCTGGCCGAACACGTCCTGCGCACCGGAGCCGGGCACTGGTGGGCGGACCGCGCCGTCGAGCCGCAGGCCGTTGCCGTCAGCTGCGCAGACCATGTGCTGCTGCGCGGCGACCCGCGCGCCATCGCCCCCGGCTCCCTGGCCCCGCTCGCAGGCAGCTACATCGAGGCACCCGACCACTTTCTGCCCGCCCTGGGCGCGTCCTTCGGCAGGATCGTGCCGGGGGAGCGGATGGTGTACGTCCACCGCGCACCCGCAACATCACCGGCACCCCGGCCGCCGCGGGGCGTGACGGTACGCCGGCTCGTCCCCGAGGACGCCCGGGCACTTGCCGCGCTCGGCCCCGACGCGGCCTGGCTGCACGCCGGCTGGAACGGTCCGTCGGGCCTCGCCGCCTCCGGTCTCGGCCGGGCCGCCTTCCACAAGGACCGGATCCTCGCCGTGGCCTGTACGTACTTCCTCGGCAGCGCGTACGAGGACATCGCCTGCTTCACCGTCCCCGAGCACCGCCGCCGGCACCTGGCCCACGCCTGCGTCGCCGACCTGTGCGCGGACATCGCCGCCCGCGGCCGCACCCCGAGCTGGTCCTGCTCCCGCGGCAACCGCCCCAGCCGCCTCCTTGCCTGGACCTCCGGATTCCGGCTGGAGCGCGAATACGTCCACTACGCCACCAGGGAACCCACCGTGTCGCGAATCCCGAAGACGGGAATCCCCGCATGAGCAGGTCCTTTCCGAGGGCCCGGGCGGACGGTTGCGCTCCGCCCGGCACCCGGGAGGGACATGTCCCGGGCACCGGCGGTGTGCTGACGGTCCTGATCAGGCGGCTGCGGGCGTCGCGCCGGATGCGGTTACGACGGGTGCTGGACCGGGGCCCCGCGCTCAAGTTTCGCCCCGGACCGCGCGATAGGGGTGCCGGGAGCCCGGTAGGGGGTGGCCGGGGTAGGGGTTAACGGAGTTCGGGTGATCTCAATAGATTGCGGCCGAGGCGTCCGGATCGCAGGGAGGTCCCCGATGGAAGAGATCGTCAGTGCAATCCTCGCGGAGGATGCCGAGAACGGGGGGCCGCGGAGCGCAGACTTCGCCGCTCTGCCCGTACCGGCGAGCTATACGGGAAACGTGCTGCTCAAAGATGAGGCCCTGATGTTCGAAGGGCTCGCCAGCGCCGACAAGGACCCCGCCAAGTCGCTGCGCCCGCAAGAGGTGCCGACGCTGCTGCCCGGTCCCGGCGAGGCCCTGGTCGCGGTGATGGCCAGCGCCGTCAACTACAACACCGTGTGGAGCTCGATCTTCGAGCCGCTGCCCACGTTCGCGTTCCTGGAGCGCTATGGGCGCACCGGGGCCATGGCGGCGCGGCACGACCTGCCGTACCACGTGGTGGGCTCCGATCTGGCCGGTGTCGTGCTGCGGACCGGGCCCGGGGTGGACCGCTGGCGGCCCGGGGACCGGGTGGTCGCGCACTGTCTGTCCGTCGATCTGGAGTCCCCCGACGGGCACGACGACACGATGCTCGACCCTGAGCAGCGCATCTGGGGCTACGAGACGAACTTCGGCGGCCTCGCGGAGCTCGCTCTGGTCAGGGCCAACCAGCTGATGCCCAAACCGGAGCATCTGACCTGGGAGGAGTCGGCGTGCTCCGGGCTGGTCAACTCCACCGCGTACCGCCAGCTGGTCTCCCGCAACGGGGCCCAGATGAAGCAGGGCGACACCGTGCTGATCTGGGGCGCGGCCGGCGGCCTCGGCTCCTACGCCACCCAGCTCGCCCTCAACGGCGGCGCCCTGCCCGTCTGCGTCGTCTCCAGCGAGCACAAGGCGGCGCTCGTCAGGGCCATGGGTGCGGAGGCCGTGATCAACCGGGCCGAGGAGGGCTACCGGTTCTGGAAGGACGAGAACACCCCTGACGTCCGGGAGTGGAAGAGGTTCGGCGCGACGGTGCGCGAGCTGACCGGCGGCGAGGATCCCGACATCGTCGTGGAGCACCCGGGCCGGGAGACGTTCGGCGCCAGTGTGTTCGTCGCGCGCCGGGGAGGCACCGTGGTCACCTGCGCCTCCACCTCCGGCTACCGCCACGAGTACGACAACCGCTATCTGTGGATGCATCTGAAGCGCATCGTCGGCAGCCATTTCGCCAACTACCGGGAGGCCTGGGCTGCCAACCGCCTCATCACCAAGGGGCTGGTCCACCCGACCCTGTCCGCCGTCTTCCCGCTGCACGAAGCGGGTCACGCGGCGGCAGAGGTCCACCGAAACCGGCACAACGGCAAGGTCGGCGTGTTGTGCCTCGCCCCGCGAGAGGGGCTCGGCGTGCGCGACCCGGAACTGCGGGAGCGCCATCTGGGCGCCATCAACAGGTTCCGCACCGCGCCCGCCGATGAGGCCGGGGGACAGGCGGGCCGGGCCGATGGGTGACCTCGACTCCGCCGCCGTGGCGTCCACCGAGGGCGCCACGGGGCTGTGGATCCGGCGTTTCCACCCGGCGCCCGACGCGCCCGTGCGCATGATCTGTCTTCCTCACGCGGGCGGCTCGGCGACCTACTACCTTCCCGTCGCGCGGGCGTTGGCCCCGGCCGTGGACGTGCTCGCCGTCCAATACCCCGGGCGCCAGGACCGCATGCGCGAGCCGTGCGTCGATTCCCTGCACGAGCTGGCCGACCGCGTGGCCGAGCAGGTGCGGCCGTGGACCGGGGTGCCGATCGCGCTGTTCGGCCACAGCATGGGCGCCACGCTGGGCTACGAGGTGGCGAAGCGACTGGAGCGGGACGGGGCCGGGCCCCTGGTCCTGTTCGCCTCCGGGCGCCGGGCGCCGTCCACGCACCGCGACGGCGAGGTCATGTACCTGCGCCCCGACGAGGATCTTCTGGACGATCTGCGCGCGATGAGCGGCACGGACTCACGGGTGTTCGCCGACGAGAGCCTCCTGCGCCTGGTGCTCCCCGCACTGCGCAGCGACTACAAGGCCACGGAGACGTACCGTCACACCCCCGGCGCGGGGCCGGAGCTGGCCTGCCCGATCGTCGCCCTTGTCGGCGACAGCGACCCCAAGGCCACCGTGGAGGAGGCGCGTGCCTGGGACACGCATACGACGGCCGGGTTCGACCTGCGGGTGTTCGACGGCGGGCATTTCTTCCTCAACGACCACGCGCCGGCCGTCATCGAACTGATAGCCGAACGTCTCGCCGGACTTCGGGGTCTCGCGGCCCCGGGCGGGCGGTGCTGAGGCGTGCTCGACGTTCTTGTGCCTCCGGCGGCCGCCACGGCCGCCGGAGCGTTCGCGACATGCCCGGGACCGAGGCCCCGCTGCTGCCCGGCGAGGCGGAGGCCGTCCGTGGCGCCGTGCTCTCGCGGCGCCGGGATGTTCGCTGCCCGGCTGCTGCGCCCGTACTCCCCGGTGTCCGCCACCCTGACGGGCCGCCGGATCGTCGGCTGCGGCCTCGTGCTCACCGCGATCGTGCTCATCGGGCCGGGCACGGCACACAACGGAGAACGGCTCGCCGCCCCGACGGGGGATTGGGGCGACGAGCCGTGATCATGGGTCCGCTACTTCTGAGCGGTTGCGGGGGCGGGCGCTGCCGGTGCGGCGGCCGCGGTCTGCGGAGGTTTGCCGGGCAGCCAGCGCAGCGCCACGAAGGCGGCTGCCAGCGCGATGACCGCGGAGATGAGCATGGTCACCTGCATACCGGACTGGTAGGCGTCCAGCGCGCGCTCCTTGAGTGCCGCCACGTCACCGGCCGACACCTTGTTCCCGGCCGCGTCCAGGGCCCGCAGCGTGGCGCCGACGGAGCCTGCGGCCTCGTCGCGCAACCCGGCCGGCAGGACGTCGACCGCGTCGCCGATGTCCGAGCGGTATGTGGCCCCCAGCAGGCTGCCGATCACCGCGACGCCCAGGGCTCCGGAGACCTGGCGCACGGTCTGGGAGACCGCCTGCCCGGCACCGGCCTTGACCGGCGGCACCGCGGACATCAGCGATGCCGTGGCGGGCGTCATGATCACGCCCCAGCCCAGGCCCAGAATCAGCTGGATCACGGCCAGTACCCAGAACGGGGTGTCGTGGTCGACCAGGGCGAAGCACAGGAAGGCCACCGCCATCGCGGTCGAGCCGCAGGCCACGACCCAGCGGGCGCCGAACCGGGCTGCCAGCGCCGGGCAGCGCTGCGACATGAAGAACCCGCCCACGCCGATCGGCAGCATCAGTGCGCCGACCTCCACCGGCCGGTAGCCGTGCACCGACTGGAAGTACACCGCCGTGACGAACAGCGAGCCGATCAGTCCGAAGAACGCCAGCGCGATCGAGAACGTCCCGGCGGAGAAACGGGCGTCCTTGAGCAGGCTCATGTCGAGGGCGGGCACCTTCAGCTTGCTCTCCGCCCACACGAGCAGGGCGAGCAGCACGATGCCGGCGGCGATGGGCCCGACGGTGCCCATGGCCAGCCAGTCGCCCTCCTCTCCGCCGTTGACGAGGCCGTAGACCAGCACGCCGACGCCGGCGATGGACAGGAGCACGCCGAGCGGGTCGAAGGAGTTGCTCTGGGTGTTCTTCGACTCGGGGACGAGCCAGCTGATCAGCGCGATGCCGAGCACGATGAGCGGAGCGTTGATGAGGAACACCGAACCCCACCACGAGACCTGGAGCAGCAGGCCGCCGACGAGGGGCCCGACGACGGTGGCGACACCGGCGGTGCCCGCCCACCCTGCGATGGCCTTGGGGCGCTCGGCCGGCGGGTAGACGTTGATCAGGATGGCCAGGGTGACCGTGGGCACGGTGGCCGCGCCGACGCCCATCAGGGCACGCCAGATGACCAGTTCGGTGATCGTGTCGGAGTACGCGGCCAGTGTGGAGGCCACGCCGAAGATGACCATCCCCGCGATGAGGATCTTCTTCCGGCCGAAGCGGTCCGCGGTGATGCCGCCGGTGAAGATGAATGCCGCGAAGGTGATCAGGTAGGCGTCCAGCGCCCACTGAAGGCCCGCGGTGGAGGTCTTGAGGTCGTGCTGGATCGTGGCCAGTGCGACGTTCAGGATCGTCAAATCCATCACGACGACCAGGCCCGTAAGGGCGAGTACGACCAGGATGAGCCGGCGGCGTCCTGGGCTGACTTCGGGATTCATGTCCTGTCCTCGCTGGATTCTGTCCTGGAAGCTGTCCCGGAACGTTCTCTTCCGGTTTACTCGCCGGTTCCCCGGGAGTCCGGGAAGATATCTGACGGCGTATGTAAAGTAACTTTATTCGCGACGAATAAAGCACCTTTCCTCGCGTCCGTCAAGGTGGGACGACATCCTTCCGGAAGCACTTGACACGTCCCGCCAAACAAGGTTTTCTCATTGCGAGTAAAGTCAACTGACTCAGGAGATATCACATGACCATGCACGTCATCAGCGAGACCGAAGAGCGCATGAACAGGACCCCGGCCGGCGTTGCGGCAGGGCTCGCGGCCCCCAGCCAGGGCAGCAACGAGGTGTGTACCTGGCGGGTCCAGATGGACGCCGGCTTCGAGTCTCCGCTGCACCTGATCGACCGCGACCAGGTGTGGATGCCGACGGTGGGCACCTTCTCGTTCACCGTGGACGGGGAGACCCAGAAGGTCGCCGCCGGGCAGGCCGTCGTCATTCCGGCGAACTCGGCCCGCCAGTTCCAGGCCATCGGGGACACCGCCCAGGCCCTGGTCTGCATGGCCGCGGGCGGACGGGCGGGAGTGCCGGGCAGCGACGAGCGCCACCCGCTGCCCTGGGCTCAGTGACCGCGACGGGGCGCCACCGCGGTTTTGCCGGTGGCGCCCCGCGAGGTTCTTACCGGACCGGCACCACGAATACCTAGCAGGGGGAACCCGTGACCGACACCGCACCAGAACTCCAGTCCTTTCCGATGCCCCGGAGCTGTCCGTTCGCCCCGCCCGAGCAGTACGCCGAACTCCGTGACAAGGAGCCGGTGTCCCGCGTCAAGCTGCCGAACGGCAAGACTGCCTGGGTCGTCACCAACCACGAGCTGGTGCGTCAGGTCCTGGCCGACCCCCGGATCAGCTCCGACCGCCGCCTGCCGGGCAATCCGCAGCTCGTGCCGATCCCGCCCGCGGCACTTGAAGGTGCGATGCGCTCCATCCTCGTGATGGACCCGCCCGAGCACACCACGCACCGTCGGCTGATCATCAACGAGTTCACCGTGAAGCGGATCCAGGGGCTGCGCCCGCGGATCCAGGAGATCGTGGACGAGCGGATCGAGGCGTTGCTGGCCTGCGAGGGTTCCGCGGACCTGGTGGACGTCCTGGCGCGGCCCGTGCCCTCACTGGTGATCTGCGAGCTGCTGGGCGTGCCGTACGAGGACCGGGAGACCTTCTACCGGTTCGCGTCGGTGGTGTTCGACGAGAACAGCACCCCGCAGCAGGTGGGCGGGGCGATCATGGAGACCCGGGTGTTCCTCGGCAAGCTGGTCGCCGCCAAGGAGAAGGAGCCGGAGGACGACCTGCTGAGCAGGCTGATCGTCAAGTACAAGGAGCTGGGGGAGGGGACGTACGACCCCCAGCAGGTGATCAGCACCGCGCAGGTTCTGCTCAACGCCGGGCACGAGACCACGACCAACATGATCGCGCTCGGCACCGTGGCCCTGCTGGAGAACCCCGACCAGCTCGCCGCGCTCAGGGAGGACCCGAGCCTCATCCCGCAGGCCGTCGAGGAACTGCTGCGCTACCTCAGCATCGCCGACCTCGTCACCTTCCGGGTCGCCACCGCGGACATGCAGGTCGGGGATGTGACCATCCGCGAGGGCGAGGGCGTGATCGCACTGGGCGGCGCGGCCAACTGGGACCCGGTCGCGTTCGAGGAGCCGGACAAGCTCGACATCCACCGCAACCCGCGCCAGCACGTCGCGTTCGGCTACGGCGTGCACCAGTGCGTCGGCGCCAACCTGGCGCGGCTGGAGCTGGAGATCGTCTTCAAGACGCTGTTCGACCGCCTCCCCGGGCTGCGCCTGACCGCGCCGGTGGATGAGCTGTCCTTCCGCCAGCGGATCCTTTACGGCCTGGCCGCGCTTCCGGTGACGTGGTGAGGTGACGGTGGCCGTACGAGTCGACGTCGACCGCGAGCGCTGCATCGGGGCGGGGCACTGCGTGCGCTCCGTGCCCGGTCTGTTCGACCAGGACGAGGACGACGGCAGGGTGATCCTGTTGTCGGCCGAGCCGGGGGCGGACGTCCTGGATGCGGTGCGCGAGGTGGTCGAACTGTGCCCGTCCCGGGCACTGACGTTGCACGGGGGCTGACCCCGCTCCTCCTGCAGAAGCCGATCGGCCCCCTCTCCGAGAGAGGGGGCCGATCAGCATGTGAAAGAGGGTCAGTTGCCGGAGGTCTGGGATTCGGGGACCGGCCGGCACAGGAGGGCGAACGTCAGATGGGAGCGTTTGCGTACGTCGAGCTTGCGATAGATCCGCGTCAGGTGCTGCTCCACCGTGCTCACGGTGATGAACAGCTCCGCCGCGATCTTGCGGTTGCTGTGGCCCTGGGCGGCGAGCAGTGCGACGCGGCGCTCGGCGAAGCTCAGTTCGGCGGTCGGGGCGCCCACGCCGCTGAAGGGTTCGGTTTCCTCCCGCTGGGCGGGAATCCGGCCCGCCGCCGAGGTGGTCTCGGCCTCGTGCGGGAGTCCGCGGCGTACCGGTTTCTCGTTGCCGCACTGCTGCGCCAGATGGATCACTTGCCGGGCCAGGGACGTGGCGCGGGCCTCTTCGCCCAGGCTGTGGTGGGCCCGGCTCAGGTCGGCGAGGGTCGCGGTGAGTTCTCCCCGGGCGCCGGCAGTACGGAGTTTCTCCGCCGCCTCCCTGAGGATGGCCGGGCGTCTGCCGGGCTCGCTGGTGGCGGCGAGCATCCGCAGGCACGCGCCGTGCGTGCGACGGTCGCCGGGGCGCACCCGGGCCAGTTCCTTGCTGATCAGGGACCGGGCCGCCGCCGTGCCGCCCAGGCCGAGGTAGGCGGCGGCCGCGCACAGCCGCCACGGGACGAGCCCGGGGGAGTCCAGATCCCATCGGGCCATGAGAGCCCCGCAGGTCTCGAAGTCACCCAGCGCGCTGCGCAGGCGACCCGTCGCCAGGTAGTGCCGGCCGCGGGCGTGCAGATAGTGCAGCCCGACCGGCGTGCGGAACATCTCCTCCGGCGGGGGGACGGCCAGATACGCCGCAGCCTCGTCGTGCTCGCCCATCTCGGTGCACGCCAACACCATCCCGGCGACCGGCAGGCCCACGGCGATGCCCCAGCTCTGCGGGGAGATCAGGGTCAACGCCGTGCGCGCGTGCTCCCGGGCGACGGTCAGGTCCCCCTGCTGTACGGCGATCAGCGCGCGGGCAGCGGCGAACAGGGCGCGCGAGGTGGGGGTACGGCAGGCCGCGGCCTGCTCCAGCAGGGCGTCACACCAGGAGGCGGCCCGTTCCAGGCGGTTGGCGTAGATGAACGCGGCCAGGGCGGCCAGCAGCGGCACCACGTTGGAGCTGTGCAGCCGGGCGCCCTGGAGCACCTGTTCCGCGTCGTCCAGCGCGTCCTCGTCCCCGTCGGAGCGAACCACCCGGACCAGTGCGAAGGCGGACTGGAGGTCGGGGCGCACCGCCGTGCCGACCGGCCACGGGGCGGCGGCGGCCCGGCCGATCCCGTCGGGGACCAGGTCCGGGTAGGTGCACGACAGCCACACCCGCATGGCTTCGAGCTGGGCCAGGGACTCGGTGTCGAACGAGGCCGCGTCGCCGGCCAGCGCCTCCAGGCTCTCGCTCGCCTCCTCGGGGCGGCCGTGCCAGAGCAGATAGCCGATCGCCGTGATCGCGTCCTGGCCGCTGACCTGGCCCTTGTTCACGGCCGGGACGAGTTCGCCGAGGTGGCGTTTGACGGCCGCCGGGTCCACCTGCCACTCCGCGCGCGCCAGCGCCGTCATCAGCTTGGTGCGCCGGGGGCTGCCGACGGGGTCCACGCACGCCCGCTGCGCTCGGCGCAGAAACGAGATGACCGAGGGAATGTCGTTGTCGCGCAGCGCCACATCCGCCGCTTCCTGGAGCACGGGCACCGACCAGGGCACGTCGAGCGGCTCGGCGTCGATGAGGTGCCGTGCCACGAGGGTCACATGGGCGCCGTTCTCGTGCAGGAGCTCGGCGGCGCGGCCGTGCACCCTGGCACGCTCCTCGGGGAGCATCCCGTCCAGCACCGCGAGGCGGGCGCTCTCGTGACGAAACCGTCCCCCGCCGAGGAGGCCGATCGCGTGCAGCGTGTCCACGGCCTCCGCGGCCGAGCCCGCGGGCACGTTGAGCAGGCCGCCGAGCAGCTCGGGCGAGGCGGGCTCCGGTGAACCGGGGCCGGTCAGGACCGCGAGGGCCCTGGCGATGCTCAGCGTTTCCGTCTCGCAGCGGCCCAGGCAGCTCAGCACGGTCTTCTTGAACGTGTCGCCCACCGTCAGTTCGGCCCGTCTGGGGCCCGTGCACGCGAGGTAGTCGTCGATCAGGGCGCGTACCAGCATGGGACTGCCACCGCTGACGCGGTGGCAGGAGGGGGCGAGGTCCTCCGCGGTCCGCTTGTCCAGATGTGCGCCGAGGAGGCAGGCCACACCGGACTGGGACAGCGGGTTCAGGGTTATGTGCGTACATCGGGTGCCGCGGAAGGGCTCCGCTGTGGGAGGCAGCTGCCCCGAGGGGGTACTGGCCCCCGCGGTGAGAACCACCAGGACGCGCACCGACCGCATACGGTGAATCAAGTACAGCAGGCACTGGATGGAGGCGGCGTCGGCGTGGTCGACGTCATCCACGGCGATCAGCAGCGGGTGCTGGGCGGCCAGTTCCTGCACGGTCTGCCACAGCCGGTGCAGGACGGGCGCCGGTACATGTCCGGAGGAGTCGCCGTCCCGCTCGTGCACCACGGCGCTGAGCGCCCCCGTGTCCAGCAGCCCCGCCACCCGGGCGGCGAACTCGGTGCGTGGCGCCAGGCCGCTGAAGAGCTGGCTGATGACGCCCATGGGCAGGCCGCGTTCCGCGCGGGACGCCGACGCGCTCAGCACCAGGGCGCCGGACGCCGCCACAGTCTCTTCGAAGGAGTGCAGCAGCGCCGTCTTGCCGGCGGTTGTCACACCGCTGATCAGGGCTGTCCGGCCGTCGCCCGACACCGAGGCGGCGTACAGGCCTGCCAGGGTGTCGAGCTGTTTCTCGCGGTCCGCTACCGTCATCGACCTGTCCCCCATTTGTGCTGAGTGTGGCCCGAATCCGTTGAAACGGGGATTCGGGTAAGACTGTGCAAAAAACAAGACCGGCCTTTGTGTGATGGGCGTCGGCTGTGAAAACAGCGGTCGATCACATAAAGGCCGGTAACTGCAAGTTCGTAACGCCCAGTTACGCAAAGATGGTATTAATTGGGTTGACGCGGCGAGCGCCATGAAGGCGGCTTCGCAATCGCAGCGGTGCGGCGCCCTGAGCCTGTGCCGGCTGTTTCGCCGAGAGATCGGCACAGCGGACCGTCGAGTAGCAGCCTCATCAATTCCCCCGTATCTGCGATGCCCGTACTCGACGCTTAGTAGATTCTTTTGACTCCCATTGTGTCAAGATTGATCTGTGACACGCGAAGACCCACCCCAGACCACGCCACAGGTTGCGGAGGACCCGCTCCAGGGCGCTGACCTGACGTTCTTGCTCGGCATGGCGTTCCAGCTGGTGCACGCGGAGTTCGTGTCCAGGATCAACGCGCTGGGCTACGACGAGCTGCGACCGGTGCACGGTATGGTGTTCCAGGCGCTGCACCGGGCGGGTACCACCAGTACCGAACTGGCCGAGCGGCTGGGTGTGACGAAGCAGGCAGCCGGCCAGATCGTGGACTACCTGGAAGAGCGCGGTTACGTGCGCCGCGAGCCGCACCCCGACGGGGGGCGGCGCAGGCTGGTGGTTCTCACCGACAAGGCGCGGCAGCATCTCGCGGTCGCCGGACGGGTCCTGTACAGCCTGGAGGTCGAGCTGGCGAGCCAGCTCGACCCCGAGGCCCTGACGTCGATGCGCCGGCAACTGGCGCGGCTGATCCGCGAGTTCGCCGGAGACACGCTGCCGCCCCTGCGCCCCCTGTGGTGACGCGTCACGGATAGATGTAGAAGCCGCGTCCTGTTTTCCGGCCCAGGAGGCCGCCCTCGACCATGCGGGAGAGGAGCGGGGGCGGGGCGTAGGACGTGTCCTTGTATTCCGCGTAGAGGCCGGTGGCCACGCCTGCGAGGGTGTCCAGGCCCACCAGGTCCGCGAGTTGGAGGGGGCCCATCGGATGGGCGCAGCCCAGGGACATCCCCTTGTCGATGTCCTCTGCGCGGGCGTGGCCCGACTCCACCATCCGGATCGCGCCCATCAGGTAGGGCACCAGCAGGGCGTTGACCACGAAGCCCGGCCGGTCCTGTGAGCGGATGACCTCCTTGCCGAGGCACTTGGACATGAATGCCTCCGTGCGCTCGTACGTCCGCTCCGCGGTCAGCAGGGAGCAGCCGACCTCCACCAGGCCCAGCACCGGTACCGGATTGAAGAAGTGGGTGCCGATCACCTGCGCGGGGCGGTGGGTGGCGCGGGCGAGCTTCATGATGGGCACGGAGGAGGTGTTCGAGGCGAGGATCGCGTCCGGGTCTGCCACGGCCGCGTCCAGCGCGGCGAACAGCTCCAGTTTGAGGGCCTCGTCCTCGGTGACGGACTCGATGACGAACTCCCGGTCCGCGAGGTCGTCGAGGTCCGCGGTGAACGAGATCCGGTCCAGGGCGGCATCGCGCTCGGACTCGGTGAGCCGTCCCCTGCGCACCGCCGTGTCCAGCGAACCGGCCACCCGCTTTCTGCCCGCCGCGACGGACGCCGCCCGCGACACCGCCACCCGCACGTCGCAGCCCGCCCTAGCGGACACCTCCGCCAGGCCGGAGCCCATCAGCCCGCAGCCGACGACCCCGACCCGCGTGATCCCGCTCATCGCGCCACCGGCCCGGACCAGCGCATCAGACAGGTGCCCAGAGCCATACCGCCGCCGAACCCGGCCAGCAGCACCATGTCGCCCTCCGCCAGCGCGCCCGTGCTCGCCGCTCGGTCGAGGGTGATGGCCACGGAGGCGCTGCCCACGTTGCCGTACTCCTCCAGCGTCAGATGGGTGCGGGCCTTGACCAGACCGGAGCGCTCGACGAGGGTCTCCAGCATCCTGCCGTTGGCCTGGTGCGGAACGAAGTGGTCCACCTGCTCCGGCCGGACCCCGGCCCGGTCCAGCAGGTCGCCCAGCGCGCCGGGCACGTTGGTCAGCACGAAGTCCGTGACGTCACGGCCGCGCATCTTCAGGTAGTGCCCGCCGTCGGCCAGCGTCTCCGGGGAGGCCGGGCGCCTGCTGCCCCCGGCCGGGATCACCAGCAGGTCGTGGTCCTCGCCGTGGGTGCGCAGGTCCACGTCGATGATCCCGGTGGAGGGCGGGACGGGTCCCACTACGGCCGCGCCCGCGCCGTCGGCCAGGAGCACCGACGTACCGCGGTCGCCCGGGTCGATGAACCGCGAGAACACCTCCGAGGCCAGCACCAGCGCGTACGAGCCGGGGGAGACCGCCGCCATCGCGCGGGCCAGAGCGATGCAGTACACGAAGCCGCTGCACCCGATGTTGATATCGAAGCAGGCGGCGCGGCGGGCGCCGAGCGCGTTCTGCACCAGCGCGGCCGTCGGCGGAAACGGGGAGTCGGCCGTGGCCGTGGAGACGATGATGTGGTCGATGCGCTCCGCGGGCACGCCGGCCCGCTCCAGCGCCACCTTCGCCGCCCGCACCGCGAGGTCGGACGCGGCGTCGCCGGGCTCGGCGTAGCGCCGCTCGCGGATCTGCGTCCTGCGCTCGATCCACTCCGGCTCCACGTCGAAGCGCGGGGCTATCTCGTCGTTGAGGACGCGCCGTTCGGGCAGATACGAGCCCGTTCCCAGGATTCCCACTGCGTGGTTGCGCATGGTCACTCGCTCCCCAACGGGTTCAGCCGGCTCTCGCCGATCATCGCCCTGGTCTCCGGGTCGGTGACGCCGAGCCCGCGCTCCGGCGCCATGCACAGCACCCCGACCTTGCCTATGTGTGTATTGACCTGCACGGTGCGTGCCGCCTCGCCTATCTCGTGCAGCGGGTAGACCGTGGACAGGCCGGGCACGAGCCGGCCCATGGTGACCAGGCGGTTGGTCTCCCACTGCTCCTGAAGGTTCGCGCCGTGGCTGCCGACGATCCGCTTGAGCTTCATCCACAGGTAGCGGTTGTCGTAGTTGTGCTGGTAGCCGGTGCTGGACCCGCAGGTCACCACCGTGCCTCCGCGACGCACCACGAACATCGAGATGCCGAACGTGGCCCGGCCGACGTACTCGAAGACGATGTGCGGATCCTCCCCGGTCTCCCGGCGGATGATCCTGCCCAGTCGCTTGCCCGCCTCGATCACCCGGGACGGCTCGTCGGCGTAGTCGTCGCCGATGCCGATCTCGTCGCGGTTGATCACCACGTCGCAGCCGAGCCGGCGCAGCGCCTGCGCCTTCGCTTCGGAGCTGACCACGCCGACGGAGATCCCGCCGCCGTTGCGCACGAGCTGCACCGCGTACGCCCCGAGGCCGCCGGTGGCACCCCAGATCAGCACCACGTCGCCCTGCTTCATCCGGGCGCCGCGGTCGCTGACCAGCATGCGGTAGGCGGTGCCCCCGCAGCCGGGGATGCTCGCGGCCTCCTCCCACGTCAGATGCGCGGGCTTGGGGATGAGCTGACTGGCGCGCACCACCGTGTAGTGGGCCAGGCCGCCGAAGTTCGTCTCGTACCCCCAGGCGCGCTGCTCCGCGCCCAGCATGCCGTCGGCGTGGCTGGCCGGCTCCTGGTCGTCCGCCTGCACGGGGCTGACCACCACATGGTCGCCCACCCGCCAGCGCCGCACCCCTGCACCGACCCTGACGATCACTCCGGCCGCGTCGGAACCCAGCACGTGGTACGGCTGGTCGTGCCTGCGCTCCCAGTGCCCCTTACCGGCGTAGTGCTTGAGGAACGAGAAGGTGGGCACGGGCTCGAAGGTGGCCGACCACACCGTGTTGTAGTTGACGCAGCTGGCCATCACCGCGACGAGCACCTCGTCGGGGGCCGGCTCGGGCATGGGAACGTCGCCGACGCGCAGTGACTTGCGTACGTCCTTGTCCGGCGCGTCGCCGAACATGTTCACGTCCTCGATCCGGGTGTGCGCGGCGGTGAAGCTGTCCGGCACCGGAATGCGGGCGAGTTCGTCGGGGTCCGCGCCCTGTAGCAGAGCCTCAGCCATAGATCTCATGGGAAAGCCATCCTTCACCGGTCCTCGAACGAGGTCGTCGAAGCCAAAAGGTCGTCGAAGCCCTTAGCAGGGCTGGACAAGTGAGGGCGAGCGTTCCATCCGCCGATCGCCAAGGACACGGTCCGCGAGAAGGCTAGGGGGTGTGTAGGGGCTGCCGCGGGAGCTAGGGGACGGTAAGGGGTTGGGCCGCCGCATCCCGTTTCCTAGGTTCGCCACCAGGAGATTTCGAGGGGACGGCGGATGATTCCAATGCAGCACGCAGGACGGTCCAGGGGCACGGTCGCCCAGGGCGGTGTGGCGGTCGCGGTCGTGGGAATGGCCTGCCGCTTCCCGCAGGCGCCAGGTATCGAGGAGTTCTGGCGGCTGCTCGCCGGCGGTTCGAGCGCTGTCACCGCACCGCCCGCCGGACGCGGCGACGCGGCGGCGCGTGGCGGCTTCGTCGAGGGGATCGACCTTTTCGACCCCGAGTTCTTCGGCATCTCGCCGCGCGAGGCCTCGGCGATGGACCCGCAGCAGCGGCTGATGCTGGAGCTGAGCTGGGAGGCCCTGGAGGACGCCGGGATCGTGCCCGGCACGCTTGAGGGCAGTGCCGCGGCGGTGTACGTGGGCGCCATCGGCAGCGACTACGCCAACCTCGTGCTCGGCGGCGGGCCGCAGGCCGTCACCCATCACTCCCTGACAGGTCTGCACCGCGGCATCATCGCCAACCGCGTCTCCTATGCGCTGGGCCTGCGTGGGCCCAGCATGACCGTGGACGCCGGGCAGTCGTCGTCGCTGGTCGCCGTGCACATGGGCTGCCGCAGCCTGCTGAGCGGGGAGGCACGGCTCGCCGTGGTCGGCGGCGTGCAGCTCAACCTCGCGCCGGAGAGTCTGGCCGTCGCCGAGCAATTCGGCGGGCTGTCCCCCGACGGCCGTTGCTTCACCTTCGACGCGCGGGCCAACGGCTATGTGCGCGGCGAGGGCGGCGGTGCCGTCGTGCTCAAGCTCCTCTCCGACGCCCTCGCCGACGGCGACCCCGTGCACTGTGTGATCCGCGGCAGCGCCGTCAACAACGACGGTGCCGGAGAGGGTCTGACGGTGCCCAACCGTGCGGCACAGGAGGAGGTCATCCGGCTGGCGTACGAGCGCGCCGGTACCAGCCCCGCCGATGTGGGCTATGTGGAACTGCACGGTTCGGGCACCCGGGTCGGCGACCCCATCGAGGCCGCGGCGCTCGGGGCCGTGCTCGGCGCGGGCCGCACCGCCGAAGACCTGCTGCCGGTCGGCTCCGTGAAGACCAACATCGGCCACCTGGAGGCCGCCGGGGGCATCGCCGGCCTGCTGAAGACCGTGCTCACCCTGCGCCATCGCACTCTGCCCGCCAGCCTCAACTTCGAGACGCCCAACCCGGCCATCCCCCTGACCGAGTTGGGGCTGCGGGTGAATACCACGGCGCAGCGGTGGGAGGACGCGGACCGGCTGCTGGTCGCGGGCGTCAGCTCGTTCGGCGTCGGGGGCACCAACTGTCATGTGGTGCTGGCCGAGCCGGTGCCGGTATCCGTGCCCCCGGTCGCGTCCTCGGCGGCAGGTGCCACGCCATGGCTGCTCTCCGGCCGCGACGAGGCCGCGCTGCGGGCGCAGGCCGCCCGGCTGAGGGACCATCTGCGAGACCGGCCCGCGCTGGACGCGGCCGAGGTCGGCTGGTCGCTCGCCACCACTCGTTCGGCCTTCGCGTGCCGGGCCGTCGCCCTGGGCGACAGCCGCGACGACCTGCTGCGCGCGGTGTCGGCCCTGGCCGGGGGCGAGCCTGCCGCAGGTCTGGTGGAAGGGGAGACGGGGGAAGCGGGCGACGACCGGGTCGTGTTCGTATTCCCCGGTCAGGGCACCCAGTGGGCCGGGATGGCCGTGGAACTGCTCGACACCGCGCCGCGCTTCGCCGAGCAGATGCGCGCCTGCGACGAGGCAGTGGCGGCGCTGGCGGGCTGGTCCGTCCTCGACGTCCTGCGCGCCTCCGGGGAGAGCGGCGGCGCGGCAGAACTGGAGCGCATCGAGATCCTCCAGCCCGTGCTGTTCTCGGTGATGGTGTCGCTCGCGGAGCTGTGGCGCTCGTTCGGCGTCGAGCCCGCCGCGGTGGTGGGCAGCTCGCAGGGGGAGATCGCCGCGGCGTACGTCGCGGGCGCGCTGTCCTTGGAGGACGCGGTGCGGGTGGTGGTGCTGCGCAGCCGCCTGTTCGCGGAGGAACTCGTCGGGCGGGGCGCGGTGGCCTCGGTGGCTCTGCCCGTGGCCGAGGTGCGCGAGCGGCTGGCCGCCTTCGACGGGCGGCTGAACGTGGCCGGGGTCAACGGGCCCCGCGCCGTGACGGTGGCCGGGGACACCGAGGCGCTGGCCGCGTTCGTGGACGTGTGCACGGGCGAGGGCGTGCGGGCGCGGATCGTTCCCTCCACGGTGGCCTCGCACTGCGCGCAGGTGGAGCCGCTGCGGGAGCGGCTGTTGGAGATGCTGGCGCCGGTGCGGCCCCGGCCGGGCACGGTGCCGGTGTACTCGACGGTTGCCGGTGCGGTGGTGGACGGGGCCGGCCTCGACGCCGGGTACTGGTACCGCAACGCCCGTGAGCCCGTGCAGTTCGACGGCGCGCTGAGGGCGCTGCTGGCCGACGGGTACCGGGTGTTCGTCGAGTCCAGCTCGCACCCCGTGCTGACGCCGGGCGCGCAGGACGTCTTCGAGGACGTGGGCGTCGAGGCCGTCGCCCTGGGCACGCTGCGGCGCAACGAGGGCGGGCCGGGCCGGTTCCTGCGGTCCGCCGCCGAGGCCCATGTGCGCGGAGTGCGCGTGCAGTGGACGGCGGCGTTCGAGGGCTCCGCCGTGCGCCGGGTGCCGCTGCCCACATACGCGTTCCAGCGCGGCCGTTACTGGGTGTCCGCGCCTGAGCGGGACGCGGCGGGCGGCTGGGCGTACGACACCGGGCACGCCGCGCCGGCGCCCGTCATGGACCTGCCGCAGGACGGCGCCGTACGGGATGCGGGCGACGCCTCCCCGCGCACCCCGGCGCTCCGCGAGCGGCTGGCCGGGCTGTCCGGGGCCGACGCCGAGCAGGTCGTGCTGCGGGTGGTGCGCAGTCATGCCGCCGCCGTGTCGGGCCGCGACCCGATGGACGCCGCACGTACCGGGCGCACGTTCAAGGACCTCGGTTTCGACTCGGCGATGCTCGTGGAGCTGCGCAACCGGCTGGGCAAGGCGGCCGGTGTCACCTGGCCCAGCAGCGTGGTCTTCGACCACCCCACACCCGCGGCGCTGGCCCGGCACATGTGCCAGGTACTGCTGGACGGCCTGGACGGCCTGGACGTGAAGGACGAGGACGTCGTCGAGGACCCGGTCCAGGGACTGGGGGACGCAGAGGATACCGGGGCTGTAGGGGGTGCTGGGGTTATAGGGGGTGCCGAAGCTGTAGGGGGTGCAGGCGAGGACGACGGCGACCCCATCGCCATCGTCGCCATGGCCTGCCGCTACCCGGGCGGTGTCGACTCGCCCGAGGACCTGTGGGACCTGGTCCGCGCGGGCACCGACGCCATCGGGGACTTTCCGGCCGACCGCGGCTGGAAGCTCGACGAGCTGTACGACCCGCAGCGCAGCCGCTCAGGCACCTCGTACACCCGCGCCGGTGGGTTCCTCGACGGGGCCGACCGGTTCGACCCGGCGTTCTTCGGGATCTCCCCGCGTGAGGCCCTCGCCATGGACCCGCAGCAGCGGCTGCTGCTGGAGACCGGCTGGGAGGCGATGGAGCGGGCGGGTCTCGACGCGAACGCGCTGCGCGGCAGCCACACCGGCGTCTTCGTCGGGGCCATGGCACAGGACTACGGGCCGAGGCTGCACGAGGGCGCCGGAAGCGGCAAGGGCGTCGAGGGCTATGCGCTGACCGGTACCACCATGAGCGTCGCCTCCGGCCGGCTGGCGTACACCTTCGGCTTCGAGGGCCCCGCGCTCACGGTGGACACGGCCTGCTCGTCCTCGCTCGTGGCCCTGCACATGGCGAGCCGGTCGCTGCGCTCCGGCGAGTGCTCGCTGGCGCTGGCCGGCGGTGTCACGGTAATGCCCACCCCCGGCCTCTTCGTGGAGTTCAGTAAGCAGCACGGGCTGTCGCCCGACGGGCGGTGCAAGGCGTTCGCCGAGACGGCGGACGGCACCGGATGGTCCGAGGGCGCCGGGATGGTGCTCCTTGAGCGGCTCTCCGACGCGCGCCGGAACGGGCACCCGGTGCTGGCGGTGCTGCGTGGCTCCGCGATCAACCAGGACGGTGCGTCCAACGGCCTGTCGGCGCCCAACGGCCTGGCCCAGCAGCGGGTGATCCGCGGGGCCCTTGCCGACGCCGGGCTGACGGCCGCCGACGTGGACGCGGTCGAGGCGCACGGCACGGGCACGAGGCTCGGCGACCCGATCGAGGCACAGGCGCTGCTGGCCACCTACGGCAGGGAGCGGCAGGCGGAGCGCCCGTTGTGGCTGGGGTCGCTGAAGTCCAACATCGGCCACACGCAGGCGGCCGCGGGCATCGGCGGCGTCATCAAGATGGTCATGGCCATGCGGCACGCGACGCTGCCGCGCACCCTGCACGTCGACGCGCCCACCCCGCATGTGAACTGGGCGGCCGGGGCCGTCTCGCTGCTCACCGAGCCCGTCGCGTGGCCGGAGTCCGGCCGCGCCCGCCGCGCCGCCGTCTCCGCGTTCGGCATCAGCGGCACCAACGCCCATGTCGTCCTGGAACACGTCGGGGAGCCCGTCGAGCCATCGGACCGGCCGTCACCGGACGAGGGAGTGTGGCCGCTCGTGGTGTCCGCGCGCGGTGACGCCGCCCTGCGCGCCCAGGCCGCGCTGCTGCACGGCTTCACCGCGTCCGACGCCGGCCCGGCCCCCGCCCGTCTCGCCCACGCGCTGGCCACCACCCGTACGCCCCTCGAACACCGCGCCGTGGTGCTCGCGCACGACCGCGACGAGGCGCTGAGCGGCCTGGAGGCCCTCGCCGGCTCCATCCCGTCGGCGTCCGTGATCACGGGCGCGCCCGGGGCGCCGGGCAGGACCGCGTTCGTCTACCCCGGCCAGGGCTCGCAGTGGGCGGGCATGGCGGCCGAACTGCTCGGCACCCGACCGGTGTTCGCCGAGCGTCTGCGCGCCTGCGGCGAAGCGCTCTCCCGCCATGTGGACTGGTCGCTGGTCGACGTGCTGCGTGGTGCCCAGGACGCGCCGTCGCTGGAGCGAGTGGATGTCGTCCAGCCCGCCCTGTGGGCCGTCATGGTCTCCCTGACGGATCTGTGGCGCTCCGCCGGGGTGGCACCCGAGGCCGTGATCGGCCACTCCCAGGGCGAGATCGCCGCCGCGACCGTCGCGGGCGTGCTGTCCCTGGACGACGGCGCCCGCGTCGTGGCCCTGCGCAGCCAGGCCCTCACGCTGATCGCCGGTACCGGCGGAATGGCGTCCGTGGCGCTCCCGGCGGACGAGGTGCGCGGCAGGATCACCCGGTGGCCGGGCCGTCTGGACGTGGCGGCCGTCAACGGCCCCGCTGCCACGGTCGTCTCCGGCACGCCCGAGGCCATAGCGGAGTTCGTCGCCGCCTGCGGGAGAGACGACGTGCGCGCTCGTGTGATCCCCGTGGACTACGCCTCCCACTCCGCCCAGGTGGAGGCCATCCGGGAGCGGGTGCTTGAGCTGCTCGCGCCGGTGACGCCGCGTCGGACGGACACCGCGTTCTACTCCACGCTCACGGGCGAGCGGCTCGCCGACACCACCGTCATGGACGCCGCCTACTGGTACCGCAACCTGCGCGAGACCGTGCGGTTCGAGGAGGCGGTGCGCGCACTGCGGGAGGACGGCTACGGCACGTTCGTGGAGTCCAGCCCGCATCCGGTGCTGGTGCAGAGCATCCAGGAGACGTTCAGCTCGCAGGACGAGGCGGGGGCCGACGGGACGGGGGACGCGACCGTCGTCGGAACGCTCCGCCGTGACCAGGGTGGTATGGCCAGGTTCCTCGCCTCCGCCGGTGAACTGTACGTCCGGGGCGGCGCCGTGGACTGGGCGCCGCTGACCGCCTCCGGCGCGCGCGGTTCCCGGGTCGGCCTGCCCACCTACCCCTTCCAGCGCCGCCGCTACTGGCTGGAGTCCGACAGCGGCCACGCCGCCGACGTGGACTCGGCGGGGCTGACCGCCGCCGATCACCCCTTGCTGGGCGCGGCCGTCGATCTGCCGGACGGAACCCTCGTGTTCACCGGGCGGCTGGACTCACGTACCCATCCCTGGCTCGCGGACCATGCCGTGCTCGGCACCACGCTGCTGCCCGGCACCGCCCACGCCGAACTCGCCCTGCACGCCGCGGCGGCGGCCGGATACGACTCGCTCGACGAGCTGACCCTGCAGACCCCGCTCGTCCTCGACGAGCGCGCCCCCGTGCGGATCCAGGTCATGCTGGCCCCGCCCGCCGCGGACGACGCCTCCGGCCGCCGCACCGTCACCGTCCACGCCCGCCCCGGCGACGCCGCCGACGGTACGCCGTGGACGTGCCATGCCACGGGCGCCGTCGCCCGGACGTCCGACCCGGCTCCTGCGACGACACTCGCGGGTGCCTGGCCCCCCGCGGGAGCACAGGCGGTGGAGCTGTCCGGGGCGTATGAGCGGCTGGCGGAAATCGGTTACGAGTACGGGCCCGCGTTCCGGGGGCTGCGTGCCCTGTGGCGGGACGGGGACGACCTCTTCGCCGAGGTGGCACTGCCCGCCACCGGCGACGGCAGCCCGGCCGCCGACGGGTATGGCATCCACCCGGCTCTGCTCGACGCCGCCCTGCACCCGATCCTGGCCGTGGACGATACGGAATCCGGTTCCGGGAACGGGGTCCGGCTGCCGTTCTCCTGGTCGGGTCTTCGGCTCCATGCCGTCGGCGCCACCGGCCTGCGCGTACGCATCACCCGGCGCGGCTCCGGCGAGATCGCGCTCACCGCGGCCGACCACACGGGCGCCCAGGTGGCCACGGCAGCGTCGCTGAGCCTGCGGAGCGGCGGCGCCGGCGAGATCGTCGCCGCCCGCGCCCCGGGCCGGGACCTGCTCTTCCGGCTCGACTGGAGCACCGCGCCCGTGCCGCAGGACGCGCGCCTGCCTTCGGCCGCGCTGCTCACCTGCTGTACCGAAGGGTCCCCGGCCTTCGGGGTGCCCGCCCATCCGGACCTGGCGTCCCTGAGGGCCTCCGTGGCCTCCGGCACACCCGTTCCCGAGATGCTCCTCGTCCCCTGCACAGCACCGAACGGCGACACCGACCAGGCCGCCCGCACGCACCGGGTGACCGGGGAACTGCTGGGCCTGCTCCAGAACTGGCTGGCCGACCCGGCGTTCGCCCAGAGCCGCCTGACCGTCCTCACCAGGGGCGCGGTGGCCACCCACACGGACGACGACGTGCACGATCTGCCCGCTGCCGCCCTGTGGGGACTTGTGCGCAGCGTCCAGTCCGAGCAGCCCGGCCGGATCGTTCTCCTCGACCTGGACCCGGACCCGGCCCGGGGCCCCGCCCACGACCGCGACGAGGCTTCGCCGCAGGCCCTGGCGGCGGCCCTGACCTGCGGCGAACCTCAGCTCGCCCTGCGGGAGGGCAAGCTGTTCGTCCCCCGCCTCGTCCGCGGCACGTCGGGCTCGGGCCTGGTCCCGCCGGACGGTGTCCGGCACTGGCGGCTGGACGTCGCGACCCCGGGCAGCTTCGACGGGCTCACCCTGTCCGAAGCCCCGGAGGCCGGCCGGCCTCTGGAGGCCGGGCAGGTCAGGGTGGCCGTGCGCGCCGTCGGGGTGAACTTCCGCGACGCCATGATCGCCCTGGACGTCTACCCGGGCGAGGCGCGCCTCGGCGGCGAGGCCGCGGGCGTCGTCGTGGAGGTCGGCCCCGGCGTGCCGGGACTGGCCTGCGGGGACCGGGTGACCGGCTTGTTCACGGAGGGCGTCGGCCCGTTCGCCGTCACCGACCACCGGCTGCTCACCCGCTTCCCCGCCGCGTGGACATTCGCCCGCGCCGCGAGCGTGCCCGCCGTGTTCCTGACCGCGTACCACGGCCTGATACGACTGGCCGCGCTGCGCCAGGGGGAGACCCTGCTGTTGCACTCCGCCGCCGGTGGCGTCGGCATGGCGGCGCTGCAACTGGCCCGCCACCGGGGCGCCGAGGTCTTCGCGACGGCGAGCCCCGGCAAGTGGGGCACCCTGCGGTTGCTCGGCCTGGACGAGGAACACATCGCCTCCTCGCGCGACCGCGACTTCGAGGACGCCTTCCGCCGTGCCACCGGCGGGCGGGGCGTGGACGTGGTGCTCAACTCCCTGGCCGGTGCGTACACCGACGCATCACTGCGGCTGCTGGCCGAGGACGGCCGTTTCGTGGAGATGGGCAAGACCGACATCCGCGACCCCGAACAACTCGCCGAGACCCGGCCCGACATCACCTACGAGCCGTTCGACCTGCTGGCCCTCGACCCGGACACCATCCAAGAGATGCTGGCCGAGCTGATGGCGCTGTTCAACACCTGCGTCCTCAAGCCGCTGCCGGTGACGGCCTGGGACCTGCGGCAGGCGCCGCGCGCGCTGCGCCACGTCGGCCAGGCCCGGCACGTCGGCAAGGTGGTGCTCACCCTGCCCGCCCCGCTCGACCCGGACGGCACCGTGCTGGTCACCGGCGGCACGGGGGCGCTCGGCTCCGTGCTGGCCCGCCACCTCGTCACCGTCCACGGCGCGCGGCACCTGCTGCTGGCCAGCCGCAGCGGCGCCGACGCCGAAGGGGCGGCCGAGCTGCGCGAGGAGCTGACCGGCCTCGGTGCGCAGGTGACGCTCGCCGCCTGCGACATCACCGACCCCGCGGCCCTGGCGGCCCTCGTGACGGGCGTGTCCACGGAGCACCCGCTCACCGCCGTCGTCCACGCCGCAGGGATCCTCGACGACGCCACGATCACCAACCTGACCGCCGATCAGCTGCATGCGGTGCTGCGGCCCAAGGTGGACGCCGCCTGGCAGCTCCACCGCCTCACCGAGCACCTCGACCTGCGGGCGTTCGTGCTGTTCTCCTCGGCCGCGGGAATCCTGGGAACGCCGGGCCAGGCCAACTACGCAGCCGGCTCCGCATTCCTCGACGGCCTCGCCGAGCACCGCTGCGCACGCGGTCTGCCCGCCACCAGCCTGGCCTGGGGCTACTGGGCCGAGACCGGCGCCATGACACGCCACCTGAGCGCGGCGGACCTCGCCAGGCTCGCCCGCTCCGGCAGCCTGCCACTGGCCACCGACGAGGCGCTCGCCCTGTTCGACGCGGCGCTGACCGGTGACCGGGCGACCTGTGTGCCCGCCCGGCTCAACCTGTCCGCGCGGCAGCCGAGCGACCGGCCGGAGTCCATACCGCCCCTGCTGCGCGGGCTGGTCCGTACCCCGGTACGGCGGGTCGCCGCCGCGGCGGCGGGCGGGGACGGCGGCGCGGATGCGGGCGCCGGAGCCGGAGCTTCCGAGCTTGCCGGGCGCCTGGCGGGACTGCCCGCGGCAGAGCGGCACCGCCTCCTGCTCGACCTCGTGTGCGCCAACGCGGCCGTCGTGCTCGGCCACGACGGGGCGCAGGCGGTCGGCGCCGGCCAGACGTTCAAGGACCACGGCTTCGACTCGCTGGCCTCGGTGGAGTTGCGCAACCGCCTCGGCGCCGCCACCGGGCTGCGCCTGCCCGCGACGCTGCTGTTCGAGAACCCGACGCCCACGGCCGTCGCCCGGCGACTGCTCGCCGGCCTGCTGCCGGACGGCGGCACCGAGGAGGCGGTGACGGCAGTGACGGCGGAGACCGCCGAGCCGGCGAAGGCGAAGGCCACCGAACCGGCCGACGCCGCCGTCCCGGCCCCGGCCGGGAACGAGGGCCTCGAACCGCTCGCCGTCGTCGGCATCGGCTGCCGCTTCCCGAACGCCGAAGGACCCGGGCAGTTCTGGCGTCTGCTGCGTGAGGGCACCGACGTGGTCGGGCCCATCCCCGCAGACCGCTGGGACCCCGCCGTCTACCGTGACGCCGCCCCCGCCGGGCCCGCCGGATTCGGGCAGACCGTGCCCATGCGGGCCGGGCTGCTGGACACTCCGGTGGACGAGTTCGACCCGCTGTTCTTCGGCATCTCCCCGCGCGAGGCGCAGGAGATGGACCCGCAGCAGCGGATCTTCCTCGAAGTCGCCTGGGAGGCGCTGGAGGACGCGGGGCTCGCGAACGAGAAGCTCACGGGCAGCCGCACCGGGGTGTTCGCCAGCGCCATCTGGCACGACTACGCCGAACTGGCCCCCGGCGGCCGGGGTTCCGTCTCCCCGCACTCGGCCACCGGCCGGGCGCTCAACATGGTCGCCAACCGCCTGTCCTACGTCCTCGGCCTGCGCGGGCCCAGCATGGTCGTGGACAGCGCCTGCTCCTCCTCCCTGCTCGCCGTCCATCTCGCCTGCCAGAGCCTGTGGTCGGGCGAGTCCACGACGGCCGTCGCCGGCGGGGTGAACCTCATGCTCAATCCGGCGAACATGGTGTCCCTGACCAGCTTCGGCGGGCTCTCGCCGGACGGGCTGTGCAAGGCGTTCGACGCACGGGCCGACGGGTTCGGGCGTGGCGAGGGCTGCGGTGTCGTCGTGCTGAAGCCGCTGTCGCGCGCGCTTGCCGACGGCGACGACGTCTACTGCGTGATCCGGGGGAGCGCGGCCAACAACGACGGCCTCAGCAACGGGCTGACCGCGCCCAACCCCGAGGCGCAGGCGGAGGTGCTGCGCGAGGCATACAGCCGTGCCGGGGTGGACCCGCGCGACGTGCACTACGTGGAGGCCCACGGCACCGGCACCAACCTCGGCGACCCCATTGAGGCCGCCGCACTGGGCGCCGTCGTCACCCGGGACCGCCCGGCCGGGGCAGAGCTGGTCATCGGCTCGGTGAAGTCCAACCTCGGCCACCTGGAGGCCGCGGCCGGCGTCGCCGGTTTCATCAAGGCCGCCCTGTCCCTGCGCCATCGCGCGGTGCCCCCGAGCCTGCACTTCGAGACGCCCAACCCCCATATCGCCTTCGACGACCTGCGGCTGCGCGTGGCCGAGCGGCTCGAACCCTGGCCCGAGGACAGGCTCGCGCTGGCCGGAGTGAGCGCGTTCGGCTGGGGCGGCACCAACGTCCACGTGGTTCTTGAGGGCGCCCCGCAGGCCCCACAGCCCGCAACCATCCCTTCGACCACGCACGAGCGGGGCGACGAGCAGGACGCCAACCTCTTCCCGCTGTCCGCGAAAACGCCCCAGGCCCTCCGGGAACTGGCGGGCCTGGTGGCGTCGGCCATCGCCGGACCGGAGAGTGACGAACCGTCCCGGCTCCCCGATCTCGTGCGCGCCGCCACCCTGCGCGCCGCCCAGCCCTACCGCCTCGCCGCCGTCGCGCACACCACGGCCGAATTGCACGGGGTGCTGGCCAGGTGCGCCCGCGGCGAAGCCACGGGGGACCTCCAGCTGTCCGGGCAGGCGGTGGACACCCCGCCGAGAATCGCCTTCGTCTTCCCCGGGCAGGGCTCGCAGTGGCTCGGCATGGGCCAGGAACTCCTGCGCCGCGAGCCGGTGTTCGAGGCCGCCGTCCGCGCCTGCGACACCGCCGCCCGGGCCTATGTGGACTGGTCGATCGTCGACGAACTGACGGCGGGTGAGGACTCCTCGCACCTGGACCGGGTCGACGTGGTGCAGCCCGTGCTGTTCTCCGTCGCCGTCGGCCTCGCCGCGCTGTGGCGCTCGTGGGGTATCGAGCCGGACGCCGTGATCGGGCACAGCATGGGGGAGATCGCCGCCTCGCACGTCGCGGGCGCCCTCTCCCTGGACGACGCGGCACGCGTGATCTGCCTGCGCAGCAAGCTGCTGCGCAGGACCAGCGGCCAGGGGGCGATGCTCGCCGCCGAACTGACCCTCGACGAGGCCCGGCAGACGGTGGACGGGCACGAGCACCTCGTGTCGATCGCGGTGAACAACAGCCCGCGGTCCACCGTCCTGTCCGGCGACCGCCCCACCCTGGAGCGCATCAAGGGCATGCTGGAGGAGGCAGAGGTGTTCTGCCGCTGGGTCAAGGTGGACGTGGCCTCGCACAGCCCGCAGATGGACCCGCTGCGCGACGACCTGCTCCGGGCGCTCGACGGCATCGCCCCGCGCCGCGGGAGCGTGCCGATCTACTCCACGGTGACCGGCGAGGTCGTCGACGGCACGGGCCTGGACCCGGCGTACTGGGTGGACAACCTGCGGCGGCCCGTTCTCTTCTCCGACCAGGCCACCCGCCTGCTCGGCGACGGCGTACGGGCGTTCCTGGAGATGAGTCCCCATCCGATCCTGCTGCCCGCTGTGGAGCAGGTCGTGGCACACGTCGGCGCGACGGCGGGCGTCGTCCCGTCGATGCGCCGGCACGAACCCGAACGTGCCACCCTGCTCGCCTCGCTGGGCAAGCTGTTCACGCTCGGTTCGCCCGTCGCCGGGAGCGCGGCGCTCACCCTCGGCGAACGCACCGTCAAACTGCCCACGTACCCGTGGCAGCGGGAGCGGTACTGGCACTCCGGTGATGCCGGATCGCCCGCCTCCGGTCTCGCCTCCGGCGAGCACTCCTTGCTCGGGGTGAGGCTGGACTCCGCCGTCGAACCCGGCACGCACTACTGGCAGCGCGACTTCGACACCGCCACGGCCGCCGTACGCGACCATCGCATCGGCCGCGCCGCCGTGGCGCCCGGCGCCGCCTACGCCGACATGGCGCTGTCCGCCGCCTGCGAAGTGGCACAGGCGGGCGACGCGGAAGCGTTCGCCGTCCGCGACCTGACGTTCCACGAACCGCTCGTCGTTCCCGAAAGCGGCGTCCGGCGGGTGCAGACCGTCCTGGTCGAGGGGGAGAACGAGTCCTCCGTACGGGTCTTCGCCCGGCGCGACGGCGGCACGGACATGGTCTGCGTCGCGGATGCCGTGGTGGCCCCGGTCATCGCCTCGACGGAGCCGGGGGAAGCGGCTCTTCTCGATCCCGCGGCCCTCCAGGAGCGGATGGGCGAGGAGCTCGACGGCGCCGGCTACTACGGCCTGCTGGCTGCGCGCGGTGTCGCCTACGGCGCCGCGTACCAGGGCATCGAGCGGATCTGGCGCGGCGAGGGAAACCGGGGCGAGGCGCTCGCCAGGCTCCGGTTCACCCCGGACACCGTCACCCTCGGCGACCCGGGCCACGAACTGCACCCCTGCTTCCTCGACTCTGCGCTGCAGGCAGCGGTGGCCCCGGTGCTCGGCCCCAAGTGGGGAACGGGTCAGGAGCACCCGTTCCTCAGCGCGGGCATCGGCCGGGTGGTCGTGCACTCCCGGCCGGGCCCCGACGCCTGGGCGTACGCGGTCGTGCGTGGCGGTGACGAGGACGCGCGGCGTTACGAGGTCGATGTGACGGTCCTCGGGCCGGACGGCGGCCTCGTCGTGGAGGTGACCGGCGTGACCGTCGTCGGGCAGGACCGGCTGCCTCCCGGCCTGGAGCCCGACGGGTCCGAGGCCGCGGGGACAACCGATTCCGGGGCGGGCGAGGACGCCACCGGGGCCCCGGTCCGCGATTCCCTGCTGTCCGTCCCCGCCGGGCCCGAGCGGCGCACGGCCCTGGAGACGGTGATCCGGGAAAACGTCGCCCACGTCGTCAAGCTCGCGGCCTCGCGGGTGGACGCCGACGTACCGCTGCGCTCGCTCGGCATCGACTCCGTCATGTCCCTCGAACTGCGCAACCGCCTGGAGCAGGAACTGGGGGTGCGTCTGTCGGCCACCGTGATCTGGAACTACCCGACGGTGCGCGAGATGGCCCCGTTCCTCGCCCGGAAGATGGCGCTTCCCCTGGACGACTCGGCCGCGCCGGAGCCCGAACCGCAAGCGGAGCCGGCGCCGGGACCGCAATCGGCGCCCGCCTCCGACGACGGCGCCTCTCCCGAAGAACTTCTGCAGCGCGAGCTCGATGAGCTGACCCAACGGTTGGAGAACATCTGACATGAGCAGCCCCAGCACACCGGACTCCGCAGCCTCCGCCGAGTCCACCTTGACCAGGGCCCTCGCGGCCGTCCGCGAGCTGCGCCGGAAGATCGACTCACTGGAGAACGCCAAGCACGAGGGCATCGCGATCGTCGGCATGGGCTGCCGGTTCCCGGGCGGCGCCCATTCCCCCGACGCTCTGTGGCGGCTCCTGGAGAACGGCACGGACGCCATCACCGAGGTGGCGCCGACCCGCTGGGACCACTCCGCGTACTACGACCCCGACCCGGACGCCCCCGGCCGCATGTACGCGCGGCACGGCGGCTTCGTCGAGGGCGTGGACGGATTCGACCCGTACTTCTTCGGCATCTCCCCGCGCGAGGCGGCCCAGATGGATCCGCAGCAGCGGATATTCCTGGAGGTGGCCTGGGAGGCGTGGGAGGACGCCGGGATGACCCGGGACGCGGTCGAGGGCAGCGCCACCGGTGTGTTCGTCGGGGCCAACTCCTCCGACTACCTTCAGATGCAGTTCCAGCAGCCCCGGGGGATAGACACCTACACCTCCGCCGGCGGCGCCAACTCCCTCATCCCCAACCGGCTGTCCTACCTGTTCGACCTGCGCGGCCCCAGCCTCGTCGTGGACACGGCCTGCTCGTCCTCGCTGGTGGCGCTGCACCTGGCCGCCCAGAGCCTGCGCAGCCAGGAGTGCCACGCGGCCGTTGTCGGCGGGCTGAACCTCATCCTGTCGCCGATGCCCATGATGGGCTTCGCCAAGATCGGCGCGCTCGCCCCGGACGGGCGGTGCAAGACGTTCGACTCCCGTGCCGATGGCTATGTGCGCGGCGAGGGCGTCGCGGTCGTCGTGCTCAAACGGCTGTCCGACGCGGTGGCGGCGGGCGACCGGATCTGGGCCGTGGTCCGCGGCTCCGCCGTCAACCAGGACGGGCTGACCAACGGGCTGACCGCTCCCAACGGCGTCTCCCAGCGCGAGGTCATTGTCCAGGCCCTGCGCGCCGCCCGCCTGGAGCCCTCGCAGGTCACGCTCCTGGAGGCCCACGGCACGGGAACGGCGCTCGGCGACCCCATCGAGGTCGAGGCGCTCAACGAGGTCTACGGACCGACGACCGGAGACGGCGAGGACGACGACGGCTGCGCGCTCGGTTCCATCAAGACCAACATCGGTCATCTGGAGGCCGGATCCGGGCTCGCCGGGCTGCTCAAGGCGGCCCTGAGCATCCGTCACCGCGCCATCGCGCCCAATCTGCACCTCGAGACGCTCAACCCGCATATCTCCCTCGACGGGAGCCGGTTGTTCATCCCGACCGAGCCGAGGCCGTGGAAGGTGCCGGACGAGCGCCGGCACGCCGCCGTCAGCGCCTTCGGCGCCGGGGGCACCAACGCGCACGTGCTCCTGGGCCCTGCCCCCGCCTCCGATTTCCAGGACCCGGCACCGGAGCCGGAGGCCGGAACCGCGGGCGGGCTCCACCCCCTGACGATCTCGGCGCGCACGGCCGACGCGCTCGCCCCGATGGTGGCCGCATACCGCGACCATCTGCGCTCCCCGGCGGGGCAGGCCGTGCCGTTCCCCGCCCTCGCGCACGCCGCAGCGACGCGCCGGACGCAGCACCCGCACCGCTGCGTCGTCGTCGCCGACTCCCACGAGCAGGCCGCCGACCGGCTCACCGCCTGGCTCGACAGGGCCGAGACCACCGGGGTCGTCACCGGACGCACCTCCCGCGCCATCGACCGCGGCGTCGCCTTCGTCTTCGCCGGGCACGGCACCCAGCGCCTGGGCATGGGACGGGAGCTGATGCGCGACTGCTCCGTCTTCCGGGCCGCCGCCGAGGAATGCGACGAGACGTTCCGGAAGGTGCTCGGCCGGTCCGTCATCGACGAGATCCACCGGACCGACACCGACACGCTGACCACGGACCTGGACGTCATCCAGCCCGCGCTGTTCACGGTCGCCGTCGCGCTCGCCGCCCGCTGGCGCTCGTTCGGCGTCGAACCGGGCATCGTCATCGGCCACAGCACCGGCGAGATCGCCGCCGCGCACGTAGCGGGAGCGCTGACCCTGGAGGACGCGGCCCGTGTCATCCAGGTGCGCAGCGGGCTGCTCGGCAGGCTGCACGGCGCCGGGAGCCTGCTGGTCGTCGGCCTGCCGATGGACGAGGCGGACGCACTCCTCGACGACTGCCGCGACCGGGTGTCCGTCGCGGTCAGCAACAGCCTCACCTCCACGGTGCTCTCGGGCCACACCGAGACGCTGGAGGCCATCGCGGAGACGCTGCGCAAACGCAATGTCTTCTGCCGGGCGATGAAGAACACCGTCGCCGGGCACGGCCCGCAGGTGGGCCCGTTGCGCGAGGAGCTGCTGGCGGGGCTGGCCGGTCTGTCCCCGAAACCGTCGAGCGTCCCGATCTTCTCCACCGTCACGGGGGAGGTGACGGACGGATCGGAATTCGACGCGGCGTACTGGTACCGCAACCTCCGCGAGCCCGTGCTGTTCTGGGATGCGATGCGGTCCCTCGTGGACCGGGGCAACGGGGTGTTCGTCGAGCTGAGCCCGCACCCGCTGCTGCTGTCCGCCGTCGAGCAGGCCTTCGAGCGAGCGGGGCGCGAGGGGCTCGCGCTGGCCTCCTTGCGGCGTGCCGAGCCGGAGGCCCAGGCCATGCTGGAGGGGCTCGGCGCGCTGCACGCGAACGGGCTCCCGGTGCCGCTGGACCCGCTGTTCGACGGCCCCGCCCGGCCGGCGCCGCTGCCCGCCTACACCTGGCAGCACGAGCGCTTCTGGTTCCGGACACCCACCGAGCCCTCGTCCGCCGCCGTGCCCGCCCCCGCGCCGGCCGAACCGGTCGCCGTGCCCGCACCCGCTCCGGTGGCCACCGCGCCCGCCGACGTGTTCGACCTCGTCGTGGAATCCGTCGCCGACGTGCTCGGGTTCGACGCCTCGCGGATCGACCCGCAGCTGGGTTTCTTCCAGATGGGCATGGACTCGCTGCTCGCCACCCAGGTCCGCAGGCGGCTGGAGACCGCCCTCGGCACAACGCTGGCGACGGCCGTGATGTTCGAGCATCCGACCGTGGAGGGCCTGTCCGCACACCTCGCGGGCCTCGTCGGCTCCGCGGCGGGCGAACCGCCCGCCCCCGAGCCCCCGCAAACCCCGTACGACGCCGAAGACGCCGCAACCGCTGACAACGCCGACGACCAGATCGTGGACGGTCTCACCGAGCAGGAGCTCCTGGCGATCCTCGCCGACGAGCTCCGGGCCTCGGACCGTGCAGCAGGGAGTTCCGAATGACCGAGACCAACGACCACGACCAGCGACACGTCCTGGCGCAGAGCGTCCGGGAGATCCGTCGGCTGCGCGCCGAGCTGGAGTCGGCCGGACGTGCGGGCACGGAGCCCATCGCCATCGTCGGTATGTCCTGCCGGATGCCCGGGGGAGCCGAGGACCCCGAGGCGTTCTGGGAGTTCCTCAAGCGCGGCGGCGACGGCATCGACGACGTGCCGGCCTCCCGTTGGGACGCCGACCGCTACCACGACCCGACGGGGGAGGCCCCCGGCACGTCGTACACCCGCAGGGGCGGGTTCCTGGGCGACATCGACGGGTTCGACGCCCCGTTCTTCGGGATCTCCCGCCGGGAGGCGGAGTCGCTCGACCCGCAGCAGCGGCTCGTACTGGAGGTCGGCTGGGAGGCGCTGGAGCACGCGGGGCTCCCCGCCGACAGGCTCAACGGCAGCCGCACCGGTGTCTTCCTCGGCATCACCAACTACGACTACTGCCAGGTGCAGATCCAGCAGGTCGCCCCGGCCGACCTGGAGGCCTACTACGCCACGAGCAACGCCTCCACGTTCGGGGCCGGGCGGCTCTCCTACTGGCTCGGCCTGACCGGGCCCAGCCTGTCCGTGGACACGTCCTGCTCGTCGTCGCTGGTCGGCGTGCATCTCGCCTGCCAGAGCCTGCGGGCCGGGGACTGCACGACGGCGCTGGCCGGAGGCGTCAACGTGCTGCTGTCGCCCGAGTCGTTCGTGGTGCTCAGCAAGACGCGGGCACTGTCTCCGGACGGGGCGTGCAAGACGTTCGACAAGGCGGCCAACGGCTACTCGCGCGGCGAGGGCTGCGGCATCGTCGTACTCAAGCGGCTGTCCGACGCGCTGGCGTCCGGGGACCGGGTCCTCGCCGTGATCCGGGGCTCCGCGGTCAACCAGGACGGACGCAGCAGCGGCCTCACGGTGCCCAACCCCGCGGCCCAGCAGGACGTCGTCCGGCAGGCGCTCGCCGCCGCGGGGCTGCCCCCGTCCCGCGTGGACTACGTCGAGGCGCACGGCACCGGCACCCCGCTCGGCGACCCCATCGAACTGCGCTCCCTCAACGCCGTCCTGGGCGACCGGGACGGCCGGGGGCCGCTGCTGGTCGGTTCGGTCAAGACCAACGTCGGGCACCTGGAGCCGGCGGCGGGAATCGCCGGGCTGATCAAGACGGTTCTGGCCCTGCGGCACGGGGAGATCCCGCCCCATCTGCATCTGTCCGAGATCAACCCGGAGATCGGGATCGAGGACCTGGACGTGGCCATCCCCACGGAGCCCACCCCCTGGCCCGAGCACGACGAGCCGCGGATCGCCGGGGTCAGCTCCTTCGGGGCGAGCGGCACCAACGCCCATGTCCTGCTGGAGCACGAGCCGGACACCTCCGAGGCCCCGGCCGCCGGGGCGGACCGCACCGTCCATCTGCTCCCGCTGTCGGCGAAGAGTCCTGCCGCGCTGACGGCCCTGGCCACCCGCTACCTGGAGAGACTGGACGGCGCCCCGGACGCCGAACTCCCCGACATCTGCTTCACCGCCGCCACCGGCCGTTCCCACTTCCCGCAGCGGCTGGCCGTGACCGGCACGACGCCCGCCCAGCTGCGCGAGCGCATCGCCGAGGCGCTGGCGGCGGACGGCGCGACACCGCCGCCCGGGGTGAGCACCGGACGTACGCGGACCGGTGCCCGCCCGAAGGCGGTGTTCCTGTTCACCGGGCAGGGCGCCCAGTACCCGGCGATGGCTCGCGGCCTCTACGCCACGGAACCCGCCTTCCGTACGCTGATCGACGCGTGCGACGAGGTGCTGCGCCCGCTGCTGGGCCGCCCGCTCACCGAGATCCTCGACCCCGCGCCCGGCGACGAGGAGCTGATCAACGAGACCCGGTACACCCAGCCCGCACTTTTCGCCGTCGAGTACGCGCTGGCCGAACTGTGGCGCTCCTGGGGCGTCGAGCCCGCCGCCGTGCTGGGCCACAGCGTGGGCGAGCTGGTGGCGCTGTGCGTGGCCGGGGTGATGACCCTGGAGGACGGGCTGCGGCTCGCCGCCCGGCGCGGCAGGCTCATGCACGACCTCGCCGAGCCCGGCGCCATGGCCGCGGTCTTCGCCTCCGAGGAACGGGTTGCCGAGGCCTTGTCCGGGTTCGCCGGCCGGGTGTCGATCGGCGCCGTCAACGGGCCCGAGAGCGTGGTCGTCTCCGGCGCGCAGGACGCGGTCGAGGAGCTGCTCGCGGCGCTGGCGCAGGAGGGTGTGCGCGCCAAGCCGGTGGCCACCACCCGCGCGTTCCACTCGCCGCTGATGGAGCCGATGCTCGACGCCTTCGAACAGGAGGCGGCCGGTGTGGCGTTCGCGGCGCCGCGCATCCCGGTGATCTCCAATGTCACCGGGGAGCCCCTGACCGGGCCCGGCGCGGTGACCGCACGCTACCTGCGCGAGCACGCCCGGGAACCGGTGCGGTTCCACGCCGGGATGACGGCCCTGTACGAGCAGGGTCACCGGACGTTCCTGGAGATGGGGCCGGCCCCGACACTGCTCGGCATGGCGAAGCGGTTCGCCCCGGGCGCCGGGGCCGGGACGGAGGACGCCCCGGCCGTCCGCTTCCTGCCGTCGCTGCGGCGCGGGCACGACAACTGGGCCGTGCTCCTGGAGAGCCTCGGCGGGCTCTACGCCGAGGGCTTCGCCATCGACTGGGCGCGGTTCGACGCGGGACGCGGACGGCGCCGCGCGGACCTGCCGTTCTATCCCTTCCAGCGGGAGCGCTACTGGTTCCGGCCGAGCGCCCTGCCGCCGGCTCCCACCCCCGCGGCTCTTCCCGTCGCTTCCGACGGGGGCCTGCTGGGCCACCGGATCCCCTCGCCGCTCGATGTCATCCAGTACGCGTCACGGCTCGACCCCGAACTGCACCGCTGTCTGGGCGACTGTGTGATGGACGGCCTGCCCGTCGTCAACGTCGGCGTGTACCTGGAGTCCGTCTTCACGGCCGCCCGGCAGTTGCGCGGCCACGGCGCCCTGGTGGCCGAGGGCCTCCTCGTCCTGCAGAGCCTCGTCCTCGACCCCGACGCCCCGAGCGAGGTGCAACTCGTCCTCGAACCCGACGGCGGAGAGGGCGCCGGCTTCAGCTACTTCGCCGCACATCCGCAGGCCGGTGAGGACGAGAAGTGGGTGCTGCACTCCCGCGGCACGGTGCGCCGCGACCTCGGCCTGACCGCGGGCCGTACCGGTACCGCGCACCAGGAGGACACCCGCCGCCGGCTCGGCAACGAGATGTCGGGCCGCGACTTCTACCAGCGGTTGTGGCGGCGCAAGCTCTACCTGGGCCCCGCCGCCCAGTGGATGGACCGCGTGTGGAGCGCCGGCGGCGAGGCCGTGGCGAGGATGCGGCTGCCCGAGCCCGGCGAGAGCGAGCCGTATCTGCTGCACCCCGGCCTGACGGACGCGATGTTCCAGTCGCTGTTCGCGTGCCTGCCCGCGGACAGCCCGCCCGACGCCGTGTACGCGCTGGTCGGCATCGACCGCTTCGTCTTCCACGAGCAGACGGGACCGGGGCCGCTGTACTGCCACGCGACGCTGTCGCCCGCCTCCGACCCCTCCTCGACGCTCATCGCGGATGTGCACGTCACGGACGCCGACGGGCGCAGTGTGGTCGAGGCGAGCGGGGTGTACGCCAAACGCGCCGTGCGCTCCACGGTGCTGCGGGAGTCCGCGGGAACGGAACGGGAGACGCTTCCCGTCGCAGCCCCGGCACCGCTCACCTCGGCGGGTGCCGCCCCGGCACCAGCCATCTCGGCGGAACCCTCCGGCCTCGCGGAGATCGCCCGCGCCGGTGCCGCGGAGCGGCCCGCGGCGATGCGCGAACTGCTGCTGCGCACCGTCGCCAGGGCGCTGCGCACCGACGCCGCCGTGCTCGACCCGCACGAGCCGCTGCAGAACCTCGGCCTGGACTCGCTGATGGCCCTTGAGGTCAAGGACGCGCTCTCGGTCGAACTGGGCATCGCACTGCCCATGGTGTCGTTCCTCGACGGCAGCAGCATCACCGGGCTGGGCGAGGAGATCCTGCCCATGCTGGACCTGGCCGCCCCGGATCCCGGGGCGGGGGAGCAGTCCGCCGAGGTCGCGGTGGCCACGCCGGTCCCGCGGGACGAGGCCCTGCCGGTCATCGCGCACGACGCCGCCGGCCGCCACGAGCCGTTCGGCCTGACGGACCTTCAGCAGGCCTATCTCGTCGGCCGCTCTGACGCCCTGGCGCTCGGCCGCATCTCCACGTACTTCTACCTCGAGGTCGACCTCGTCGACGTCAGCCTGCGGCGGGTCGCCGAGGCGTGGAACACCATGGTCGCGCGGCACGACATGCTGCGCGCGGTCGTCACCCCCGACGGCCTTCAGCGGGTGCTGCCCGATGTACCCGCGTACGAGATCCGCACCACCGACCTGCGCGGCCGGGGCGAGGACGAGCGAAGCGGCCACCTCGACGCCGTTCACGAGGAGATGAAGCACCAGGTGCTGGACGCGGCCGTCTGGCCGATGTTCGACATCAGGGCGACACTGCTCGACGACCGGACCACCCGGCTGCACCTGGGCATGGACGCCCTGGTCATGGACGCGTGGAGCACCGGGGTGGTGTTCGCCGAGTGGGCGCGGGCCTACCACGGCCAGGCGGAGCAGCTGGCCGAACTGCCCGTCACCTTCCGCGACTACGTGCTGGCGTCACGCGAGCTGGAGGAGACCCCGCGGTTCCGCAGGGCACTCGACTACTGGCGCGACAGGATCGAGACGCTGCCGCCCGCGCCCGACCTGCCGCTGGCGAAGAACCCGGCTTCGCTGGCCCGGCCGGAGTTCACCCACCGCGCGGGACGGCTCGACGCGGCGGCGTGGACCCGCTTCAAGGATCGCGCCGCAGCCGCCGGGGTCACCCCCTCGGCCGCCGTGTGCACCGCGTACTCGCAGGTCCTCGCGGCATGGAGCAAGTCCAGCCGGTTCACCCTCAACGTGCTGTTCTTCAACCGCCTCCCCCTGCACCCCGACGTCGCCAACATCGTCGGCAACTTCACCGCCACCACCCTGCTGGAGGTGGACAGCACCGCCACCGACGGCTTCGGCGTCCGCGCCGACAGGCTGCAGAAGCAGCTGTGGAGCGACCTGGAGAACAGCCACGTCAGCGGTGTACGAGTGCTGCGCGAGCTGAGCCGCGCCCGCGGCAACTCCGCTCCCGCCCCCATGCCCGTCGTCTTCGCCAGCACCGTCAACTTCGGGGCCAAGGAGAACCCCGGGGCCGCCACCAGCCTCTCCCACCCGATCATCTCGATGGGGGAGAGCGGCGAGGAGAAGTGGAGCTCGGTGCGCACCCCCCAGGTGTGGCTGGACCACCAGGTCCTGGAGGACGGCGGGGGGCTCACCGTCAACTGGGACTCCGTCGACGAGCTGTTCCCGCCCGGGATGATCGACGCGATGTTCACCGCGTACCTCGGTGTGCTGAACGAGCTGTGCGAGGACGAGAACGCCTGGCGTCGCCCGTCGCCCGTCCTCACCCCCGAAGCGGACCTGCGCGTACGGGAGGCCGCCAACGCCACGGCCGCCCCGGTCCCGGGGGGCCTGCTGCACGACGGCTTCCTCGCCCGCGCCGCGCAGCGCCCCGACCGGCCGGCGGTCATCGCGCCCGGCCGCACGCTCAGCTACGGCGAGCTGGACAGCCTGTCCAACCGGCTCGACCGCTGGCTGCGTGAGCGGGGCGCCGGGTCCGGGACGCTGGTCGGCATCGTGATGGACAAGGGCTGGGAGCAGATCGCAGCTGCCTTCGGCATCCTCAAGTCCGGTGCCGCCTATGTCCCCATCGACGCGGGCGTGCCCGGCGAACGGCTGCGGTTGCTGCTGGCCAACGCCGGTATCTCCCTGGTGCTGACCCAGTCGTGGGTGGAGGAGCGAACCGCCTGGCCGGAGGGCACCGCGGTGCTCGGCGTGGACGGACGGGACGCGGACGCCTACGGCACCGAGCCGTCCGCCCCGGCGGGAACGGCCCCCGACGAGCTGGCCTACGTCATCTACACCTCCGGGTCCACAGGTGTTCCCAAGGGCGTGATGATCGAGCACGGCAGCGCCGTGAACACGATCCACGACATCAACGAACGGTTCGGTGTCTGTGACGCCGACCGGGTGCTCGCCCTGTCCGCGCTCAACTTCGACCTGTCCGTGTACGACGTATTCGGGCTGCTCGCCGCGGGCGGCGCCGTCGTCCTGCCCGAGCCCGGCGCGCACCGGGAGCCGGCACGCTGGGCGGAACTCGTCGCCGAGCACCGGGTCACGGTGTGGAACAGCGTGCCGACGCTGATGGAGATGTTCACCGAGCACGCGCTGACACACCCCGCGGGCACTCCCGGAGGTGCCGACGTGCCCCTGAAGACCGTGATGATGAGCGGCGACTGGATCCCCGTCAACCTGCCCGGCCGGATCCGCCGGATCGCCCCCGAGGCTGCGGTCTGGAGCCTCGGCGGGGCCACGGAGGCGTCGATCTGGTCGATCCTGCACCCGATCGGGGAGGTCGATCCGGCCAGGCCGAGCATCCCGTACGGCACACCGATGCTCAACCAGCGCTTCCACGTCCTCAACGACGCCTTCCAGCCCTGCCCGACCTGGGTGCCGGGACAGCTGTACATCGCCGGCACCGGGCTCGCCCGTGGCTACCTCAACGACAGCGCGAAGACCCGGGCGTCGTTCGTCCGCCATCCGGCGACGGGGGAGCGCCTGTACCGCACCGGCGACCTGGGGCGCTGTCTGCCCGACGGCACCATCGAGTTCCTGGGCCGCGAGGACTTCCAGGTGAAGGTCCAGGGATACCGGATCGAGCTGGGCGAGATCGAGGCGGCCCTGCTGCGCCTGCCCGACGTGCGCGCCGCGGCGGTCACCGCCGTCGGCGGGCGGCACGAGGGCAAGCGCCTGATCGGCTATGCCGTGCCCGAAGACGGCCGGACGGTGGAGGCGGCCGACCTGGAGCGTGCGCTGCGGCAGGAACTGCCCGACTACCTCGTTCCGCAGCGCATCCTCGTCCTGAAGGAGCTGGCGCTCAGCGCCAACGGCAAGGTGGACCGGGCCGCGCTGCCCGCACCCGACGAGGGCCACGCCGGCGCGACCGAGGCGGTGGCGCCGCGCGACGAGACGGAGGAGCGGCTCGCCGCGATCTGGGGTGAGTTCTTCGAGGCGAGGCCCATCGGCGTCACCGCGAACTTCTTCGACCTCGGCGGCGACTCGCTGCTCGCCGTACGGGTGATGGCACGCATCCACGACGCGTTCGGCTGCGCGCTGCCGCTGTCCACCTTGTTCGGCCACCCCACCATCGAGCGGCTCGCGGACGCCCTGCGCGACGGGGACGCCGACACCCGGCGCTCCGCCCTCGTGCCGATCCGCTCCGAGGGCACCCGGCCGCCGCTGTTCTTCGTGCACCCGGTGGGCGGCGACGTGCTGTGCTACGCCGAACTGGCCTCGTTGCTCGACGACGACCAGCCCTTCCACGGCCTCCAGGTGCCCGACACCGACGGCGACGTGCCGCTGGAATCGGTCCCGGCGCTGGCCGCCCACTACGCGGAGGCGGTGACCGAGGCAGCCCCCGAAGGCCCACTGCGCCTCGGCGGCTGGTCCATGGGCGGCGTCATCGCCCTGGAGATGGCCCGGCTGCTGAGCGACGCGGGCCGGGACGTCGAACTGGTGGCGGTGATCGACCTGCTGGAGCCGCCGGGCCCGCACGACACGTCCGTGGACGAGGCCTCGCTGCTGGCCTGGTTCGCCCGCGACCTGGCAGGCCTCTCCGACCTGGACTGGACGCCGGAGGCGGGTCTGTTCCGCGGGGACGACGAGGGCCGCTCGCCCCTGGAGATCCTGCACGGGGCGGCAGTACGCGCCACCGCGCTGCCACCGGACGTCGGCGTCGACACGCTCGGCGGCATCGTCGCCCGGTTCTCCGCCAACTCCCGCGCCCTGGTGGCGCACGAGCCGCGTCCCTACGACGGCCGGGTGGTCTTCCTGAGGGCCGCCGACGGCGGCGCCTCCAGAAAGACCGCCGAGCAGTGGCTGGCCCTCTGCCCGGACGGCTCCGTGATCCGCGACGTTCCGGGCGACCACTACTCCGCGATGCGCCGCCCCCACCTGAGCACCCTCGCCGCCGAACTGCGCACCGCCCTGCGAGAGGAGCTCCCGCCTGCCCATACCTGATGCCCCCCTCGCCAACGCCCCGCCACGGGACGGGGCGAGGGAAAGAACAACATTCGGACAGCGGCAAGACACTCACGAAGGAAGACCATTCGATGACTCTCAAATTCGGTGCGTTCATGGCCCCCTTCCACGGCCTCGGCGAGGACCCCACCACGGTCTTCTGGCGGGACCTGGACCTGATCGAGTGGCTGGACGTGCTCGGCCTCGACGAGGTCTGGGTGGGCGAGCACCACTCCGGCGGCTGGTCGCAGATCGCCTCCCCGGAGCTGTTCCTGGCCGCCGCCGCGGAGCGCACCCGGAACATCAAGCTGGGCACCGGTGTGGTCAGTCTCCCCTACCACCACCCGCTCACGGTCGCCGAGCGGATGGTGCAGCTCGACCACCAGAGCCGCGGCCGGGCCATGTTCGGCATGGGCGCGGGCGTGGCACCCGCCGACGCGCACATGCTCGGCATCTCCGCCGGCGACCAGCGCCGCATGATGGCCGAGTCCGTCGAAGCCCTGGTCCCGCTGCTGACCAGCATGGAACCGGTCAGCCGGAAGACCGACTGGTTCGAGCTGCGGGATGCGATGCTCCAGCTCCGCCCGTACACCAAGCCCTGCTTCGACATGTGTGTCGCCAGCGCCGGCTCCGAGCGGGGTATGCGCCTGGCGGGCCGGCACGGGCTCGGCTCGCTCACCTTCGCCGGCCGGCCCGGGATGCCCGACCTGCCGCTGGCCCACCTGTGGGAGGCGGCCGAGGACGAGGCCGCCAAGAACGACAAGACCGTGGACCGCTCGAAGTGGCGGGTCGCCATCTGCATTCACCTCGCCGAGACCCGCGAGGAGGCGTTCAACCAGGTCCGGCCCGGCATGAGCCGGTGGGTCCAGGAGTATGTGCGGGACACCTTCGGCGGCCCGGCCAACCTGCCCGAGGGCCGGGAGATCGACGAGTGCGCCGCGCAGCAGACCGTCATCATCGGCACGGTCGACGACGCCATCGCCGGCATCCAGCGGCTGCTCGACGAGAGCGGCGGCTTCGGCACCCTGCTGGTGAACACCCACGACTGGGCCACCAGGGACCAGGTCAAGCACAGCTTCGAGCTGCTGTCCCGCTATGTCGTACCGCACTTCACCGGCGCGCTGGACGGCCTGCGTGCCTCACAGAAGTGGGTCGCCGAGCGCAAGGACGACTTCGGCGCGCAGGCCAGGGAGGCGGCTCAGGCAGCGGCCGCGGAACGGCCGTGACACCACCCCCACCGCGGCCGCTCGCGTACGACGGGCCACTGCTCGACGGGGAGGCGTTCCGGGAGGCGATGTCCCTGCTGGCGGCACCGATCGCCGTCATCACCGTGCAGGACGAGACCGGCCGTTGGCGGGGGTTCACCGCCAGTTCCGTGACCTCGGCGTCGCTGGACCCGCCCCTGCTCACGGTCGGTGTCTCACGGACGTCGAGCTGCCACGCGGCGCTTGTCGCCGCGCCCGGTTTCGTGGTGAACGTGCTGGGCGATCAGCACCGCGAGGTGGCCATGAGGTTCGCCACCCGCGGTGTGGACAGGTTCGCCGCGGGCGACTTCAAGAACTGGCCGGGCTCGGAACTGCCCTGCCTGCCCGACGCCAACGCCCTGTACCGGTGCGTCACGACCGACATCATCCCGGTCGGCGACCACGATCTGCTGGTCGGGGCGCTGACGGAGGTCAGCTGGGGGAATCCCGGCGAGCCGCTCCTGTGGTACCGGCGGGGGTTCCACGCCCCCGCCGGCACCCCCGGTGCCCCGGGCGCCTCCGGTGACCCCGGCGCCCCTGGCCGATCCGCACCCTCCATCCGAAGGCCGGAGTCGATGTGACCCTGCAACCCACCCAGGCCTCCTCCGCCCGCCGGGGGAAGGCCCGAGGCAACTCATCAGCATCACCGACACGTGAATCACCGGAGCTCGTGCAGCTGCTCACCCCCGAGGGCAAGCGCATCGAGCACCCGGAGTACGCACTGGAGACCGACCCGGAGGAGCTGCGCGCGATCTACCGCGATCTGGTGCTCGTGCGCCGCTTCGACGCCGAGGCGACGGCGCTGCAGCGCCAGGGCGAGCTGGGGCTCTGGGCCTCGCTGCTCGGCCAGGAGGCCGCGCAGGTGGGCTCCGGGCGCGCCCTGCTCAAGAGTGACCACGCCTTTCCCACCTACCGTGAGCACGGTGTCGCCTGGTGCCGGGGCGTGGACCCGCTCCAGGTGCTCGGCCTCTTCCGTGGTGTCAACCACGGCGGCTGGGACCCCGAGGAGCGCCGTTTCCACCTGTACACCCTGGTCATCGGTGCGCAGACACTGCACGCCACCGGCTACGCGATGGGCATGGCCAAGGACGGCGGGGAGGGCGCGGTCATCGCGTACTTCGGTGACGGCGCGTCGAGCCAGGGAGACGTCGCGGAGTCGTTCACCTTCGCCGCCGTCAACAACGCCCCCGTGGTGTTCTTCTGCCAGAACAACCAGTGGGCGATCTCCGAGCCCACCCAACGGCAGTTCCGGGTGCCGCTCTACCGCAGGGCCGCGGGCTTCGGCTTCCCCGGCGTCCGGGTGGACGGCAACGACGTGCTCGCGTGCCTCGCCGTCACCCGCTGGGCCCTGGAGCGCGCCCGCACCGGCGGCGGCCCGGTGCTCATCGAGGCGTTCACGTACCGCATGGGCGCCCACACCACCTCCGACGACCCCGGCCGCTACCGGCCGGCGGCGGAGACGGAGGCCTGGCGGGCCAAGGACCCGATCGCCAGGGTCAGGGCCCATCTGCTGGACGAGGGCCTCGCCGACACCGCGTTCCTGGAGTCGGTGGAGGAGGAGGGCGAGAAGCTGGCCCGCCGGGTGCGTGAGGGGGTGCGGACCATGCCGGATCCCGCCCCCGAAACGATCTTCGATCATGTGTACGCGGAGCCGCACGCCCTGGTCAGCGAGGAGCGCGCTGCCCACGCGGCGTACGCCGACGCCGGGGAGGGGGAGCTCTGATGAGCGAGTTCACCATGGTCAGGGCCCTCAACGAAGGGCTGCGCAGAGCCATGGAGGCCGATCCCAAGATCGTGGTCATGGGGGAGGACATCGGCCCGCTCGGCGGTGTCTTCCGGGTGACCGACGGGTTGCAGAAGGACTTCGGTGAGGACCGGGTGATCGACACCCCGCTTGCCGAGTCCGGCATCGTCGGCACCGCGATCGGCCTGGCGCTGCGTGGCTACCGGCCGGTGGTGGAGATCCAGTTCGACGGGTTCGTCTTCCCGGCCTTCGACCAGATCGTCACCCAGCTCGCGAAGATGCACGCCCGGTCGCTGGGCCACATCAGGCTCCCCGTCACCATCCGCATCCCCTACGGCGGCGGTATCGGGGCGGTGGAGCATCACAGCGAGTCCCCCGAGGCGTACTTCGCCCATACCGCCGGGCTCAAGGTGGTGTCCCCCTCGCACCCGGCGGACGCCCACTGGATGCTGCGCCAGGCCGTGGCCTGTGACGATCCGGTCATCTTCCTGGAACCCAAGCGCCGTTACTGGGACAAGGAGGAACTGGACCCGGGCGGTCGGCCCCTCGCCGGACTGCACGAGGCTCAGGTGGTGCGCCCCGGCCGGGACTGCACCGTGATCGCCTACGGGCCGATGGTGCGGACCGCGCTGGACACGGCGGCCATCGCCGAGGAGGAGGACGGGCACAGCCTGGAGGTCGTCGACCTGCGCTCGCTGTCCCCGATCGACTTCGACACCGTCACCGCCTCGGTGCGGCGCACCGGCCGCGCCGTGGTCGTCCACGAGGCGCCGGTGTTCTTCGGCGCGGGCGCGGAACTCGCCGCCCGGATCACCGAGCGCTGCTTCTACCACCTGGAGGCCCCGGTGCTGCGCGTGGGCGGCTTCCACGCCCCGTACCCCCCGGCCCGCCTGGAGGAGGAGTACCTGCCCGGCCCGGACCGCGTGCTGGACGCCGTCGAGCACGCCCTGTCCTTCTGAGACCCGCTGAGCTGCGAGGAGTGGAGAGAAACCCATGCCAGCCACCGACACCCCGACAGAACCCCTCGGTACCGTGCGCGAGTTCAGGCTGCCCGACGTCGGCGAGGGCCTGGCCGACGCGCAGATCCTCACCTGGTACGTCAAACCGGGGGACACCGTCTCGGACGGCCAGACCGTCTGCGAGGTGGAGACGGCGAAGGCCGCCGTGGAACTGCCGATCCCGTTCGACGGGCTGGTGGAGGAGGTGTTCTGCGCCGAGGGCGACACCGTGGACGTCGGCACGCCGATCATCTCCGTCGCCGTCACACGCGAGAAGGAGTCCGGGGCCGGGGCCGAGCCCGAGCGGCGGGAGGTCCTCGTCGGCTACGGGCCGCGTGTGGACGCTGCCCGCCCCCGGTCCCGTTCCCGTCGCACTCCCGTCCCGGCCACCCCCGTCCCGCCCGCCCCCGCCCCGGCCGCCCCCGCCCCCGTCGGTGTCCGGCCGCTGGCCAAGCCGCCGGTCCGTAAGCTTGCCAAGGACCTCGGCGTCGACCTGCGCACCGTCACTCCCTCCGGCCCGGACGGCGTGATCTCCCGGGAGGACGTGCGCGCCGCCGCCGTCCCGGCCGCTGTCGCACCCGAGGTTCCCGGCGAGCGCCGGGTGCCTGTCCAGGGTGTACGGCGCGCCACCGCCCGCGCGGTGGTCGCCTCCGCGTTCACCGCCCCGCATGTGACGGAGTTCCTGCAGGTGGACGTCACCCGCATGATGAAGCTGGTGCGGAAACTGAAGGCGTCCGGCGAGTTGGGCGAGGTCAGGGTCGGCCCGCTTCTCCTCGTGGCCAAGGCCCTGCTCGTCGCTGTCGCGCGCAACCCGGAGATCAACGCGTCCTGGGACGAGGCGGCCCAGGAGATCGTGTACAAGGAGCACGTCAATCTCGGCATCGCCGCCGCCACCCCGCGCGGGCTGATCGTCCCCCATATCAAGAACGCGGGCACTCGGTCGCTGGCGGACCTCGCAGCCGCCATCGCCTCCCTGACCGCCGCCGCCCGCGCGGGCACGACCACCCCCGCCGACCTGCGCGGAGGCACCCTCACTCTCACCAACATCGGCGTATTCGGCGTCGACGCCGGCACCCCGATCCTCAACCCCGGCGAGGCCGCCATCCTGGCCTTCGGCGCCGTCAGGGAACTGCCCTGGGTGCACAAGGGCAAGGTGGTCCCCCGTCAGGTCACCACCCTCGCCCTGTCCTTCGACCACCGTCTTGTCGACGGCGAACTGGGCTCCAAGGTCCTCGCCGACACCGCAGCCGTCCTGGAGCGCCCCCGCCGCCTCATCACCTGGGGCTGACCCCCGCCGCACACACCGCGGGGCCGCACGGTGAGTCGTCCGTGCGGCCCCGCGGTGTATGAGGTGCGGGTCAGCCCTTGCGGGACTTGACCTCGTCGGTGAGCTGGGGGACGACCTGGAAGAGGTCGCCGACGACGCCGTAGTCGACGAGGTCGAAGAT
>NZ_JBICXE010000017.1:0-172489 GCF_043200155.1 Streptomyces sp. NPDC048473
ACAGCCCGCAGTTCATCCCGGTGCTGAAGAAGATACGGGTCCGGGGACCCGTCGGCCGTCCTCGCACCCGGCCGGACGCGGTCGCCGGGGACAAGGCCTACTCGTCCCGCGGTAACCGCGCCCACCTGCGGAAACGTGGCATCAAGGCAGTCATCCCGGAGAAGAGAGACCAGGCGGCCAACCGGGCGAACAAGGGCTCCAGGGGCGGTCGGCCCGTCAGCCACGACGCCGACCTCTACAAGGAGCGGAACACCGTCGAGCGTCTGATCAACAAACTGAAGGCCTGGCGAGGCATCGCCACCCGGTACGACAAGACCCCGGAGAGCTACCTCGCCGGGCTCCACCTCCGCGCCTCGATGATCTGGATCAAAGACCTCACCCAGGCAACCTCTTGATCACAACCCGATACGCGCCCTAGTGGCGATCCGGCCGGCGTAGCGCTGCGTCCAGGTGGTGTCGGTGACGACCACGTCGTAGTAGCCCTCCTGGGTGGGCCACATGACGACCTTCGTCTTGCCGTGGGCCACCGTGACCTTCTGGGTACGGCCGAGGTAGTCGTTAGCGGTGAGCGTGTAATCCACCGGCTTGGTGCCGTCGTTGTGCAACGTGAGCTTCACCTGAGCCTCGTGCTTGGTGCCCTCGCCCTTCAGCAGGTCGACCTCCACGCGCGGGAAGCCACTGTCCCTCTCTCCAGCGGGCGCGACCTGGCCGGCGAAGGAGCGCACAAAGCCGTCGTTGGAGTAGATCGAGAACGCGTACTTGCCGTCGGTGGCCTTGGCGTCCCAGGTGTACTCCCGCGGCTTGCGCGCAGTGACGGTGAACGGCGTGCTGGAGAACGCCTGGTACTTGTCGGGGAAGACCTGGAAGCTCAAGGCCTTGTCCTTCGGGCCGCCGGTCAGGGTCATCCTGGCGGTGACCGTCCCCGACGCACGGTCCTCCGAGATCGTCGCGTGGGGATGGAAGCTCAGCGGGCGCGGCTTCATGTGGTCGGCGGCGATCGACACCGACTGCTCGGCGAGGGGATCCGGGAAGGTAGCCGGCCCCGGTTGCGGGTGGGCGAAGTCGAGCGCGCTGGTCAGGTCGCCCGCGATCGAGCGCCGCCAATCGCTGATGTTGGGGCAGCGGAACGGCTTGCCGAGGTGGGCCGCCCAGGTCTCGAGGAACCTGATCGTCGAGGTGTGGTCGAAGACTTCCGAGGCGACGTACCCGCCGCGGGTCCACGGCGAGACCAGCAGCATCGGCACCCGCGGACCGAAGCCGAGCGGGTAGTCGCCGACGTACTCGCGGGCCGTGCCCGGCTCAGGCCACGGCGGCAGCACGTGGTCGAACTTCCCGTCGTTCTCGTCGTAGTTAAGGATGAAGAGGGTGTGGTTCCAGATATCGGGGTTGCTCTGCAGGCTGTCGAGCACCTTCTTGACGTAGCGCTCGCCGTGCAGGGTGTCCGCGCTCGGGTGCTCGGACCAGCCGTACGGCGCCACGATCCAGGAGACCGCCGGCAGCGGGTGTTCCGCGCCCGGCTGGCAGGCGTCATGGAAGTTCTTGAGGACCGCGTCGAGGTTCTCGTCGGAGTCGTCGTTCGGCGAGGTCATGCCGGAGTAGTACGTGGCGTTGCCGCGCCAGATCAGCCCGGTGCCGGGCCGCAGCTTGGGGTCGTCGGCGCTGAGCCCTTCCGGGTCGAACCCCTTGAAGTACTTCAGCTCGTTGTCGCCGTAGTCGCCGACCCAGGTGCTGATGTAACCCTGTCGCCCGTTGCCGCTGTTGTCGGAGTAGAGCCGCCAGTCGATGCCGGCCTGCTGGAGCTGCTCGGCCACCGTGATCCAGGGACGGGAGTAGTTGGACTCATCGGTGTTGCCCGTCTCGCTGTTTGCGGTACCGCTCCACAGGTATTTTCGGTTGGGGTCGGTCGGCCCGAACTCAGAGCAGAAGTTCTGGTCGGCGATGGTGTACTGGGCGGCGACCGAGTGGTAGAAGCGCATGTAGGCGTCGCTGTGGTAGTTCATGCAGTTGGCGCCGTTGTGCTGCACCCACAGATCCCACTTGCGATGGTCGACGTCGCCCCAGGCTCCGTGGTCGTTGCCCCAGGCACCGTCGTCGACCTGCGGGGTGACGATGGTGCCGTTTCTGTCCTTCTGATGGAAGACGGTGGTGCCGTCCTGGAACCGCAGCGCCTGCTTGTCATTGAAGCCGCGTACGCCGGGGAACGTGCCGAAGTAGTGGTCGAGGGACCGGTTCTCCTGCATCAGGATCACGACATGCTTCAGGTCGGACATGTTGCCCTTGAAGCCCTTCGGCAAGACGTGCCGTGGCTTCGGAGCAGCGTACGCGCCGCCCGTCCCGGCGGTCCCGCCGAGCGCCAGCGTCCCGGCGGCGACCCCCGTGCCCTGGAGGAACCGACGGCGGGTGGTGCCGGTCGTCGTCTCGGGGCTGTCGCCGAGCTCGGACTCGGGGGTCGGGGTTATCGGATCGGGGGCCATGGAAGCTCCTCGCCTGGGCAGGGATAGTCGGAAATGGGTGCTGCAACCCGTTCATCGAAGCGCGTGGACACCAACTTTGTGTGAACACCGGCCGAGCGATGCAGGACATCGACTGCGAAGTTGTCAACTTCTTTGTGTATGTGATGGTGTTCGTCCTTTATGGCAGCCGTACGCAGTGATCTTCATGACGTTGTTTGGCAGGGTCGGCTGCTGAGATGAGGACAGGCGCGGATCCTTGCGGGAGTGGGTGGAACTCGCCGTCGATGGATCGCCACCGTCATGGTCCCCGCCGGGCTACCGGGTAGGGAGCCCGAAGGCCGGGTGGTGGAGGGCCCGTCCCGCTGCCGGCGTCCAAGGGGTCGTTCGGGGTGCGGGCTGAGTGCTTGCTCCGTGGCGTCTTCCTCCCGTACTGGCTTCGGTTTCCTGGGGGTTGCCGAATCAGGCGTGAGTGTTCATGACGGCGGGTGTGGTGACGGCTGTTCCGGCTGCGGCCTTGCCCGGCCGATGAGGCCTCGCTCGCCGCCGCCTACGCGTCGGCCGCCAGAACCAGTGCTGCGTCAGGTGATTCCGAGGGAACGGATGACGCGGGCGAGGACGCGGCACTGCAGCAGGCCGCCCGGACCGGCAAGAACGTCGAGGTGACGTCGGAGCGCACTGAGTCGAGTGCTGGCATGTCGTGGCCGACGAGCGGGGCCACGCGTACGAGCGCGACCTGGTCCGACTCCTCGGCGGGCGGCTCTGTGCGGCGAACGTCGTATGGGCAGATCCGGTGCTGGACGCCGCGCCGCTCGCCGTACTGGCCCCGGGTGCCGGGGAACCGGACACCTGGCAAGTGCCGGACGGCATGGTGCCGGCCCGGTTCGGGCGTCCCCATCGGCCAGGACGTCCGGGTGGCCTGCCAGGCGGCCGGATTTCCGGACAGCCTCACACCGACCGGCACCGACCGGCACCGATCGGGAGATCGGCCAGGCCGACGGGTACACCAATCCGATGGGGGGGTCGCGCACGAATCAGTACCTGATCACCGCGGGACACCACCCCGACCACGGCCGGCCGGCTCCGCTGCCGTGCCCCTGGGCACTGGCCCGTGCCGAGCATGGTGATGCCGTCGGCGCGGCTACTCGAACCGCGTGGTGTCGCCGGCTCCTCGGCGTACGATCTCGAGCTCACCGCCGGAGAAGTCGATGACCGTGGTCGGCTCGGTGCCGCAGTCGCCCGAGTCGACGACGGCGTCCACCACATGGTCGAGCCTCTCCTTGATCTCCCAGCCCTGTGTCAGCGGCTCGTCCTCGTCGGGCAGGAGCAAGGTGCTGGACAGCAGCGGCTCACCGAGGTCGGCGAGCAGAGCCTGAGCGACGACATGGTCGGGAATCCGTACTCCGACCGTCTTCTTCTTCGGGTGCAGCAGCTGACGCGGCACCTCCTTCGTCGCCGGGAGGATGAAGGTGTAACTGCCGGGCGTCGCTGCCTTGATCGCGCGGAACACATCGTTGTCGATGTGCACGAACTGACCCAGCTGCGCGAAGTTCTGGCACACAAGGGTGAAGTGGTGACGGTCGTCGAGGTTCCGGATCGACCGGATCCGGCTGATGCCGTCACGACTGCCCAGCTGACATCCCAGTGCGTAACAGGAGTCCGTCGGGTACGCGACGAGCGCACCGGACCGGATGCTGTCTGCCACGGTGCGGATGGTGCGCGCTTGAGGATTCTCGGGGTGTACGTCGAAATACTTCGCCATCCGCCGAGTCTAGGTGATCGGGACATTACGCTCAGAACAGCGGGGCCCGGTCCGGTCGGTGCGTCGGGTTCCGGCGCCGTCGGTTCCTGACGGCGCCGGAGCTCACTCCTTGACCGCTCCCGCGTTGGCTCCGCTCACGAAGTAGCGCTGGAAGCAGAAGAACAGCGCGGCCACCGGGATGGTGGAGAGCAGGGCCGCCGCCAGCTTCAGCGGATACTGCGTTCCGCCGCCGAGTCCGCCCGAGACAAAGCGGGCCAGGCCCGTGGTGAGCGTCTCGTACTGCCCGGACTGCGTGCTGACGAGGAAGTGCGTGAACTCGTTCCACGACCCCTGGAACGACAGGATCGTCAGGGTGATCAACGCCGGTCTGGCCATTGGCAGGACGACGGACCAGAAGATCCGGAACACACCCGCCCCGTCGACCCGTGCGGCCTCCTCGACCTCGCGCGGCACCGATTCGAAGAACTGCTTCATGATGAAGATGCCCGCAGCATCCACCAGCAACGGCAGGATCATGCCGGTGTACGTATCGAAGAGCCCGAAGGTGTTGAGCACCAGGAACTTCGGGATGAGCAGGGCCACTCCGGGCACCGCCATCACCGCGAGCACAAAGCCGAACAGCGCCGAGCGGCCCCAGAAGCGCAGCCGCGCCAGCGCGTATCCCGCCATGGAGTCGAACAGCACCCGGCCCAGGGTCACCACCACCGCCACCAGCGTCGAGTTGCCCAGCCAGCGCAGGAAGGGCACCCCGTCCGCGGCCTGGCTCAGCCCGAACAGCCGCTGGTAAGCCGCCGTGGTCGGAGTGGTGGGCAGCAGGGCCAGCGGATGGGCGGCGGCGTCCGGATCCGTCTTGAATCCGGTCACCAACTGGAGGACGAACGGCAGCAGATAGAGCAGCCCCAGCCCCAGCACCGCGGCGTACCCCACCAGCCGCCACGGCCGGGGGAAACGGCTCAGAACGGGGCGGCCCCGGTCGTGCGGGGCGCGACGGCGAGGGGAGGGCTGAGCCCGTTCGCGTACGGTCGTACCGGCGACGGTCATCGGTTCCTCCCGGTGCGTGCGCCGCGCTCCCGCAGCGCCCAGCGCTGGAACGCGGTCAGGACGAGGATCAGGGCGAGCAGGATGAACGCGATCGCCGAGCCCTGCCCGAAGTCCGCGTTGTCGAAGCCCGCGGAGTACGACAGGAAGGCGGGCGTGAGCGTCGTATTGCCCGGAGCGCCCTGGCCCATCACGTACACCTGGTCGAAGACCTGCCAGGTGGAGATCAGCCCCAGGGTCAGGACCAGGAACAGCACGGGACGCAGCGCGGGCAGTGTCACATGCCACAGCATCTGACGACGGCTGACCCCTTCCATGGCGGCCGACTCCTCCAGCTCCCGCGGGATGTTCTGGAGCGCCGCGAGGAAGATCAGCATGAACGTGCCCGAGGTGGTCCACACGGCGAGCAGGATGAGTGTGCACATCGCGACCGAGGGGCCCGAGAGCCACTCGAACCAAGACAGCCCCATGGTGGAGTGATCGGCCAGCAACCCGGTGGGCCGTTCGGGATCGACGATTCCCAGACCGCCCAGGACCAGGGAGAGGACCCCGCGCGGGTCCGCGAACCAGTTCGGTCCCTTGACCCCGATCCAGGACAGCATGGAGTTGACGGCTCCACTGCCCTGGAAGAGAAAGAGGAAGACCGTCGAGACGGCGATGGAGCTGGTGACCGACGGGAAGAAGAACGTCGTACGGAGGGCGCCACGCCCCCGCAGCAGTTTCTGGTTGACGACCAGGGCCAGACCCAGTGCCAGCACGGTCTGCAGAGGGACGGTCAGCAGCACGTAATAGGCGTTGTTGCGCAGGGCGGTCGCGAAGAGCGTGCGGTCGAGCCCGTCCTGCGTGAGCAGCGACCGGTAGTTGTCCAGGCCGACGAAATCGGCCTGGCCGGAGAACGGGTTGGACTGTCCGTCCCAGTGCAGCAGGCTCACCCACAGGGCCATCAGGATGGGAAGCACCATGAACAGGCCGAGGACGAGCACCATGGGGCTGACGAACAGCCAGCCCCAGGTGCCCTCCCCGCGAAGGCCCGCGCGCCGGGCGCGAGCCTTCGCGGTCGTGCCGGCGTTGCCGGGGGCGCGGTCAGGTGCGCCCGGCGAGCCGGTCGTGCGGGGGACAGCGCTCGCGCGCATCGTGCGGATGGGCATGGGGCTCAGTTGCCCTTCGCGATCGCCTGTTCGCCGTTGCGCTGAAGGTCGGCGAGGATCTTCTTCGGATCGGCGGTGCGCAGCGACTGCAGATCGGTGTTGAACTGGCTCAGGACCTTGTCGAAGCCGGCGATCGTCACCGGGCCCTGTGCGTAGGCGTTGCCGTCCACCCATGCCTTGGCGGCCGGCTGCTTCTCGGCGTACGTCCTGAGCGCGCTCGTCCGCGACGGCATGACACCGAACGCGTCGGCGAAGTCGAGCTGCTGCTGCGCGGAGGTCAGGTACTTCACGAGGTCGACTCCCGCGTCGCGGTGCGCGCTGTCGGCGGCCACGCCCCAGCAGTTGCTGAAGGCCAGAGTCCCCTTGCCGGCCGGCCCCTCGGGCAGCGGCGCGACGGTGTACTTCACGTTGGGGTAGTCGAGCTTCATGCCGCCTTCGAGCCAGTTGCCCTCGATCGTCATGGCGGCCTTGCCCTTGCCGAGCGCCTCACCGCCCCAGCTGGTGTCCACCTGCTTGGCGAACTTCATCGAGCCCGACTTGAGCAGGGACTGGACGAAGTCGAGCCCCTTGGCGTTCTCCGGGGCGTCGGCGGTCATCTTCTTCTGGTCCGGGTCGGTGAGCCAGCCGCCCGCCTGCTTCATGAAGACTCCGAGCCGCTGGTACTCGTCGCTGGTGACCAGACCGGTGACGCCCTTGCCGGTGAGTTTGTCCGCGACGGTCTTCAGCTCCGCCCAGCTCTTCGGATAGTCCTTCTCCGTCAGCCCGGCCTTCTTCCACAGGTCGGTATTGATGGCGAGTGCGAGGGTCGAGGTGTCCTTCGGCAGGCAGACCAGCTTCCCGTCGTACGAGAACGAGGTGCGCAACTGCTCGGAGAAGTCGTCGGCGTCGGATATCCGGTCCCCGTACGGGTACAGCGAGCCGCCCTTCGCGTAGTTCGCGAACTGGTCGGAGTTGACGTAGAAGACGTCCGGCGGCTTGTGCCCGGCGAAGGACTGGGCAAGCTGCTGGTTCATGTCCTTGGCGACCTCGACCGAGACCGAGTTGCCCGACTTCTTCGCGTACGCGGCGGCGGCCTTCTTGACCGCCTCGGTCTCGGCGTCCCCCGAGGTGGCGATCAGTACCGTCAATTTCTGCTTGCCGGCCTTGTCCTGCTCCGGCTCCTTGTCGCTGCCGAAGCTGGATGAGCAGCCGGTTGCGGCCAGTAGCGCCGCGCAGGTGGCGAAGGCGGCGACGGCCGTACGGGTTCCCATGAATTCCTCCAGGGGGATAGGGCTTGCGGCTCAGCTGCCCGGAACAGGGCGCGCTGTGTATCGGTGGCCCGCAGACGGGCGCGTGGTGGTTCAGTCGCCCGACACGGATGTGCTGTCACGCACGACGAGGGACGGTTCGAGCAGGACGCGTTCGGGCGGAGCGCCGAGTTCCGACATCCGGGCCAGCAGCAGGCGGACGCATTCGCGGCCGACGGCCTCCAGCGGCTGGGCGACGGTGGACAGTCCGGGGGAGAGCAGCGCGGCCGTGGGGGAGTCGTCGAAGCCGATGACCGCCACATCCGTGCCCGGCACGGCTCGTCGTTCTCGCAGGGCGTGATAGCAGCCGAGCGCGAGCATGTCGCTGGCGGCGATCACGGCCGTCGCGCCCGCGTCGAGCAGCGGTCCGACGGCGGCCTTCGCAGAGGCGATGTCATCGACGCTCCGTGCCCGTCTGTTGCGTATCGAAAGGTGGTGCCGCCGCATGGCGCGCTGCCAGCCCATGGCGCGGTCGTCGCCGACCCCGGAGCCACGCGGCCAGCCGAGGAACGCGATCCTGCGATGCCCCAGACCCACCAGATGCTCGACCGCGGCGTCCGTGCCCGAGGCGCCGTCGACATCCACCCAGTCCCCGATCTGCCGGCCGGACCACATCCGGCCGAAGCCCACGAACGGCACACCGCGCTTCTCCAGCCAGGCCTGGCGCTGGTCGCCCCGGTCGGTGCCGCTCAGCACGAAACCGTCCACGCTGTGCAGGTCGAGGAGCTCCTCGTACCCGTCGAGGCCGGCGCTGCCAGGAGGTGAGGCGAAGAGCAGGATCCGGTAACCGGCCTCGTCGGCGGTCTGGGACAGGGCGTGCAGAAACCGGTCCATGACCGGGGCCGAGGTGCCGGGGGCGGTGGGACGAATGCCGTAGCCGATGAGCTTGCTGGAGCGGGTGCGCAGGGTCTGAGCCGCCCGGTGCGGGCGATAGCCCAGCTCGTCGATGGTGCGACGGACCCGCTCCAGGGTCTCCGGACGCAGCAGTTCGGGGGAGTTGAGCGCGTTCGACACCGTCTGCGGAGACACTCCGGCCCGCCGCGCGACCGTGGCCAGGGTGACTGAACCGGCCTTGGACGCGGGGGTGTTGGGGGAGCGGGGCATGAGTGTCTCCGAAACCGGTCGTACGAATGGGCGAGTTCATTGGAGCGTTCCAAAACCGTTGTCAACGCACTGAAGTCGTCGTTAGGGTTCTTGGAACGCTCCAATGCCTGAGAGGTTCTGCTCTGTTGGACACAACTGTCAAGACCCACGACATGACGAACTCCGATACGGGGGTCGGCCCGTCGGCCGAAGGCCTCCAGCCGTTCCTGCATGACGCCTGTGTGACGCTGTACGCCCCGAGCTTCGCGATCTCGCAGGCGGACGGACAGATCGACGGCGCCGCAGACGGCTTCTACCACGGCGACAGCAGAGCACTTGCCCGGCTGACCGTCGCGGCGGACGGAATCGCGATCGCACCGGTGCGGGGAGCCCTTGAGGGAGCGGACCGGGCAGCCTTCCGCGGTGTGCTGCGCGGCCTGGGCGAGGAGACACCGGACCCGGCAGTCACCTTGCACCGACGCCGCCGCATCACCCCGGGGCGCCTGGAGGAGACCCTCGAAGTCGGCAACGCGGGACGGCAGCATGTCCGGGTCCGACTGATCGTCACCGCCGGGACGGACCTCGCCCCGATCGAGCGCGTCAAGTCCGGTCACGCCCAGAGCCCGGTCACCGCCGCCGCCACCGAGGGCGGACTCGACTGGTCCCGGGACACCTTCGCCGTACGCCTCACCAGCTCCCCGGTGCCCGCCGCCCTCGACCCGGCTGCCGGACGGCTGGAGTACGACATCGCACTCGCGCCCGGCTCGTCATGGACCGCCGTACTGCACTGCGACGCGGCGCATGAGGACGGCGACCAGTTCCCCGCACCCCCTGCCGACAGCCTGCCCTGGCGCACGCCGGTCCTGCGCAGCGCCGACCGGCGCTTCGACCACTGGCTGAGCCAGTCGGCCGCCGACCTCGACCGGCTGCGGCTGACCGACCCGGAGAAGCCCGCCGACCAGTTCCTGGCCGCCGGAGCCCCGTGGTTCCTCACCCTCTTCGGCCGGGACTCCCTGTGGGCGGCCCGCATGCTGCTGCCCCTGGGCACCGAACTCGCCGCAGGTACGCTGCGCACACTTGCCCGCCGGCAGGGCACGAAGTCCGACCAGGACACCGAGGAACAGCCCGGCAAGATCCTGCACGAAGTGCGCCGCGCCACCCAGAACTTCAACGAGAACTTCGCCCTGCCGCCCTGCTACTACGGCACGGTCGACGCCACCCCCCTCTGGATCACCCTGCTGCACGACTCCTGGCGCTGGGGCCTCGCGCCCGAGCAGGTCGAACAGCTCCTGCCGCACGCGGAGTCCGCCCTCGCCTGGATGCGCGACCACGGCGACGCGGACGGGGACGGTTTCCTGAAGTACATCGACCACACCGGCCGGGGTCTGGCCAACCAGGGCTGGAAGGACTCCGGCGACTCCATCCGGTATCGCGACGGACGCTTCGCCGCCTCCCCGATCGCGCTCTGCGAGGTCCAGGCGTACGCGTACGAGGCGGCCCGCGGCGGCGCTGACCTGCTGCGCGCTTTCGGCCGCCCCGGCGCCGACCGGTGGGAGGAGTGGGCCGAGCGGCTGAGGGACCGCTTCCGCAGCCACTTCTGGGTGGAGGACGAGCGGGGACCGTACCCGGCCGTGGCGCTCGACCGGGACAAGAAGCCGGTGGACTCGGTCACCTCGGGCTTCGGCCACCTGCTGGGCACGGGCCTGCTCAACCATGAGGAGAGCGCGCTGCTGGCCGCCAGGCTCAGCGCGCCCGACCTCGACTCGGGTCATGGTCTGCGAACGCTGAGCAGCGACTCCGTCGCCTACAACCCATACGGCTATCACATCGGTTCCATCTGGCCCCACGACACCGCGATCGCGGTGCACGGCCTGGTCAGGGCGGGGTTCCCGGAAGCGGCCGCGTCCCTGTCCGAGGGGCTGCTGACCGCATCGGCGGCCTTCGACGCGCGGCTTCCCGAACTGTTCGCCGGTCATGGAGCGGCGACCGACGCCCGGCCCTCGCCCTATCCGGCGTCCTGCCGCCCGCAGGCCTGGGCGGCGGCCTCGTCCGTCATGATCCTCCAGTCGGTGCTGGGGCTCTCTGCCGATGTCCCCGGCGGAACGCTCACGGTCGCGCCCGGGTTCGCGGAGGCGTACCGGCCGCTGAAGGTCGAGGGGCTCGACATTGCGGGCGGGCGGCTGGACATCTCCGTCGACGCCGACGGCACGGCGCACATCGAGGGGCCGAAGGGCCTGGTGGTGAGGAGGCAGCACACGACGCCCCGTTGACGCGGAGCGGCTGTGGTGTCCGATCCGAGGCAGGACCCAGTGGGCCGGGGCGAGGCCCTGCCTCGGATCAGGCGGCCGACGCCGATCTCCAGAAGGCGGCAGCGATCGCGGTACGACGGAACCGCATGGGCAGTTCGGCTTCCGGCCTGTGCCCGGGGCAGGTCGGCCGGAAGTTCCGGGGATCTCTGTCCCGCCTCCGCCTTTGTGCTTCCTTCAGTCCTTCGTCTGTGTGGACTCGTGTGCCCGGCGCAGGGCCTGATGGACTGACCAGACGACGGACACGAGCGGCACCGCCACCACCGCGCCCAGCACCCCCGCCGCGATGGCGCCGCCGATCACCGCGAGTGCGACCACCACCGGGTGCAGGCGGACGGCCCAGCTCATCACGATCGGGTGCAGAAGGTGGCCCTCGATCTGGCCGATGACCACGATCAGCGCGATGACGACGGCCGCCACGATCGGGCCCTTCGCCGCCAGAGCGACCACGGCGGCGACTGCGAGGGCGATCGGTGAGCCGATCAACGGAATGAAGGCGGCGAAGAACTCCAGCAGCGCCAGGGGAAGCGCCAGCGGCACTCCGAGTGCGAACAGGGCCAGTCCGACGAGTACTGCGTTGGTCGCCGCCACCAGGACGATGCCGTGTGTGTACCCGGTGAACGTCCGCCACGCCGCACGGCCCGCGATCGTCACCCGGGCCCGGGCCGTCTCCGGAAGCTGGTCGCAGAACCAGTCCCACTGCCGGTCGCCCGAGTGAATGAAGAAGACCGAGCAGAACAATGCGAGAACGAACACCGTCACCACCTCCACCAGGCGGCCCACGCCACTGAGGGCCGTGCTGATGAGGGCGGAGCGATGGCTGGACAGGTACTGTCCGATCCGGGACTGGAGGTCGTCGAGCGCCTTGGGGTTCAGCCGGAACGGTGGCCCCTCCAGCCAGTGCTCGATCCTGGCCAGGCCGTCGCCGAACTCCCGCTCCAGCCCCGCGCGTTCTCCGGCGACTACCTCGCCGATGAGGGTCAGAACGCCGAGGACGAGGACGATACTGCCGAGAAGTGCCACGGCGACAGCGAGCGGCCGCGGCATCAGGCGGGCCAGGAGATCCGCCACCGGGCGCAACAACGCGGTGCCGACCAGACCGAGGAAGACGGCTACCGCTACCTCGTGGAACCGTCCCAGCGCTGAGAAGACGGCGTACACGACGGCTCCCACGACGAGGACTCGCCAGGCGTAGGCAGCGGCCGTCCGCAGCGTGGGGTTCACCCGTGGCTCGTACCGCGGGCCGGGCGGCGTAGGTCGCGCGCCCGGGTTCCGGGCCGCAGGGCGGGTCATGCCGCGCTGCGCCTGGCGTGACGCGGTGCGGATTCGGTGCCGCCGTCCTTCGGACGGTACGCCGGGGTCCGTGTTGTCGGGCTGCGGATGCGATGGCCTGGGCATTCCCTGCTGGTACCAGCCAGGGCCGCGTCATTGCGGGCGCCCGCGGCGACATGCGCAGGAAGTCACCCTACGGGCGGAGCCGCCGGCCACTCGAAGCTCCGGGACGTGCCCGAGCGGAAGCGGCGCAGGGTGTGCCGGGCAACCCCCGGTCACTCGCGAGTGCGGCGGACGCACTCGGTGACGACGTCACGGAGGCTTCCGGTCCGCCCCAGCAGCTCTCGCTGGACGTATGCACCGTTCCCGGTTCTCAGCAGCGAGTTCAGTGCTTCCTCGGCTGCCGCCACGTCGCCGCTGTCCTCCAGCGCCCCGCGCACATGATCGAGCAGTGCGTGCGTCACGTCCACGGCGGAGGCCGGGCGCATGGTCAGCGGGTGAACCAACGGGCCCTCCAGGCCAGACCGGCCGGCTCGCCAGCCGGCCAGACGCAGAGCGCCCACCCCGTTCTGAGGCGCCGCACCGCCGGCCTGCCATTGGCGGGCCGATGTTTCCACCAGACCCCGGGCGAGTGCGGCGAGCAGTACCGTCGTAGTGGCGTCGAGACACACGTCCGCCACTCTGATCTCAACGGTCGGGTAGCGCTTCGAGAGGCGTGCGTCGAAGTAGATCATGCCCTCGTCGCGGAGCGCCCCGGTGTTGATCATGGTCCGTACGTACTCGTGATAGCGGTCCGCGGAGCCGAAGACCTCCACCGGTCCGGACGACGGCCAGCGTCCCCAGACCCGGCTGCGGTAGCTGCCGTACTGGCTGTCCTTGCCCTGCCAGAAGGGGGAGTTCGCGCTCAGGGCCAGTAGCACCGGAAGCCATATCCGGATACGGTCCAGCACGGCGACGCCCTCGTTGTCGGATTCCACCGAGACATGGACATGGCAGCCACATGTGAGTTGTTCCTGCGTGGTGAGCCCGAACTGCTCCTCCAGCCACTGATACCGCTCGCCCTTCCCGACCGTCGGACTGACGGGGAGCGGGGATGTTGCCAGAGCGGCGACGGCGGCCCCCAAATCTGCGGCGCGACCAGCGGCCTCGGCCCGCCGACGCCGAATCTCGGACCCGAGTTCGCTCATCTCGGTCTGCGGCTGAGTGGCGAACTCGAGCTGCTGACGGTGGAGCTCCGACTCGAAGGGGGAGTTGCCGTCCGCGTCGCGGGAGGCCACAGCCAGTACCGCCGCCGACAGTGCCCGTGGCTCCCCGCTCTCCGGGTTGACCAGAAGGAGTTCTTCCTCAACACCCACACTGCGCACGACGGCTACCCCTCTGGGGCCCGGCGCGCATCCGCGCAGGCCGCCGATGTCGTTGCGTAGCACTGCCTGCACTGCCTGTACTGCCTGCTCGTGGACGGCGTCGGTCTGGACGAGCTCGTCGCAGAAGCGCCTCGCGGCACACTGCTTGCAGGATCCCGCTCACGGGAGTCGTTTGCACCTGTGCCTTCCGTGCCGGCGAGATGACGCTGCCGGGCAGTTGTCTGCCGCGGCATACGGTGGCAGGCGGAAAACGAAGGTGCCTTCTCTCTCATCGTGCTCCACGTTCGCGCCTTGGGCCATTCGAGCGGTACCTCCGTAGCCGGAGACCACGCTCCTCGCGCGATCCGTATCACCCCGCGCACCCGTCAGGCGCATACTGGGAGAAGTGTGAGATTGGAGGTCGCCATGATCGTCCTTGGTGTCATTCTGCTGGTCATCGGCCTGGTGGCAGGCATTTCGATCCTGTGGACCATCGGTGTCGTGCTCGTCGTGATCGGCATCGTTCTCTGGATCCTGGGTGCCGTCGGGCATGCAGTGGGCGGGCGACGGCATTACTGGTAGAGCTGCCGAATTTGCCGTCGGCGCTCTCCTCGGCCACGCCCGCCGTCGAAGCGGACTGTGAGCAGGGCGGCATGGACCGACAACGATGAAGAGGTCGGTCGGCCGGCCCTCGATCCCGCAGGACCGCTGCCCAGGGACCGTGTTGCCGTCGGGAACGTGTGTCTCGGCAGATTCCACGGCCCGCCGGTGCCGTGCGACGCCCGGTACTTCCCTAAGTTCTCGACTTCGTTCGTTTCGAGCAGGGAGACTCGATTCGGGAACCGTCCCGCCTTGCGATCGCAGGCACCGGGCGCCGCTCGGCCGTCGCTTGGCCGCCCTTCGCGTGGCTTCGGCAGCTTGAAGGCAGGATCTAGCCAGGGTGCCGCAGACCGATGCGGTCGATCGCGCAAGTCCCCGGGACGGTGGTGCGCTTGGCGTGCTGCCCGACGTGGGTCAGACGGAGCTTGTTGCTTCCCGCACGCAGGGACACCTGGGTGAACTCCGGCTCGGCGTAGGCCATGACCGGGCTGTACAGGTCCAGCGGCTCTCCGACCGCGGTGCCGTTGACCGACAGCTGGTAGATGCCTCTGGAATCGTGCCGCTTCACCCGCAGCCTGAGGGTTCGCGGACCGGAGTCCGGAATCTGCAACTCGCAGGTCAGCGCGTCGCCGGGTGCAGCCGGTGTGAACAGCAGGCCGTGGCCGGCGCCGCACTGCGGTCTGGCAAGCCGAAGACGAAGGTCAAGCTGAACGACTCCGAGTTCGGCGTGATCGTCTCCCCCTATATGCCAACCGGATCGCCCGTCACGGTCGACGTCCCGGCGGACAAGCTGTCACTGAACACGAACTACGTGTTCCACACCTCGGCCTTCGACGGCAGCCTTTATGAAACGGCGTGGTCACCGTGGGCGCCGTTCCGTGTGGAGCTGCCCGTTGACCTGACGCTGCCGACGCCGGACTACGCCGCGCCGGATCCCAACATGTTCGACGTGCCGCCCAGCGCTTTGCAGACCAAGCCTCTCGGCGCGTCCGCCACCCTGGCCGCGAAGACTCCCAAGGCCACCGAGCAGTGCGGCCCCACCAATGAAGACGGCCGTCAGGTGTGCTTCGGCAAGCAGTTGACCAGGAAGGAGTCACCCAAGAAGGTCGCATCGAAGATGGCCGCCGCGGTGGAAGATGTCCCCTGGTGCAACACGGACTTCCCCAGCATCCTGGCCACCCGGCAGACCGAGTGTGACGTGCGATCTGTGCCCATCATGATCCGCACCGATGGGGTGCCGGACGCCATCGCCTACTTCATGTTCCTGCGGCTGATCGAACTCGACGGGGAGAACGGTTTCACCGAGCACCTGACGCTCGAGCCTGCGCAGCAGATCCCCTTGGACTTCGCCGAGATCGACCTGAACCTTGGCGATCACCTGTGTCAGGGGTCGTGCAAGCCGGTGCAGCCCGACGCGAGTGCGTGGAAGGGTAAGAACTGGTGGGTGCCCGATGAGATGCATTCTGCTTCGATCACGACGCCGTACCTGTGGGACGCGACGACGCCCAACAGCAGTACCTTTACAAGCCGGACGTAAAGATCGACGGGAGCATCCTGCCGTCAGACGGGAAAATCCGCCCGTTCATGACTGGCTACCAGTGGTCCAAGGACTACCCTGCCGGCATATCGGAGCTGGACCAGATCCGGTGTGACACCAAGGACACCAACAGCAAGACCGGCTGTGTCTTCGTCAACTCGGCCCCGACGTACGTCTTCAACGCCAAGCGGTTCCCACAGGCGACGGCCCACGCGTGGATGGTCCAGAAGTACACCCGGGCCACCCCGGTTCGATGACGGACCAAAAGCCCCTGTACTACATGGGCGACGAGGCGCAGAACAAGAGAAGCCGCGGCCGGATCTGTCCCACCGGATGGGTTGCAGACAACGGCGACCCGTCCGCCCTGGTCGGTGCCGCCGACATGCTGAACTGCGACGAGTTCGCATTCGCGTCGTCGTACAACAGCGGAGGCATGTCCACCGCCGAGGGCGGCATCAGTCCGGCGCTGCTGCCGGGCGGCACGACGCCTACCGGAGATGCGTGCATTGGTACCTATGCCAAGAAGCTGGGTACGGCGGTGCACCTGTTCAGCATCAACGGCACCGACCCGACGTTCAAGGAAGTCTGCGGCCGGTCGGCGATCTCCGGCATGCACAACCAGGAATCCATGGGCGGCCGGTTCACCAAGTTCCTCAAGGACATGAGGGTCATGGACAAGGATGCGTACTGGCTCGATACGCGCATGACCCCCGGCGCGACCTGCCTGCACGGCAGCATTGCCCCGGTCGTCTGCACTGAGCGCGCTCTGACCTGACCTGCAAACGCAAGGGGCGCACCGCATGCCGCGGTGCGCCCCTTGTTCTTGCTGGCCGCCAGGTCACATCACCATGGGTAGGACGGCCAGCGGCAGATCACCGGCTTCGACTGCGGCCTGGTCGATCACGAGTCCCGTGTAGTTCCCGGCCGCGGCGAACACCGCCCGCGGTAGCGCCTCGCTCTCCGCCTCATAGCGCGCGATTGCTTCCTCGTCACGGGCATCCGGCCGTGGCAGGAGCACCGCGCCCGCGGCCTGTAGCGCTTCGTCCAGCGCCGATCCGGATCCTGTGGTTTCCCCGAACTCGCCTTGCCGGTCGTTGCCGTCCCCCGGCGCGTGAATGATCCGGCTCGGCGGGCAGTGGGAGTTCATCGTCAGGCAGATGATCTCTTCGTCCGGGTAGGGGGCCATTCCCTCGACCTTCCTGAAGCCCGTGTACCAGGTCGACATGCCCCAGTCCTCCAGCACGTACACCCACTCTCCGTGCGTGCCGTACATCGCCCGGTTGGCATCGTCCAAGGCCGTGCCCCCGTTGGCGGTCAGCGTCCGCCAATCCTTGTACGGCGGCCCGTCCTCCAGTTGCGCAAGGTCAGCACCAAGAGCCATCAGGAACTCTTCAGTCCCGATACCGCGGGCCGCTGTCAGGGAGATGTGACCTCGCATCCCGGGCACGCCTCCCGCGTTCGTGCAGCTGTATGCGCCTATCCAGGCGATCCCCTCAGACACGTCAGTCACACTATCGGCCCAGCCCTCACGTGCAACGAGTGGCTATGACACTCTGCCGTCGAGCAGAGGGATCCACGTTCCACGCCTCGGGCAAATCGCTGCCGCAGAAAACGCAGACGAAGTCGTCCTCGCGCACGATGTTGTGCTCCTGGCAGCCAGGACAGCGCCGGAACACCACTTCATGGGTGAACCCGGAGGGACGCCCGAGCTCTATGCCATCCAGAGCACGGGCCACTGCCGACCAGGAGCTGACGTCCGGACAGTACCCGGTTGAGTGGTTGCTGACGTCGCCCACGGCCCATCGGCCTGCCTCGCGAGTGAAGCTGATCTCGCCGGCACTCAGGACCGTTTCTCCGCCGGCACAGGCCACATGTTCACTCGACAACGGCATCGTGACGGTGACCACCTGCTGGGCCGATGAGAACCTCTACTACCCGCTGCACGCGGTGCCCTACAGCCCCGGCCATCACTTCCCCAAGGGCAGGAGCGATCCCGGCTTCCGCACGAAACTGCAGATCGACGCAGAACTCGCCCGCACCACCAACACGGCCGGGGTGGCCTTCCGGGCCGTGGCCGCCGACTGCGCCTACGGCGACCAAAACAGCTTCCGCAGACAACTCAGCGAGGCGGGACTGCCGTTCGTCATGGCCCTCAAACCGAGCCACGGCACCTGGGCCTACGGCAAGGACGCCTACACCCCCGCCGACGCCGCCCGCGCCCTGACCTGGACGGACCCCGAGCATCCCGGCGACTGGACTGCCATCGAGCGAACCTTCCGCGACGGGCACACCGAGACCTGGTGGGCCGCCGACGCCCACCTCGGCTGGTGGGGCCCCGACGGAAACGTCCGCCTGGTCGTGACGACCGCAGACCCGGCCACCCTGCCCGCGAAGGCCACCTGGTACCTGGCCACCGACCTGCCCCGACCCGGCGGCCCCCGGGAGGCCGACAGTCCCGAACCCGCCGCTGAACTGCACGAAGTCGTCCAGATCTACGGCATCCGGCACTGGATCGAGCAGAACAACAAACAGGTCAAGGACGAACTCGTGCGGGCCGACCTCCAGGTCCGCTCCGACACCGCCATCCGCCGCCACCAGACGCTGGTCACCTGCGCGTTCTCGTTCTGCTGGGACGCCTGGTTCAGTCCGCCACCCGAGGCTTCGCCCGGCACAGCACCACCGGAGCCGCCCGAAGAACCGGGCCGGCCCGAGAGGGGGACCAACCAGACCCCACCAGCCCCACACGGCCAGCTGGCCCAAGGCAATACGCGCCGTCCGGGCCTGGCCCGACCCCTGGACCAGCCTCCAACGATGCTGGCGAGCCTGGACGAATGCACCCCCACCACCGGAACTCCAAGCCCTGATCCACGCCGTCGGCGCAGGCCACCCCCTTAACCTCTACTCCCCGGTTCAACAAACCACCGCTAGGCGAATTGCCCTGTGAGGGTGAGGCCCGAAGCGGCCATCGGGGGACTTCTCGTGGCCTTGTTCCTCACAGGTCCTGTACTCCGCAGGAGATCTTCGGTGCTGGGGTTCTGAGCCGTTCAACCGTGCATCCGGTCTGTTGACGTGGTGGACAGCACCCTCGGGCCTGTTCGCCGCACACGACCCGTAGCGCAATGTCCGAATAGCGCCAGATTTCTCGCTCAGTGGCAGTCAGCATTGATCGTCGGGGGCTTTCGGCGGCGACGTGGCTACGGCGCGCAGGCTGTGATGCCGCACGTACCCGAGTGGCCGAGGTTCCCGCCCGGCCCCGACCGCTGCGACGACAACACATCACTGAGGAACACACCATGAACCACTCCGCCGTCGCCCCGACGCTGTTCGGCGAAACATCCCGGACCGGTGACGCGCCGCGCGTTCCGTACGACAACGGCCTGCCCGCGCTGTGCGAGCTGGACTGGGCGGCGCTGTACGGGCAGTTGAACGAGCGCGGCGTGGCGCTCACCCCGCCCCTGCTCAGCCGCGAGCTGTGCGAGGAGCTCATCGGCACGCTCGACGAGGACGGGATGTTCCGCAGTACGGTGGTGATGCAGCGCTACAACTTCGGCCGCGGCACCTACAAGTACTACGCGAATCCACTGCCACCGCTGGTGCAGGCGCTGCGCGAGAGCCTCTACCCGCCGATGGCGTGGATGGCCAACCAATGGGCGCCGATGCTCGGTGAACGCACCTTCCCGGACACGCTTGCGGAACTCACCGAGGAGTGCGCGGCCAACGGCCAGAACCGCCCGACTCCGCTGATCCTCACCTACGGGGAGGGCGACTACGCCTGCCTGCATCAGGACATCTACGGCGACATCGTGTTCCCGCTGCAGATTGCGATCATGCTCAACCAGCCGGGCGAGGACTTCACAGGCGGCGAGAACGTCTTTGTCGAGCAGCGCCCCCGCTTCCAGTCGAAGGCCATCGTCGTCAAGCCGGAGCTGGGCCAAGGGATGATCTTCCCGGTCCGCCATCGGCCGGTGCACGGCAAGAACGGCTACCGCCGGCACCCCGTACGGCACGGCACCGGAGCCGTTGAGTCCGGGCGACGCAACACCTTGGGCCTCATTTTCCACAACGCCCGCTGATTCCCACCCGTCGGATTCCGGCACGCCGTGCGGGGCCACACAGTCCCGGCGGAAATGCTCCGTCCGAAAATCGCCGGACGAACCTCCGCAAAAGCCGCAGACTCGTTCATGGGTCGATGAAACCGCTTGGAAGGAATGCCCGATGACGCTCTACACGACTATGGACAGCCCGCTGGGTGAACTGCTGCTTGTCGGCGAGGAGTCTCCGACGGCGAACGGCGGCACAGCCCTTGCCTCGTTGTCGGTTCCCGAGCAGAGGGGCGGCGCGGCCGTCCGGGACGGCTGGGTCGAGGACGCGGACGCGCTCGCCGAGATCGTCGCTCAGCTGCGCTCGTACTTCGACGGCGGACGCACCCGATTCGACATTGAACACGTCGAGTGCGGCAGCGAGTTCCAGCAGCGGGTCTGGATGGCGATCGAGGCCGTCCCGTACGGCAGCACGACGACCTATGGCCGTATCGCCGACCGGATCTGCGCGCCGCGATCCGCGGCTCGCTCGGTCGGCACGGCCATCGGTGCGAACCCGCTGCTGATCGTCCGGCCCTGCCACCGGGTGATCGGTGCGGACGGCTCCCTGACCGGCTACGCAGGAGGTCTGGAGCGCAAGCAGCGGCTGCTGCTCCACGAAGGCGCCTCCGAGCGCGTCGCCCTGGCAGCCGCCTGACCGGTGTCGGCGCGCCCCCGTGTCACTCTCGCCGGGGCCGCGGCGACGCCCACGGCCCAGCCCTTCGCCAACCCCGTACCGAGGAACCAGACCCATGATCGACACAACACGCCCGGCCGGAGCCGTGAGCCACCTGGTCGACGCCACCGACTGGGCCGCGCTCACCGACGAGGTCGATGAACACGGCAGCGCGCTGACCGGGCAGCTGCTCACCCCCGCCCAGTGCCGCGAGCTCGCCGGTCTGTACGACGACACCGAACGCTTCCGCTCCACCATCGACATGGCCCGCTACCGATTCGGCTCCGGCCAGTACCGCTATTTCACCCATGATCTGCCCGAGGTGGTCCGGGAGTTGCGCGAGGCGTTCTACCCGCACCTGCTGCCGATCGCCCGTGCCTGGGCCGGCAAGCTGGGAAAGCCCGCCCCGTGGCCCGACGAACTGGAGGAGTGGCTCGGCATGTGTCACGAGGCCGGCCAGTCCAAGTCCGCCCAGATCATTCTGCGTTACGGTGCCGGAGACTGGAACGCCCTGCACCGCGACGTCTTCGGAGACATGCTCTTCCCGCTCCAGGTCGCTATCGGACTCGATGTGCCCGGCACCGACTACACCGGTGGCGAGTTCCTCATGACCGAGCAGCGCCCCCGCGCCCAGTCCCGGGGATCGGCCACCGGCCTTCTCCAGGGCCACGGGCTGGTGTTCACCACCCGCGACCGCCCGATTGCCTCCAAGCGCGGCTGGTCGACCGCGCCCATGCGGCACGGTGTCAGCACCGTCCGCTCCGGCCGGCGCCGCACCCTTGGCCTCGTCTTCCACGATGCCGAATGAGCGACCGCACCGATGCCCGCCGAGAAGCCGGTCAGCGCATCCGCACACTGCTCGGCCCGGACGGCGAGTCTTACCGCAGCACCACACCGGGCACACTCGGCGGACACCGACGGGGCCGGTTGTACGGACGGCTGGACTGCCCCTCCGCGCTGAGGGCGATGGCCCGCGGCCATTACGTGTCGCAGCGAGTGTTCTTCGCCGACGAGGCCACCGCCATCGAGGCCGGCTACCGGCCGTGTGCGGTGTGCCTGCCGGAGGCGTACGCCCGCTGGAAAGAGAACGGGAAAGAGAAGCAGGAGCAGAGCCCCGGGGACACCTCATGAGCCTGATCAAAGACGCCACGCGGAGCAGGTCACCCAAGCTCCGTAACCCTGTCGCCGACAGCCCGGCACCGGATGCGCACACGGAAGCGGAGCTGGCCGCTCTGATCGGCCTGCTGACCGCGCCCCGCTCGCGCATCCAGTCCGTTTCCGTCGGGCACGGGCGCGACGCCAACTCCCGTGCCGCCGCCCATGCGTTCATCCGCGCGTGGCAGGCCCTGCGCAAGGATGTGCTCGTCGTCGTCGACTGGCCCGAGGACGGCGCCTCGTGGCTGCGGCCTGCCCAGCGGCTGACCGCCCAGGCCCCGGACGCGTGGGTGCTGGCAGGCGCGCCGCTCGGAGTGGCGCAGTTCGCCCGGCGCCTGCGCCATTCCACCGACTGGGATCCGGCCCGCACCTTCGGTTTCGCCTCGCTCGGCACCCCGCGGCTCGTCGAACTCGCCGGCGCCGACACCGTCCACGGTCTGCGCGGCGCCTCCGCGGACGGTGGCACCTGGGACATGCGCCGCAGCTGGACCACCCACTACGAGCCCCCGAACGTGACGTCCGAATAGTGCGGGGGCATGCCCGGTTGCGATCTCGACATGTCGGTGCGGGTGGCGGTCGGTGCGGCGTCCGGCACCGGCGCGAGAGGGCTGGCGGCGTGGGCATCGGGGACCGTGCATGCTCGTACATACGCGGCCACCGCGGCCGTCACGCGGATCCTCCAGCCCCGGGGGCTGTCGCCTCGGACCTGCATCGGAGCGAGCCTTTCGCGTGACGGACGGCAGCTTCGGCCAGTCCTGTGATCAAGGGGTGCGGCCGGGTGCCGTCGCCAAACAGTTCGGGCTGGAAGAGGGTGGCCAGAAAGAACGGGTGCGACGGGAGCTCGGCGATACGGACCTCGCCCGCATCCTCGACGCCCGTGAAGCGCAGTCCGTGCGACCGCAGCAGGTCCAGGTGGCGGGGGTTGGGCCCGTAGTTGCAGTAGTAGCGCTCCACCGTGCGTTCGGCGCCCAGGAGCTGGGCGGCCCATGAGCCGTCGGCGAGCCTGATCGCACCCTCGTGACCGACCAGCGAGCAGGCCGGCGGGACCACCACCGCGTCTTCGGCGGCGGTCTGCGGCGTGTTCTCGGTGTGACCGGCACCGGCCAGGCCGCACACATTTCGGGCGTACTCGAGCAAGGCGTGCTGGAAGCCCCCGCAGGTACCCAGAAAAGGGATGCCCCCTCACGGGCGGTACGGATGGCCGCGACCGCGCCCGACTCACTGCGGTACGGGCTGCGGGCAGCATCCAGACCGCATCGAAGCCCTCGATCCCGTCCGCGGCCTCCTGTGTGGGGATCCAGTAGGCGTCCAGGTCGAGGACGTCGCGATTGCGCAGGGACTCCAGCAGAACGGGGACGCGGGTATGGGAGCGGACGGCCGGATCCCGGTCGCCGACCAGGGCGATACGTGCGGTGTGGTTCATGGACCCATCCTGGGACTCCTACGTCGGCCGGCTCGCGGCAGCGAACCGGATCTCCCACCTCGCACTCCACGAGCACATCAACAACCAGCACCGGATCCATCCCGCTCCGCTGCCGTTGCTCGACGCCATCAGCAACCTGTCGGGCCACCCCCGCGACCGGCTCCTGAAAGCCCTGCCCGATCTCCGGGCGCCTGGCCTCACCAGTAACCTGCCCCTGTCCTGCCAACTGCTCGATGACGGGTGGCAGGTTCGAACGGCCTGCACGCTCTGCCTGGCTGCCAAGGGAGTGTTCGCCCAAGCCCGGCACTGGGTCCCCAAAAGCACCCGGCTCTGTCTCCGCCACGGCCGCTGGCCCGACACCTACCACGCGCAGTTCGACCTCCGTCAGATACCCGAGATCATCCAGGCACAGCGCGACCACCACCGCCTGGTCCGCGAACACAGCTGGCAGACCGTCGTGATCGCCATGCGCCAGGCCACCGCCTGGTGCTGGTGGGGCAGCGGCCGACTTCACAAGCGGCGCGACCGCAGACTGAAACTCCTCATTCCTCCCGGCGGAGGCACCTACCGCGAGGACCCCCGGCTCATCGCCAGCAGTTATCCCGACATCGTCGCCCTCACCGGCCTCCCCCCAACTCCGCGGCCTGCCCTTCACCGGCAACGACCGGGAATTCCGCTTGTTCATCAGTGAAGTCCGTGCACGAGCCGCCCCCGGCTACCGCTACGAAGCCGCCGGCGTTGCCGACCCGCTCGTCCGCTGGATCGAGGAAGAGCGCTATTGCCGAACCCTCCCCAACCACCCATGGCCGATGCCCAACGAGCCCCGGACGCAGAACCCGGAGACACCGGAGCAACTCGTCCATCGGCTCAACGCGTTCCTCGCCCCGGATTCCGACGACCCGGGCCGTTGCGCCAGCTGCGGCAACCAGATGGAAGCCGCGAATCCGATGATGCGGTTCTGCTCACCCGCATGCAGGTCACGCAACTGGAGGCGGCACAACACGAGCGAACACTCCGTGAGGCGTCCACCCGCCTGGAAAAGAGAGAGTGCCCGGCCTGCGGCGTTACCCGGACGCCCGGCGACGACCGACGGCGCGATGCCCGCTACTGCTCACACCGATGCCGACAAGCGGCCTTCCGCCGACGCACAGCCGTCGAAGACAGCTGACTGGCTTCGTCCACGAGAACGGACAGCGCTTCGGGAGGCGTTCGGCCGTCTCCGCCTGGTGAGATGTTCACGAGTTTCAACAGCGCTGGGCTCCGTCCTAGCAGTGCTGTCGAGTTGCGGATCCGCACTGTCGAGCACGAGCTCAATCGGTCGGCGTGACCGGGGACCACATGCCGAGCCACTGCTCGGCGCCCCAGGCATCGAACCGCTCTACCTCAGTGAACCCCAGCTTCGCCGCGAGACGCATCGAGCCGACGTTGGCGGTCTGGGTGGTGAGCACCACCGGCTCGCCGGGAAGCGCGCCGGCGAGCCAGCCGAGTGCCGCCGCGCACGCCTCGGCGGCGTACCCGAATCCCCACGCCCGCGGCAGGAACAGGTAGCCGAGATCGGCCTTCCCCGCGGCAGCCGGGCGACGGTGCCCCGTTGCTCTCCTGAGCAGGATCTGGCCGATCATCGACCCGTCGAGATCAACGACGAAGCTTCCGGGCCACCGCTCGGGCGCCCCGGACATCTCGCGCTCAAGCTCGTCACGCGGCCGGGGGCCGCCGAGGTAGGTGTGCACCTCTGGCGAGGCGAGCAGCTCGATGAACGCCGCACGGTCCCGGGCCTCGGGCTCACGGAGCACGAGCCTCTCGGTCCTGATCGGGGCAGGTGGCCAGGGGACGGGTCCGAGCTCGGTCATACCGGCCAGCTAATCAGCAGGCTCGGCAGCGATCAAGACTCGCGGACCGATCAACCCACCGGCCCGGGCCCCACCCTCGCCAACGGGTCCGGGCCCTACAAGCCACGCCTGCCAGGGACGAGACGCCTCCTGTTCTCGTGAACATCGACTTCGCGACCTCGTCTTCGGCGACGAGGACGGCGTGCTGTTCGTCCCGGCCGAGCATGCCGAAGAAGTGCTGGCGACGGCGCACACGATCCGGCAGACCGAGCGTGAACAGGCCCGCAGGATCAGGGCGGGCGAGACACTGCGCAAGCAGACGTCCTTCGACGACTATCTGGCACAGCGCTCAGCCGATCCGTCGTACACCTTCCGGCAGCATCTCCGGCGGACCGGTGGGGCCATCGAGGAGTAGACCGGGGTCGGCGGGCCGGCGGGCCGGCGGGGGACCGGTGACCGGTCGGGCCCCCGCGTCGGGTCACATCGTGCGGTCGACGAAGAACGGGAGAAGCGCGAGGATTTCACCGAGCGCGACCGGGGCCAGTGGAACGCTTTCGAGGCTGCTGCGCGCTCTGTCCAGGTGCTGGTGCGCTTCGGCCAGTGTCGCGGAGCGCCCACCGGCTTCTTCGACGAGGTCGGCTGCCCGCCGGGCGGTGGCGGTGTCGAGCGGGCCGCCGGTGCCGAGAAGTGTGGCGAGGCGCCGGGCAGCGGGGTCGTCCGTGGCCAGGGCCGCGAGGACGGGGTACGTCTTTTTCAGCCGGCGCAGATCACTGTGGACAGGCTTGCCCGTGACCTCCGGATCCCCCCAGATCCCCAGGAGATCGTCCACGGCCTGGAATGCCACCCCGAGGTGCCGACCCGCTCCGGCGAGGGCGTCGACGGTCGTGGCAGGAGCTCCGGCGAGCACTCCACCCAGGCCCGCCGCGCAGCCGAGCAGCGCGCCGGTCTTGTGCTCGGCCATCCACCGGTACTCGTGCGGCTGCACCGCTTCCGGCCCGGTCCAGGGCCGGGACTCGAAGAGGAGGTCATCGGCCTGACCGCGCACCAGGTCGGTCAGTGTTCCGGCGAGATGCCGGACCGCTGCCGCGCTGTGCACGCCGGGGGCGTCGGCCAGAGTCTGTACAGCCAGTGCGAAAAGCGCGTCCCCCGCGAGGATCGCGGGGCCGGTCCCGTACGCCTTCCAGACGGTGGCGCGCTGTCTGCGAGTCTCGTCGCCGTCCATGATGTCGTCGTGCAGGAGGGAGAAGACGTGGATCAGTTCGACGGCGACCGCGCCGACGACAGCATCCTCCGCAGCGGCGCCTGCGGCCTCGGCGCTGAGCAGCGTGAGGGCCTGGCGCACCCCTTTGCCCTGTGATCCTGTGACGGGGCTGCCGTCCGCCGTGCCCCATCCGAGGGAGAATGCAGCCATTTCCGCGTGCCACGGGTGCAGACGCTGTACGGCCTGTGCGAGCGCCGGGCGTACGAGGTCGCGGCAGCGGGCGAGAATCTGCGGTGCCGTGGCCTGCTGGGTTACGGGCGGTGGTGTCATCGTCGTCCGCTCTCCTCGTCCGTCTCGCCACCGACCGGTGTCACGCCGAGTTCGGCGTACGCCTTGTCCACCATGTCCCGGGCGTTGAGCAGGCCGATACGGCTGAGGGTGCGGCGCAACTCGTCCAGATCGGCGGCGGTCTCGTTGCTGTCGCGGCCGAGCCGGGCGAGCGACTTGACGAGACCGAGTCGGGCCAGCGCTTCACCCCGGGGTTCGGTCATGGCACGGAACTCGGCGAGCGCCTCCTCGTAGACCTGGCGCGCCTCCTCGTAACGGCGGGCGCGGAAGAACACGTTGGCGCGCATCTTGTGGTTGTACGCGAGCGCGCTGGACAACTTCATCTCACGGCACGTGAGTTCGGCCTCCGTGAGCAGGGCAAGGGCACGCTCCGGATCGTCGTCCCGCAGGGAAATGATGTCGGCCATGCCGCGCAGGGCCCACGCGCGGCCACGCCGGTCGTCCGCGTCCCCGGCCAGCTGAGCGGCCTCCTCGAACATGGCCAGGGCGCTGTCGAGCGATCCGGTGTTGCGGTGGATCTGTGCGATGCCTTCCAGGGCCCACACGGTATGGCGTGCCTCGCCGCGGGCCCGCGCCTCGGCGAGCAGCTGCTCGTGCAGGACCGCGACGGTCTGGTAGTCGCCCTGTATTCGCCCGGTCTCCGCAAGGCCGGCGAGGGAGTAGCCACGGGCGACGATGTCCCCGCCGCGTTTCGCCATGTCGGCAGCAAGCCCCAACAGTCGGAAAGCAAGCCTGAGTTCACCGCGTTGCCGGGCGAGCGTCCCACCGCTCCACAGCGCCCAGGCCATCGCCCCCAGGTCGCCGGCCGAGCGGGCGGCCCGGTAACTGGCCTTCCATGCCTGATCGGCTTCCTTTACGTTGCCGAGCCTGCGATGCGCCTCGGCCACCGCGAGCCCACACCGTGCCACTTCCTGCTGCGAGCCGGTGAGCTCGGCCTCCCTCAAGTGACGTACTCCTTCTGCCAGTACATCTGTGAGAGAGGAGTTCACCGACATCTTGGTGAGGGCGCCTTGATACTCGGGCGCCAGTGCCTTGCTGTGCATGGGTGCCTTTCGCGCGCGGCCGGGTCGACAGCAGGAGAACTATGCACCTGGTGTATACGTCAAGTGCATAGTTGCCTGATGATCGGACCCGGGCACTCGTGGGGGGTCGGACGTGGCTTGTCGCTTGCGGTGAACCGCCTTGCTGTGGATCAAGACGGCAGTCGCGTGTCCGAGGTTGCTCCGCGATCGACAGAAGTCGACATGGCCCGTTCCGTGCTGCCGGCCCTGTCGTCGGCCGCGTCGTGGCAAGTCGCGATCAGAGCAGTCGTCATGTGATCCAGGGGTTGGTACCGCCCGGCAGCAAGTACCTCTCGACTTCGACGAATCCGTGCTTCAGCGCGAACCGCAGTCCGTCGGCGTCGGACGGGAGCACGACTGTCTCGATCGCGTCGGCGCCGAGCGCGCTCGCCCGCTCAAGCCTTCGCGCATGGATTTCCTCGATCGGCCGGCTCCGTGCGTCACCTCTCGAGCGGCTTACCCAATGAGGCAGGGGGCAGAGGTGAGTTCGGCCCCGGGGTGCCGGGCGCCGCTCGTCATGCCGGACGGCTGTCAGCGGAACGTCGAACGGGAACTCGACGCCCGTGTCGTCCTCGAACGAGAAAATCACGTGTGTATCCGGGCCGGCCGGGTGGTTGTCGACCCACTGCACGTGCTCCACCACGGGCGTCGGAGTTCCGTCGGGGCCGACGAGCCGGTAACCCTCGTCCACGTCCTGGGAGGGCACGGGCATCGGCGCCGGCTGGTGCTTCGCTGCTTGCTCGTTCCGGTAATACGTCGTCATCCGGTCAAAGCTGCCCGGTTTGGAACTCCGCCCGGCCGTACGGTCGTCAGCGATTCGAGCGTTGCCATCTCCACCCGTAATGCCCCGTGGATGTGAGCGGTTACTGTCGTCGCCGTACGCCCTGGCCATAGTAAAAGATAGAAACATTGAGGACCCTCTTGCGACTCCATGGCAATCGCTTACATGCTGGCGCGCAGCCCGCACTTCACTCCGATGCCGTTGATCCCCATGGGAGTCTCAGGATGCGCTCTGCCCGAATGCCATTCACCACTCCGGCCCACCTCGTCGCCTTGTCCTCGCTGCCCGAGGATGTCGGGGGCCCGGCCTCCACCTCGTCGGACGGCTCCGTCTCCCGCGCCATCGGTCGCCGGATGATCCTCGGTGCCCTCGCCGGTGCCGGCGCCACTGCCCTGCTGGGTGCGGGCACCGCCTCGGCTCAGGAGGCCGACCGGCACCCCGTACATCACTCCGGAGACACGCTCCTCATCAAGGCATTTCCCGACGCCGAGAAGGAGCGGATGCGCCTTGCACGCTCACTTCGGTCCAGCGACTTCATCCCCACGGGCCGTTATGCCCCTGCGGGCACGCCCGTCTCCGTGACTGTCCGACCGGCAGGCGGTCGCGTACCGACGCTGCACATCGGCACCTTCGACTACTACAACACCGACGCCACCCTCCAGGAGCCGCGCGCCATCCCACTGCGCCCGGGCCGCAATACGGTCAGCGACGCCCACGGCGGCCCCATCTATCTGAGCTTCGCGGGACAAGGGGAGAGGGCCGCAGTCACGTTCGGCAACGGTGCTCAGCGCATGGCCGTCTTCGAACTGGGCCGCACCGGTGAAGCCGCATTCCAGAAGCAGCTCGACGAGAAAACCGACGTCCCCTGGGTCGAGTTGACGACCGATCAGGCAATTCTCACCCTCACCCGCGAAGGGGCGCTGCTCTATCGCGGCGAGGATCACACCACACTGATGGAGCTGTTCGACACCGTCATCAACAGCCATGCCCGCATCAGCGGTCTGGACGGCAGGGGACCGCTCAACCGGCCCAAGGCTGGCCGCTACCACTTCAACGAAGTCAGCGTCGTGCCCAGTGGGGTGGGTGCCTATGCCTGGCACGGCTACAACGGCTTCCCGCGCGCGTACATGGACCGGCTGTGCACCGTGGCCGGGCTCCGCACCCGAGGCTGGGGCCTGTACCACGAGCTCGGCCATCTCCACCAGCAAGCTGCCTACCAGGCCGATCAGTTGACCGAAGTCACCGTCAACATCTACTCGCTGGCCGCACAGCGCACCCTCGGCCAGACGTCCAACCTGCTGACGGTCGACCCCAGGACGGGGCTGAACTACTACCAGACCGCTCTGCCGAAGCTCGGCACCACCGGGATCACATACGAGAAATCCTTCGGGGCGTACGAAAAACTCATCCCGCTCCGTCAGTTGGAGCTGGCGTTCGGCGAGGACTTCTGGCCCAGGCTGCACCGCCTCGTGCGCAGTGAGCACCAGCATGACGCCCCGGTCGACGACTACACGCACGACCCCGTCATCAACGCCCGCCAGTACCTGGCCCTGGCGACGTACGCCGGCCGCACCGCCGGATGCGACCTCACCGACTTCTTCGTCCACAGGTGGGCCTTCCCGATCGACCCCTCCGGCGTTGCCGCGCTCGCCGCGTTGGGGCTTCCGCAATCGCCTGTCGACCCCAGCACGCTCGCCGACTGAAGCCGGAGTCGGTCCCACTGCCACCCTGAAGACCCCCCAAGGGAGATGACATGCGCACTGCATTTGTCGAATCCGGTACGTCCACCCGCAGGCCCCTGCGCCGCCTCATGAGGTCGGGCACAGTCCTCGCCGCCACCGCGCTGCTCACTGTCGGTGCGGCAGGGCAGTCGTGGGCCTCGACACCGACACTCCGCTGGACCACCAACGCGCCCACGCCCGTGACCACGTTGACGCTTCCGATGGCGGTGGACTCCGCGCCTGACGCGTCCGGTATCTATTTCGCCTACTACACCACCCTGGAGAGCGGCACCCGCCCGTATGCGGGGTTCCAGCCGAAGCCCGTGGACGCGAACGGGAATCATGTACTCCAGGCGATCTTCAGTTCCTTCAACGCCGATGCCACGACCACGGACGACCACTGCACCTACGGGGCCGACGGCGGCGCGGGAGTGAGCTGCTCGGTCCGTTTCCCCTACGCGCCGGGAACGATGTACTCCCTGGTGCTCAAGCGCGCCGGTGTGAGTGGGGCGACGCAGCTGATGTCCGGAGACGTCGTCGAAACGGCGACAGGAACGCCCGTGGCACACATCGGCAGTCTCGGCCTGCCGTCGGCCTCGGGCCGGTTCAAGAGCGCCGATCAAGGATTCATCGAGCCCTACCTCACGGCCGGGTGCGGCCAGCGCGTCACCGTGACGTACGGCAAGCCGGTCGGTACCGAGGCCGGCGTCGACTACACGGGCGGCCTTCCCGCCGTCACCGATCCGTCGTCCGGAAGCTGCTTGAGCACTGCCTCGCAGACGACGAGCCGGGGGCAGCAGGTCACGGTGACGGGTAACGCGTCGGCAGCGGCTGTAAGCCGGACCTCATAGTCGGGACTCCATGTGAAGCGCCCCCGGCACCCTTCTGGCTAAGCTCGACGAGGGGCCGATTACCAGATCGACGGAGGCTCCCACATGATGACCACACTCGAACCGCGTGATGTGGCCCCTCGCCTTGCCACCGGCGCGTTCATCCTGAACGCCGGCCTGGGCAAACTCAAAGCGGACGAAGAGACCGCCCAGGGCGTGCACGGCATGGCCTGTATCGCCTACCCGTTCCTCAAGAAGATGGAGGCCAAGCGATTCACCCGGCTGCTCGCCCTGTCGGAGATCGCGGTCGGCGGAACCCTGCTCGCCCCCTTCGTACCGACCCGACTGGCTGGACTGGTGCTGACAGGGTTCTCCGGGGGCCTGCTCGGTCTGTACCTGCGGGTCCCCGGGATGCGGGAGCCCGGCAGCCTGCGGCCCACCCGGGACGGCATTCCGCTGGCCAAGGACTCCTGGATGCTGGGGATCGGACTTGGTTTTCTGGGCGCGGATGCCCACTGGGCAGGGGCGGGCGCATCCCGGTGTCCCCGGCGCCGGTCCCGGGGCTGACGGGTCAGCCGGGGCCGGGCGTGCGGCTACGGACGAGCGGGAGCACAGTGAAGGCCCACGGCAGTCGCATCCTGCCTACTCTGGAGGTGGGAAACCGCGCCCGAGCGGCACCGGCCGCCCGGGACGCCGGGCCGGCGGATGACGTCTGTTGCGTCGAACGTAACGGCGGGTAACCGCCTGGGGTGCGCTGCCCCCGGGAAACCTGGTTCCGTGGTGGGGCCCGCTCCGCCCGCAGATCCAAGGAGTGATCATGAGCGAGTCAGAAGAATACCGCGGTCGCGTGAGGCAGATGCGCGCCAAGGCGAAGGACCTCAAGGACGCAGCCGAGCGCACCACCGACCCCAAGGAGCGCCAACGCCTGAAGGACAAGGCTCAAAGGATCGAAGCGGAGAGCGATCAGGTCAGCGGCATGGCGAGCGGGGACATCTACCCGATGGAGTAGTCGCCGCCGGGTGGCGGCCGAATGCCCCGCCCACTCCTCCCTGACACTGTGGGCGCACCGCCGTCGCGCGGCCCCTGAGCGCTGCTGCTCAGGGGCCGCGCACGTCGACTTCGTGGCGGACCGGGGGAATCCTGGCGCGGGCCGGACGTTGAACAAGGGTGTGAGCTCTGTGATCGCATCCACCCGGTTTTCCGTGCTTGACCGTTCCCGTACCCGTGAGGGGTACGACGGCCCCGAGGCGCTGCGCGACACCGTGCGCCTCGCCCAGGAGGCCGAGGCGCTGGGCTATCACCGGTTCTGGGTATCCGAGCATCACGGCGTGCCGGGCGTCGCCGGTTCGGCGCCGACCGTGCTGGCCGCGGCCGTCGCGGCGGCGACATCCACCATTCGGGTCGGCACGGGCGGCGTGATGCTCCCCAACCATCAACCGCTCGTGGTGGCCGAACAGTTCGGGGTGCTGGAGTCACTCTTCCCCGGCCGGATCGATATGGGTCTCGGCCGCTCGGTGGGCTTCACCGACGGCATCCGCAGGGCACTCGGCCGGGACAAGTCGGACGCGGAGGACTTCGCCGGGCAGCTCGGCGAGCTGCTCGGCTGGCTGGTCGGCACGCAGCGCGCCCACCCGCAGGTTCACGCCCGGCCCGCCGAGGGCCTGCGCATACCCCCGTTCGTGCTGGCCACCGGCGAGGGTGCCGGGATCGCCGCGGCGGCCGGGCTGCCGCTGGTCGTCGGGGACCTGCGTGGGCGGGAGAAGCTGCTGCGGGCCGTCGAGCGCTACCGCCGGGAGTTCCGCCCCTCGTCCTGGGCCCCGGAACCCTATGTGATCGTGTCGGGCACGATCGCGCTCGCCGGAAGCGCGGAGGAGGCCCGGCGCCTGCTGATACCGGAGGCGTGGGCGATGGCGTATTCCCGGACGCATGGCGTGTTCCCGCCGCTCGCCCCCGCCGAGCGGGTCGAGGCACTGACCATGACGGAGAAGGAGCGCGGTTTCTACGAGAGCGGATTGCGCGGTCACCTCCAGGGCACGGAGAACCAAGTGGTCACAGCGCTCGAAACGGTCATCAAGGAGACCGGTGCGGACGAGGTGCTGGTCACCACCAGTACTTACGACCGTGCGGCTCTGATGGACTCGCTGCGTCGACTGGCCCATATCGCGGAGCTGACCACCTGACCAGCGGCAGGGGTGTGCCCGGCATCCTGCCGTGACTGCCATGACCGTCGTGGCCGCTGACAGAGCGTTCACCCGTATCGGCGCCTCAAGCGGCAATCCTTCGGAGGTTCCTGCCATCACGCGTGGCACGCTGGGCTCTCGTATGTCCCGGACCCTCCGAGGAGACGTGCCACGTGCCGCAGAACGAGCCAGCGGAGTCCCTCGCCGCCCCTGCGGTGCAGGTCGAGGAGCGCAGGCTCCGCAAGGATCTCGGATTCTGGGGCCTGACCGCGATCGGGTTCTCCAACATCCTCGGTTCCGGGTGGCTGTTCGCGGCCATGTACGCCGCCCAGACCGCCGGACCTGCCGCCCTGCTGTCCTGGATCGCGGCCGGTGCGCTGTGCGGCCTGGTCGCTCTGGTCATGGTCGAGCTCGGGGCCACCCGTCCGGAGGGCGGAGGCACCGTGCGTTGGCCGCTGTACGCGAGCGGGCGGCTGGTCGGTACGGTGATCGGCTGGTCCGTCCTGCTGTCGGTCGGCGGGACGGCGGCAGAGATCAGCGCGATCATGCAGTACGCCGCGCACTATCTGCCGGGCCTGTACGACGGCAGCAGACTCAGCGCCCCGGGCCTCGGTGTGGCCGTCGCGCTGAGCGTCCTGCTGACCGCGCTCAACTGGTTCGCCGTGCGGATGTTCGCCCGCCTGAACAATCTGGTGTCGGTGTTCAAGGTCGTCGTCCCCGTCGTCACGGTCATCGCGCTGTTCCTGTCGGGCACGCACTCCGGGCGCCTCACCGACCACGGTGGCTTCGCACCGTACGGCTACGCGGCATGCCTGTCCGCTCTCGCCGGTGGCGGCATCGTCTACTCCGTCAACGGGTTCCAGGCTCCGCTCGACTTCTCGGGCGAGGCCCGCAATCCACGCCGTAACGTGCCGGCCGCGGTGCTCACCGGCATCGGTCTTGCCGTGCTGGTCTACCTCGGCCTCCAGCTGGCGTTCCTGTTCACGGTGCCCGAGTCCCTGCTGGGCAACGGCTGGCAGGGCGTCGACTTCGAGTCGCCGTTCGGGCAGCTCGCCCTGGTGCTCAATCTGCACTGGCTGGCCACTCTGCTCTACGCCGACGCGGTGATCTCTCCCGGCGGTTCGGCCTATGTGGGGGTGGCGATCGATGCCCGGCATACGTACGCCCTCGCCAAGAACGGCCTGCTGCCCCGCTTCTTCATGCGGATCGATCCCCGGTCCGGCATGGCGCACCGGGCGCTGTTGCTCAACCTTGCCGTCATCATCGTCTTCATGCTGCCGTTCGGCGGCTGGCAGGACATCGTGAGCGTGATGGGCGACATGTATCTGCTCATCTACGCGGCATCGGCGGTCGCCGTCGCGGCGTTCCGGGCACACGAGCGGGAGAGCGGAGTGCCACGGACGGAGGGCGAGGTGCCGGGGGTGCGCTGGATCGCGCCGGTCAGTTTCATCGTGGCCGGCGAGTTCGTCTTCTGGTCGGGCTGGCACGACCTGCGGCTCGCACTGCCGCTCGTCCTGCTCGGCGTCCCGCTGTTCCTGCTGCAGCAGCGTGGTACCGAGGGGCCTTCGCCACGCGTCGAGTTGCTGCATGGCGCCTGGCTGGTCTTTCATCTGGCCGCGCTGACGCTGCTGTCATGGCTCGGCACTTTCGGCGGTTCCGGCCACCTGCCGGCACCGTACGACTCCGTGGCGGTCGGGGCTCTGTCCCTCGGCGTCTTCGTGTGGGCGGTGCACTCGGGCGCCGACCACCTCAGTCGTCAGTCCCAGCCCATGTCGATGCGCTGAGCGAAGTTCTCGTACCCGGCGCCTTCGAACGCTCGCGCCATGGGTCGGTTGCCCAGATCCGTGTCCGCGGTGATGCGTTCGGCGCCCTGGGCGGCCAGCAGGCTGGTTCCCTCCGTGAGCAGGTCGTCGACGTAGCCGTGGCCACGATGGCCTTCCGCGACTCCGATGCAGGCGATGACGAAGCCGTTCGGACTCTGCGCCGGTACCACCAGCCCGACCGGTTCGCCGTCCTGTCGCACACCGATCCGCCACCAGTCGCGTGGACTGGAGTAGCTGAGCAGTTCGTCGTGGTACTGGACACGGGCGTATTCCTCGATCGAGGAACGGGCGATATCGGCCCGGCTGTAGGCATCGAGCGTGCCCGGCAGGATGCGGGCCAGGAGTCCGATGGCTTCCTCATCGCTTTTGACGGTACGGAAGTTCAGCCGGCCGCGAGGCGTGGGCAGCGGTGTGCCGGAGAGCCGGCGGTAGCGGAGTCTTTCCACGAACACCTTGCCGCCGGTGCGCTCGACCACCTCTATCCGTTCCCTGATCCGGCGCCCGGTCTCGGAGTCGTCCCTCCAGCGCGCCGGGACCGGCTGGACGCCGGGCAGAGCGTTGAACAAGATCGTCTCCTCCGGTCCGGTGATGGGACGGAGGACCGGATCTGCGATCACATCGAACTCCGGAAGCTGTCGAGTCGCAGTGCCCGGACCCGGGCACTGCGACCGAGGTATACGCAATCAACATCCCCGGCGCATTTGATTTACCGGGCAGCACACCTGCGCCTGTCGGCTCGGTTCCGGCCGTATGACGCGGCGGACGCGTCGGGGACGCCGATGGGGTTCGACGTGCTGCTCCTGTGCGTCATGGTCGGTGACCGGAGGCCGAGTTGTGTGCGGCGCGTGTCGATGGCAGGGGAGGAGCGCGAGAGCGGAGAAGGTGATGGCATGAACAGCGCTGACCTTTTGACGGACGCGTTCACTCGCGTCCAGGAGACGGTGCACTCGGTGGTCGAGGGCCTTTCACCCGCCGACCTCCATGCCCGCCTCGACGACGGAGCGAACACGATCGCCTGGCTCGTGTGGCACCTCACTCGGATCCAGGACGACCATGTCTCGGATGCGGCAGGTATCGAGCAGGTCTGGTTCACCCGGGACTGGGCCTCCCGCTTCGATCTGCCCTTCGCGAAGGACGCCACCGGGTACGGACACAGCACCGCAGACGTGGCGTCTGTGCAGGTGGGCTCGCCCGAACTGCTGCTCGGCTACTACGACGACGTCCATGAACAGACCCTCGGATTCATCAGTGGGCTCGACGGCAGGGCTCTGAACCGTGTCGTCGACGAGGCGTGGTCGCCGCCGGTCACCCTCGGGGTCCGTCTGATCAGCGTCATCTCGGACGACCTGCAGCATGCGGGCCAGGCAGCCTTCGTACGGGGCTCGCTCGCCCGCCGGTAGAACTCGACGCGGGCGGAGGCCTGTTGCGCCGTCGGACGGCGTCGGCGCACTCCGATGCCCGTCCCATCCCCTGGTCCTCCGAGCCGAGGTCGCGGACCGCGCGGCCTCGGCGCCGGAGGACCCCGGAGTCTCAGACCTTGAGCCCGACGCCGCTCACCGCATGGCCCTGCAGGGTGTCCCCCGGGCTCCGGTCGGGATCGGGGCGCCACGCCGACGTCCGCACGACGCCCGGCTCCACCACGTCCAGGCCGTGGAAGAAGTCGGCGATCCGTTCAGGGCTGCGCAGATGGTACGAGCCGGCCGAGTTCGCGTTGTAGGAGGCGACGGCCCGGTTCAGGGAGTCACTCGTGTCCGTGCCGTCGCTGAGGGCCAGACAGCTTCCTGAGGGGAGTGCGGCCACCAGTCGGTCGACCAGCGCCCACGGGTCGTCCTCATCGGGGAGCTGACCCATGATCCCCAGCATGGTCAGCCCGACCGGCCGGCTGAAGTCCAGCGTCTTGGCGGCCTCGGCGAGGATCGCGTCGGCGTCCCTGACGTCGGCGTCGATGTATGCGCACGCGCCCTCGGGAGTGCTGGTGAGCAGGGCGCGGGCGTGGGTCAGGACGAGCGGGTCGTTGTCGACGTACACGATCCTGGACTCCGGGGCCACCCGCTGGGCCACCTCGTGCGTGTTGTCGGCCGTCGGCAGGCCCGTGCCTATGTCGAGGAACTGACGGATGCCTGCCTCTGCGGTCAGGAAGCGCACCGCGCGGGCGAGGAAGGCCCGCTGGAGGCGGGCGATGGCGGCGAAGTCGGGGAACGAGTTGAGGATCATGTCGCCCATTTGGTGGTCGACGGTGTAGTTGTCCTTGCCGCCCAGGAGGTAGTTCCACACGCGTGCCGAGTGCGGCCGGTCCGTCTGGAGCCTGTCGGCCGGCGGCTGCGAAGATGTACTCATGGCCAGATCCTCACCAATGCCACCCGCGCCTGCCTGAGGTATTGATCACCGGTGAGGGTCTGTATGGGGATGCACCTCCTGTCGGAGGTGCATCCGCGGGAGCGATGCCACGGGCCGTCGGTCAACAGCCGGCCGGTGTGGCGGATTTGGCGGTCCTGGTGTCTGTCTCCCTTCCGGGCGAGGGGTGTTGAGCGGCGCCGGCGTGCCGGCTCACGAGTGACTGCGGGTCGCCGGCGTGCTCTGGTGCGGGAGCTCGGCATCGGCCGGAGCCGCGTACTGGGCGGCCTGGGTGCGGAACATGGAGGCGTAGCGCCCGCCGGCCGCGATCAGTTCGTCATGGGTGCCGTGCTCGGCCAGGCGCCCCTTGTTCAGTACGTAGATGGTGTCGGCGTGGCGGACGCCGGACATGCGGTGGGTCACCAGCACGACCGCCCGATGGGGGCCGGCAAGCTGCCGGATCCGGTCGAACGCGGAGATCTCCGCTTCGGGGTCCAGCGTTATCTAGGGTTGTCAAGCAAAACTGCTGGTAGTCGGCGTAGATGCCGATCAGGCAAGTGAGGCACGTTCCCCCGCAGGAGGGCACGCTCGATGGATCGCTCCAGTCCGTCGGCGCCTCTTCAGCGCTGCGTCTCCGTGCTTGACCTGGAACCCTAGTCACCGCTCCACGTCGAGACGGGGGACTACGGCCCCGCCCCCGGGCTCTCTACCAGTACAAGCCCAGGCCCTACCGTCATCGCTCGCGACTGTGATGGGTGGATTCTGTGAACTTCGCTTCAAACGACGGTAACTGAGCAGATCCGGATCGGTATTCTCCGTGCTTCCACGGGCGAATGGGGCCAGCCGCTCGGAGTCGGCTGCCACGGTGACCAATCTCCGGGTCCCGTGAGGGCACGTCATGGATGCGTATGAGGGGGAGTCATGGCCGAACGAGAATCAAGCGGCGAAGAACCTGTGCTCGGCCGCTCGGGGGACGAGCCGAGTACGCCACCGGCACCGGAGGCCCCCTCAACGTCCGCCACGCGACCACTCCCCGCTGACCCGCCGCCCCTTCCGGAATTTTCGCCGCCGTTCGCCGCCACCCCGGGCCCGGCTACCCCGCCCGCGCCCCCCACTCAGCCTCCGATGCCCGTCGGCCGACCGACCGGCAGGCCGTGGATAGCGCGGATCCAGGCTCTGACTGGACGTCAACGGGCATCACTTGTTGGCGTCGTCGGTCTGGTCATCGTGGCGCTGGTGGCCGGGCTCTTGTCTCTGACGTCCTCGTCCTCCGACTCTGATGAGGCGCAGGCGGCTCAGCGGAACCTCAAGCCGTTCAAGGAAGCTGTTGACGACCTGGCCGACGCCCCTGGCCTGCGCTACAAGGACACCTCGTTTCTCGGCATCACCGAGAACGAGATCACCGTCACCGCCAGCGGCAGCCAGTTCGGCACCACCTCCTCTGGCCGGAACAGCACCGGCAAGGACGACAACGGCCAGGATGTGCTGCGCATCGGCGGCAAGACGTTCATGCGGTGGCAGGCCGACCCCGCCCCCAGGGAAGACGTGGCGGCGGGCGAGGAGGCGCCGCCCAGCGAGTGGATGGTGGGGCTGGACGACGGCTCCGATCTCACGGGCGAGGCGTTGGCCCGTACCATCGCCCCGTCGGAACTAGCGAACGTGCTGGCCAAGGCTCTGGCTGGCCTGGAGAAGTCACCGCAAGTAGCGAGCGAGTCGAAGACGACGTCTGGGCAGCAGCCGCTGAGCGTCAACGGAACGCCTGCGCTCGGCATCGATACCTCGGCCGGTCGCCTGCTGGTGACGAAGAAGAAGCCGCACCGGGTGTTGAGGCTGGAGACCTACGACCTCCGCGAAGGCCTCTCCGACATGAAGGACCAGCTTGAGAACGGAGAGGAGCCGACAGCACCCCCCAAGGTGACCACCGGGCCGCTGGAGTCCGGCGACGGCGAGGGAATGGACCTGACCCCGATCCTCGCCGACGCCGCCGACAAGATGTTCGACACCCTGGTCAAGTACGCCGCCCAGCTCAAGGACGCGACCGACCACGGCATCAACTTCACCATGGACGGCGCGGGCGAGATGGACTGCAGCTCGTCGGGCTGCACCGCCACCCAAAACTTCACCGGCGAGGTCAGCTCCATCGCACGGAAGGAACGCGTCACCAAAGGCGAGGTCACCGCCGTGATGAGCGCGACCTTCTCCATCGACGGCAAACCCGCCGGCCAGTGCACCAGCCCACAGCGCACCTTCCCCGTCCGGGGCAACAACGTCTCAGGCACCCTGCAATGCTCCAACCCAGGAGCCGGACCGCTCTACGCCTCGGTCTCGGCCCGCAACAAGGCGCAGGCCGAGGCCGACGCCCAGGCTTGCAGCTGCAAGGTCACCCTCAGCTACCCACTCCGCGCCAACACTCTGATCGACGCCAGCGCGCTGGCCAAGGTCGAGGCGGAGAAACTCGCCAACCAGGCGAAGTCGGAACGGGACGCAGCAGCCTGCGCCAACCCGCACAGCTTCCCGTCCGGCACCCAGGTACTGCTGGCAGACGGCACCACCCGGGCCATCGAAGACATCCGCATCGGAGACCGAGTCGCCGCCAGTGACCCGCAGGTAGGGCTGACCGTTACGCGGCCGGTGACCAACACCTTCACTACCAAGGACGACAAGGACTTCACTCAGCTCACGGTCACCACTGACCAGGGGCTGGCCACGGTCACGGCGACCGACAATCACCCGTTCTGGCTGGCAGACGATGAGCGTTGGACGAATGCCGAGGATGTCCAGGTAGGCGACGAACTACGCAGCTTCACAGGCTCGCCCCTCCCAGTAACCGCAGTCGTCAGCCAACAGGGCCAGCAGCGTACGTTTGACCTCACAGTCAGCGGTGTCCACACGTACTACGTGATCGCAGGGCACACGCCGGTCCTAGTACACAATGCAAACAAGAAAAAGTGCAGCGTACAGATCGATCACGTGGGCCAGGTGGATCAGGATTGGGTGACGAAAGGTGCTCACGTCAATATGAAGGATGGCATGGAGGTAGCTCTCCGCCCAGACGGAAAGGGAGGTATTAGGGGAGAGGCAATCCGTCTGAGGAACGGCACCGCTACCCAGAAGCAGGTGGATGCCGTTGTCGAATCGATCAAATCCGACCCTAAGGTGCGCTCGGACATGATCAGGGTGACCGAGTCGGCCAAGGAGGTCTTCGAGTCCAGCGCCAAGGCTATGAAAGAAGGGCGTAAGCCGCAGTGGCGCTTTAACAACGACCGGACAGCAGAACTGCAGGCCCTGATCGATGCAATGGAGAAGATGTAGATGTCCGACCTGGACTTCTATGCGCACTTTGCCACGTGTGGTGAAGTGATGGGAGCAGGCATTGACACGCAACCCTCAGACTGGGAACCAAAACTGGGAGCCGACTACCTCGACGACAAATCGCAGGGGCTGATGCGTCGAGACTACGGACTCGTGGAGGTCTCGTTCCAAGAGGACGAGGAAAATTGGTCCTGCTTCGGCATCAGCGTGCAAGTCCACCGTCTGAGCCGGGGTGACATGGCCACCGTGCCCGCGCCTCTTCGACACCAGTACGGCAATTTCGCTCCTCGAATGAAATTCGACGAATTGGCCGCCGCCGTCACGAGCCTGAGCCATTCCATCGAACGGGAGAAAGAAGCGACGACCATGGACATGCGTCGTTACCGAGTATCCGGGTCTGGCGCGACGATCCTTGTAATCGCCGATGTTGATCCCTACGGATACGCCAGTGCGACTGCGGACCACCCCATCGAACATAAGGTGGGGGATGTGTGGTCCATCAGCCTTTCCCCCGCTTGGTGACGCATCGGCGTCCGCATCGCCCGCAAGGGCATCGAGTCCAGTGAACGACTCGGGCACCGGAGGTGGGTGATCGAGCGAACCGTGTCCTGGCTGACCGGCTACCGCAGACTCAACCCCCGCTATGAGCGCCACCCCCGAGGCAACTACCTTGCCTTTCTCGGTCTCGCCGCTCATTTCTGCGATCCGGGTCGTTTGCCGCAAGCCAAGCCCGGACTTCTCCTGCCTCCTGCGGACGTCCGAGGCTGGTGAGCACATACGCCTGCAGGCCCTCTGCGGGCGGCACCCATGACTTCGTCGCCTGGCTCGCCCGGCGGGGACGGTGGCTGTCCTACTCGGTCGGCATGGTGATCACCGAGGCGATCCACCAGCATGTGCTGAAGGTTCCGGCATCGGCCTGGACGGCGGCCGTCGAGGCGGACGGCGAGATCCGCGACGGCGCCTGGGTCGCTGAACTCACCGGCGACGTTCTGGACGGCTGGCCCAAGGGCATGCGGCTGATCGTCAGGAAGGAACGACCGCACCCCGGGGCCCAGTTGCGGCTCACGGATGCGGACGGCATGCGGCTGACCTGTTTCGCCACCAACACCTTGGGCCGGCCGATCGCCGAGCTCGAGCTCCGTCACCGGCTGCGGGCCCGCGCGGAGGACCGGATCCGGGCCGCCCCGAGCGCGCTCTCGGCATCGACGCCGAGAGTGAGGCGATGACGCACAAGCCCGCCCGCGCCGTCGCCCTGGCTCAGGCCGCGCGGCACCCCGCCGAGGGAGGGGACGCCGAATGAGCGTGTTGCAGGACACGTGCTAATACTCCAGTTGCACTTCTCCATATGCCCTGGTCACGGGGCGCACGCCGCAGTTTGGCGCGTCCCGAGGAGATCGCGTATTACCTGGCCTTCGCGCCGGCGGACGCTACCGTCTCCGAATTGGTTCGGGTGGCTGGCGCCCGGTGGGTCATCGAGGAGTGCTTCCAAGCCGCGAAGAACGAGTGCGGTCTGGACCAGTACGAAGTCCGCCGCTACGTCGGCTGGTATCGCCACATCACCCTGGCCATGCTCGCGCACGCCTTCCTGGCGGCAATGACAGCCCAGGCCCTCGAAAAGGGGGCCGCAGAAACGGTTCGAGCAGCCTCGTTCCCCTCACCGTGGCAGAAGTCCGACGGCTCCTGGACCTTGCCCATCCCCCCTCAGCCCGGCACCGGTCACCCGCGCGGCGGCTCTACTGGTCCCGCTGGCGCCGACGCCACCAGGCCATCGCCCGCCGCTGCCACTACCAGCGCCGCACGCGCCCCGATCGGGTGAGTCACGAACCACCACCGACCTGATGCAGCGTCAGCCGACTAGACTCCAAAAGGGCCCCGTGACCAGGGCATACGGAGAAGTGCAACTGGAGTACTAATACTCCAGCCGTAGATCGTGATCTTCATGCTTGCGCGGCTTGTCGCCGGTAGTGGCTTGCCTGGGACCGGGCCTGGTGGCGGCGTCGCCAGGTGGACCAGCCCAGCCGGTGGGCAACATCGTGGACGGGTTGGACGACCAGGGCGATGAAAAGGCGTTGGATCTCGTTGCAGGTGAGCGGTATGAGGGCGTCGCGTGCGGGGCTGCGGGCGTGCTCGTCCGCTCGGACGACGGCGAGGAAGGCGTGCGCGAGCATGGCCAGGGTGACCCAGCGGGACCAGGACGCGTACCGGCGGACCTGGTGTTCGTCGAGTCCGGCCAGGCCCTTGCCGGACTGGAAGAACTCCTCTACTCGCCATCTTGATCCAGCGACTCGCACCAGCGTGGTCAGCGGCACCGGTGTGGGCGAGTGGCAGCGGTAGTAGGCGAGTTCGCCGGTGCTGCGGTTGCGGCGGATCAGCAGTTGGCGACTGCCGGGCCTTGGGTCGGCGAGGTCGATGACGGCCCAGTCGTAGAAGCGGTGGCCCTTGGCCCCGGTTCCGGCGGAGAGCTTCTGTCAGGCCCGTTTGGGCACTTTCTTGGCCAGGATGTCCGCGCGGAACTTGCCTGCGCCGGTGGTGGCTTCGTGTGAGCAGGCCACCGCGAGGACGTAGCCGGTGCAGCGTTCCTCCAGCACGCCTCGCAGCTTGGGGTTGCCGCCGTAGACCTCGTCACCCGCGACCCACGCGGCCTGGTGGCCGGCGTCCAGGAACCGGGTGACCATGCGGGCGGCCAGCTCCGGTTTGGTGGCGAAGACGGTCTCCTCGCCGAGCCCGGCGGCGCGGCAGCGGTCGGGCTCGGCGGTCCACGAGCGCGGAACGTACAGTTCACGGTCTACCGCGGCGTGCCCGCGCTGACCTGCGTAGACCAGGTAGACAGCAACTTGGGCGTTTTCAATCCTGCCCGCGGTGCCGGTGTACTGGCGCTGTACGCCAACCGTGCCCGTGCCCTTCTTCACGTCCCCGGTCTCGTCGACCACCAGTACTGCCTGGTAGTCGTACAGGTGTTCCACCACGTACTCGTGCAGGTCGTCGCGGACCTGGTCGGCGTCCCACCTGGCCCGGCCGAGCAGGTGCTGCATGCCGTCCGGGGTGGACTCCCCGGCCCACTCGGCGATGGTCCAGCAGTTCTTGCGCGGCAGGTCTGCCAGCAGACCGAGCACCAACCGCCCCGCCCGGCGCCGGGGTTCGACCCGGGCGAAGCGGCCCGCGATCCGGCTCATCAGGTCCTCGAACGCATTCCGCCAACGGACGGGATCTATGCTGTGACCTGCGGCCACCGTCTCTTCGTCAGTCCACACAACTCACGATGATCTTACGACCGGCGTGCTGGCCGGTGCACCGGCAGCGGGGCTGAGCCGCGCGCTCGGCCGCGTCCTCGCGCTTGACCCGCAACCGGACTGCGTGGTTATCACCGGCGACTTGGTCGACAGAGGTCAGCCGGACGAGTACATGGCGCTTCGCGAGTTGGTCGACCGCTTCCCGCTTCCGATGCACCTGGTGACGGGCAATCACGATGACCCTGCGTCGCTGCTGGACGAGTTCGGCGGCACTGACTTCCTGGGCGGTGTGCGGCAGGCGCACTACGCGGTGGACCATTCGGCCTTCACGATCATTGTCCTCAACTCGAAGGTGCCCGGCTCCGCCGGTGGCCGGCTCGGCGCGTCCCAACTGAAATGGCTCGATGGAGTCCTCGGCCGCAGGCCCGACGTCCCCGCGGTCGTGTGCCTGCACCACCCGCCGATTCCGATCGGAATCCCCTTCCTGGACGGAATGGGCCTTGAGGACGGCGACGCGCTGACTGAGGTGATCATGCGTCACTCCAATGTGGTCCGCGTCCTGGCAGGCCACGTTCACCGCCCCGTCACCGCCGCCTACGCGGGCAGCACCCTCGCCGTTGCCCCCAGTACCTACCTCCAGAGCGGGCTGGCCTTGCGTGAGGGAGTCCCCAACTACCTCCCGGAGCCGGCGTCTCTCTTCCTCCACCTCCTCGTCGACACCTCATGGCTCACCCACACCGTCCCCGTCAGCCATGCCGCCGCACCGATCGCAGGATATTAGGGCCAATCCGGCGGAACCTGCCGGACAGGCCGGCCGTGATTCGGAAGTCGATCAAGCTCTGGGGTGATCATTTCGTAGAGCGGCCCGCCGCAGGGTGGCGCCGACCAGCCTGGGCAGTACGCGCACCGCCTCCAGCATGGTCAGGTCAAGCGTGGAGAGCTCGTGCTCGGACCAGCCCGTGTCGTAGCGCAGGGGACCGCCGAAGAGTTCCCTCTCGCTTGCGGAGACGGCCGGTTCGGCCATGCGTACCCGTCCGAAGACCTTCATGCCGCACACCCTTCCCGCTCCCGCACCGCGAGAGGAATCGGGCACGGCGCCGCGTCAATGCGGCGCCTTGAAGGCGGTGGATCCGAAGGGCGATTCTCGAACGCGAGGTGAACGACAGCAGCGATGGGACGGGGACTCACGATTCCTCCTCGAAGTCGGCAGGACCGGACGTGCGATCGGAAAACGTGCTTCAAGCGGACTCGTCACGGGACATGGCGGACGAAGCATCGGGCAAAAGTTCGACTCAGTCCGGTGGGGCCCGGGGGTGCTGGCGAAGAGGGCGTGATGTTGCGTTCGATTCACTCGCCAGGTGGCCTGACACCTGATCGAGGGATTGCGTTGCTGTGGCGAAGCCGACGCCAGGGCCCGCCGCGTGTCCTGGCCCGTTATTTACCGCGCCCGCCCCCGGAAGACACCGCAGCTGCGCCTGCGGTCGACGGATCGGACGGTCCATGGAGGCTTGCGAAGGCACACGATGGCGTGGCGGCATACTGCCGGGATGTACTCCGATGCCGATGCCGCCGTGCTCTACGACCTGCTCAACTCGTGGGGGCCGAGCGACGACTTCTATCTGTCATGCGTCATGGATGCCTCTTCCGTCCTGGACGTGGGGTGCGGGACCGGCGTGCTGCTGCATCGTGCACGCGAGGCGGGACACGAGGGTCGGCTGTGCGGGCTGGACCCCAACGGTGCCGCATTGGACCGGGCGGGCGGACGCCACGACATCGAGTGGGTCCTGGGCAGAGCCCAGGACGCCGAGTGGGAGCGGGAGTTCGCGCTCGCTGTCATGGCGAGCAACGCCTTCCAGGTGTTCGTCACCGACGATGAACTGTGTGCGTCGCTCACAGCGATTCGGCAGGCCCTGTCCGACGGCGGACGCTTTGTGTTCGGCACCCGCAATCCGCAGGCGCGGGCGTGGGAGAAATGGAACCCGGCGAACCACGTCGACATCACCGACCACGTGGACCGGTCCCTGCACGTGAGCCACTTCGTGGAATCGGTCGTCGGCGATGTGGTCACGTTCACCGAGACGACGGCAACCCGCGCGGGCGAGCCGCTGCGCATCGACCGGACGAGCCTGCGGTTCCTCGACGTCGAGCGGATCGGCGCATTCCTCGGAGAAGCCGGATTCGAGGTCGAGACGTGCTACGGGGACTGGTCGCGTGGGCCGCTGACCGCCGGGAGCGACAACATCGTCGTCGTCGCACGCGCCGCATGAACCAGGTGAAGGCCCGGCAGGCACGGCGATGGGATGACTGACAAGTGGCCCGTTCTCGCCTGTGGCGAACTGGCCGAGTGGACGCTCATGCCTCCATGAGAAGGTCCCTCGCGATGGCCGGCGGCATCGGGTAGATCCGCTCGGGCGGAAGCAGTCGCTGGGCCTGCGCGGGCCGGCCGCTCTGCTTTAGTGCCGCGATCTTGCGGACCTGTGCAGTGACGTCGGTGAGGTCGACGACCCAGTCCTTTGCGAAGGTGCGGATCAGGCCGCGTCCGACCCCGACCTGGATGCTGTAGTGATTGAGCGCGGCTCCCCGCAGCGAGCGTTCGGGATCCCACTGGACGTGGACGGGGGCCCGGGCGACGGCCGCAGGGTCTGCCGTCGTCAGCACGGCCCGGGAAAGGGCCTCCTCCCATCCGGCACGGGTGATCCGTACCGCGAGGATCCGTTCCTGTCCCGACTTCTGTGCCCAGTTACTGCGGTGCATGAGCCACAGGAACGACGGTTTGATCCAGGTCATCCGGTTGAACGAGAACGGCGCCACGAACCGTTGCGCCCGCAGGGACGGATCAGCGACTGCCGGTGAGTACGCCTGGTAGACCACGATCGTCCGGGCATCGTAGTGGGCTCGTATCCGGTACTGGTGGGCCATGCACCACACGCTGCCAGGGACCGGATTCCGGCGCGATCGAATTCTTCTCCCCGCCCGACCGGACTGTTCACGCCCTCGCACCCTCGCACCCTCGCGTTCGTCTTCGTCGCGGCGCAACGTCGGCGAGGCAGTTTTTCGTGCGGCGCGACCACTCGGGGCGGGTGTGCCGCTGCCTAATGTTCCCTCACTCGGCGGCGGCGTGCCGCTCCCTCGGAGGTGACCATGGCCAGCACCGCAGGCACGGAGACGAGCAGCAGAACCACGCGCAGGACCCGGTCGGCGGCCGCGGTGGCCACGGCGCTCGGCCTGGTCGCGACCGCGGCCGCCTGCGGTGGCGGCTCGTCCGCCGACGGCGGTGGGGGGTCGACGGTGGTGCTCGCCGTCGCCGCCGACCCGGGCACGCTCAGCCCCACCACGGCGCTGGCCAGCACCGCGCTGTCGATGAACTCCTTCGCGTACGACACGCTCGTGCATTTCGCTGCCGACGGCTCGCTGGTTCCCGGGGTGGCCGAGAAATGGTCCGCCACGTCCACCACCGCGCAGTTCACCATCCGCTCCGGAGTGACCTGCCAGGACGGCTCGCCGCTCACCGCGGACGATGTGGCCGCCGAGTACAACCACATCGCCGATCCGAAGAACCAGTCGCCAATGCTAGGGCTCTCCGTCCCCGTCACCGCCGTGGCGAAGGCCGACAGGGCGCGCCGGACCGTCACCGTCACCACCACGAAACCCGCGCCGTTCATCGTGCAGATGTCCCGGCTGCTGCCGCTGCTCTGCAAGAAGAGCCTGGCGGCGCCGGCCGCGCTGGCCAAGGCCACCGACGCGAGCGGACCGTACCGGCTGACCGAAGCGGTTCCGGGCGACCACTACACATATGTCAAGCGCGACGGATACGCCTGGGGGCCCCGCGGTTCCACCGGCGCGGGCCTCCCCGGCAAGGTGGTTTTCAAGGTGGTCGCCAACGAGTCGACCGCGGCCAATCTCCTGATGGCGGGGCAGATCAACGGGGCCCTGATCAACGGTGCCGACGAGGAACGGCTGAACGCGGCCAAGGTGAAGAACGAGAGCATCGAGGCGCTGTTCGGGCAGTTCCTGTTCAACCAGGCCGCCGGCCATCCGGGCGCCGACCCGGCGGTACGCAAGGCTCTGGTCTCCGTCCTGGATCTGAAGCAGCTCAGGAACGTGGCCACCGGCGGCAAGGGCAATCCCCCGACCAGCATCGGCGAGACCGCCCCCACCCCCTGTACCGGCGACACGGTGACCGGGAACGTTCCCGCCCATGACACCTCGCAGGCCGCCGCCGTTCTCACCGCCGCCGGCTGGGCGAAGAGCGGCGGCACCTGGACCAAGGACGGCAAGCCCCTCTCCGTCGGGCTCAGCTACCCGACCAATCAGGGCGCCCAGGTCGCCTCGGCGGTCGAACTGGCCGTCCAGCAGTGGACGTCCTTCGGCGTGAAGGCATCGGCGAAACCCACGGGTTCCTCCAGCATCCTCAGTACCCTCAGCGGCGGCGACTGGGACGTCGCCTGGGCACCCATCGGAGTCACGCTCCCGGACCAGCTGACCCAGTTCTACGACGGGCCGCCACCGCCGAAGGGCAACAACTTCGGCTCCATCACCAACCCCGACTACCACCGCCTCGCCGCGCAGGCCTCGGCCAGGGCCGGCGCCTCGGGATGCGCTCTGTGGGAAGCGGCCAATGCCGCCCTGGTCAAGCACGTCGACATCGTGCCGATCGCCAGCAGGCCTTTCCGGTACTACGCAAAGGGCATCACCTTCCAGGTGGACGGCGCCGGCATCATCCCCAGCACTCTGCGGCGGAGCGCCGGCTGATGGCGACGATCACCCTGAACTCCCTGGGTACGACGGTCCGCAGTCCGTGGGTCGGATTCGCTCTGCGCCGCACCTGGCGGCTGGTGGTGTCGCTGGCCGCGCTGGTCACGGCCGCCTTCGCGATGATCCATCTGATCCCCGGCGACCCGGTGCGGACGGCCCTCGGCACCACCGCCGACCCGGCGCTGATCGCCGCCCGCAGACACTCGCTCGGCCTGGACCAGCCGCTGCTGAAGCAGTACGGCGACTTCGTGGGCCATCTCCTCCAGGGCCGGCTCGGTGACTCGATCGGCGCACAGATGCCCGTCTCCGAGATCATCTCCAGCCGGCTCCCGGCGACCCTGCAGATCGCCGTCCCCGCGTTCGTACTGATCCTGCTGCTCGCCATCCCGGTCGGGATGACCGCGGCCGTGCTGACCAAGGACGGCCGCAGACGGCGCGGCGAGCTCGCCTTCACCGGCGTCACCGGCTTTCTGGGCGCGGTGCCCGAATTCCTGCTGGCGGTCGGCCTGATCGCGGCGTTCGCCGTGGCATGGCCGGTCTTCCCGGTGGCCTCGCGGGGCGGCGTGAACTCCTACGTACTGCCGGTGCTGGCACTCACCGTCGTCCCGGCGGCCACGCTGTCGCGCATCGTCAGGGTGGAGACCCTGCGGGTGCTCGGCGAGGACTACATGCGTACGGCGCGGGCGAAACGGCTCCCGGCCCGGCTGCGCTATCTGCGCCACGCGCTGCCCAATCTGCTGACCTCCTCGCTCACCCTGGGCGGCCTGCTGTTCAGCTCGCTGCTCGCCGGCACCGTACTGGTCGAGAACGTCTTCGCCTGGCCCGGCCTCGGCACCACGATCGTCCAGGCGATCACCGAGAAGGACTATCCGCTGGTCCAGGGCGTCGTACTGGTCTACGGGGCGGCCGCACTGCTGATCACCTTCGCCGTCGACGTGGCCGTGGCCGTCGCCGACCCCCAGTCCACCGTCCGCGGGAGTTGACGATGCCTCATCAGGACCAAGACACCTCGCTACGGCACCGGCTGGGGCGCACGCTCCGGACGCCGATCGGAATCACCGCTCTCACCGCCTGCCTGCTGGTGGCGCTGGTCGCCGCGTTCGGGCCCGTCCTGCTCGGCGATCAGGCAGCGCGGGTCGACACGGACGCGATCAACCAGGGCAGCAGCGCCGCCCACCTCCTGGGCACCGACCAGCTCGGCCGCGACATCGCCGCCCGTGTGGTCGTGGCGACCCGGCTGACCTTGCGACTCACCCTGCTGGCCGCCGTGATCGGGGTCGGCGGCGGGCTGCTGCTCGGTGTGGCACCGGCGGTGGTGGGCCGACGCCTCGGCCGGCTGATCACCGCCACCGTGGGCGTACTGGTGGCCTTTCCCGGGCTGCTGTTCCTGCTCTTCCTCGCCACGATCTTCGGGGTGGGCAGCACCGGGGCGGTGTTCGCCGTGGGGCTGGCCATGGTCCCGCCCATGGCACGGCTGGTGCAGAACCTGACGGCTTCGATCGCGGGGTCGGACTACGTCGCTGCGGCACGGATCCTCGGCGTGGGCCGGTTCAAGCTGGTCGTACGTCATCTGCTTCCCAACATCGCCGAGCCGTCGGTGCTGTTCGCCACCCAGGCGGCAGGGGGCATCCTGGTCGCCTTCTCCGGCCTCTCATTCCTGGGACTGGGCGTACAGCCGCCGGAGTGCGACTGGGGGCGGCTGCTCAACGAGCAGCTGAACCGGATCTATGTGAACCCGGCGGCGGCACTCGCGCCCGGCGCGGCCGTGGTCCTCACTGGGCTGATGTTCGGGCTGGTCGGTGAAGTACTCGCACAGGCCGGCGGCCGACGTGCGCCGCAGGTCCGGGAGTTGACGCCGCAGCAGCAGATGAAGGCACCGGATGAAGCAGCCTCCGACGGCGACGGCGGGGCAGTGGTCCGGGCGCGTGATCTGAGGGTGACGTTCCCCGGCGGGCGGCAGGCCGTACGCGGGATCTCGTTGAGCATCGGCGTGGGCGAGGCCGTCGGCCTGGTCGGCGAATCGGGTTCCGGCAAGAGCGTGAGCGCGCTGGCACTGGCGGATCTGGTCCCGCACCCGGGGCAGATCTCCGCACGCACCCTCCGCTTCGACGGGCACGATCTGCGTACGGACCCGCGACTGGGCACCGAACTGGCCATGGTCTTCCAGGACCCCATGGCCTCGCTCAACCCGGCCCTGCGCGTGGGCCGCCAGCTCGCCGAGGTGGCCGAGGTACACCTCGGCGCGACCCGGGCACAGGCGACGGCACGCGCCGTCGACCGGCTCGGCGCCGTCCGTATCCCCTCGCCGCAGCGGCGCGCCCGGCAGCGGCCGCACGAGTACTCCGGCGGAATGCGGCAGCGGGCCGTCATCGCGATGGGCCTCATGGGGGAGCCGAGACTGATCATCGCCGATGAGCCGACCACGGCGCTCGACGTGGCCGTCCAGCAACAGGTGCTCGACCTGCTCGCCGAGGTACGCGAGGACTCCGGCGCCGCGCTGCTGCTGATCTCCCACGACCTCGCCGTCGTCGCCCAGGTCTGCGAACGGGTCCTGGTGATGTACGGAGGTCTGATCGTCGAGGACCTCCCGGTTGCCGAGCTGGCCGGCGGCGCGGCCCACCCGTACACCCGGGCACTGGTGGGGGCGGTCCCGACGATGGCCACGGATCCCGGCACGGAATTGGCGACCATCCCCGGCCGCCCGCCGGAACCGGGGGAGGCCGGTACGGGATGCCCCTTCGCGCCGCGCTGCGAACGCGCCCGGGAACGCTGCCACGGCGATGCTCCCGAGCTGGCCGACTTCGGGCCGGGCCGACAGGTCGCCTGCTGGTACCCGGTGGACGCGGTAACGGCCGGCGCCCCTGCCGAGGCCACGTCACAGGGAGCGGAGGCAACGTCATGAGCTCACTGGAGCTGCGCGGGATCACCGTGCGCTACGGCCGCTTCACCGCGGTGGAGAACGTCGACCTGCTGGTGCCGGAGGGAACGGTGACCGGACTCGTGGGCGGGTCGGGGTCGGGTAAATCGACCCTCGGGAAGGCTGTTGTCGGGCTGACGCCGATGCAGTCCGGGCGCGTACTGCTCGCCGGGAGCGAGGCCGGGCGCCGGCACGGGCGCAGCCCGGTGCAGCTGGTGTTCCAGAATCCGTACGCCTCGCTCGACCCGCGCATGACCATCGGCGCATCGGTCGCCGAAGCGCTGCCCCGCGAAACCGGCTCACGCCGAGCACCCGCCCGCAAGGCACCGGCCCGCGAACGCCGCGCCGCACGCAACGCGGAGGTGGCCCGCTACCTGGAGCTCGTCGGCATCGACCCCGCTCGGGCCGCGCTCACCCCGGACGCGCTCTCGGGCGGCCAGCGCCAACGGGTGGCCCTGGCAAGGGCCCTGGCCGCCCGGCCCGCCGTGCTGATCGCGGACGAGATCACCTCGGCCCTGGACGTGTCCGTACAGGGCGCGGTGCTCAATCTGCTGCGCAGGCTCCAGCGCGAACTGGGATTCGCGATGCTCTTCATCTCCCACAACCTCGCGGTCGTCCGCTACTTGTCCGACCAGGTCGCCGTGATGGACGGCGGGCACCTCGTCGAGTGCGGTCCCACCGAACGGGTGCTGGAGCGCCCGGAGCACCCGACGACCCGGAACCTGATCTCCTGCGTACCCACCCTTGCCCTCGCCGAGGAGGCGTCATGACCCGACCGCTGACGATCGACGACTTGTACCGGTTCGAGATCCCCGGTGATCCCGCACTGTCCCCCGACGGCGAGCGTGTCGCCTACGCGCTGACCACCCAGGACGCCGAGAACGACCGTGTGGTCCACTCCATCTGGGAGGTACGCGGCGCGGGCGGCCCGGCCCGGCGGCTCACCCACGGTCCCGCGGACACCGCGCCGCGCTGGTCCCCGGACGGGACGCAACTGGCGTTCCTGCGCGAGGGGCAGCTCCATCTGCTGCCCGTCGACGGGGGAGAGGCCGTACCGCTCACCACGCCCGCCCGGTGCCCGGCGGGGGCGGGCACACCGGTCTGGAGTCCGGACGGATCACGGATCGCTTTCTCGGCCCCCGAGACCCGGCGCGCCGACACCGCACCCGTGGTCATCGACGCCCTCGGCTGGAAGGCGGACGGGGCGGGCCTGATCGGTTCGGTCCGGACACAACTGTTCGTGGTGGAGACGGAATCGGGCGAGGTCAGGCAGGTCACCGAGGGCGACCGGCACGCCGGCTCGCCCACCTGGTCGCCCGACGGCACACAGCTCGCCTACCCCGCGCAGAGCGGCCCGGACGCGGCTGTGCCCGGGGCCTCGGCCGCTCATGTCGTACGGGTCGGGGAGGACGCGCCCGAGCCCCGCCGGGTCGGCCCGGCCGGTGGTCTCGCCGGTCCGGTGAGCTGGTTCCCCGACGGGTCCGCGCTGCTCGTCGTCGGCCGGAACACGTTCGGCGTCGGCCATCTGGAGCTGCTGCGCCAGCCCCTGGACGGATCGGCGCCGGTCTCGGTCAGCGCCGCCCTGGACCGCAACGTCATGGGCGGTGGCCCGGGCTACCCGGGTGCGCTGCCGCAGTTCCACGGCGACGACATCGTGTTCTGCGCCCGCGACCGGGGCGCCACACGCCTGTACCGGGTGCACGCGGCCGGGATCAGCGCGTCCCCGCTGCCCGCCGGTACCGGGGTCAGCGGCTGCTCGGTCGCCACGAAGGCCGGGCGAGCGGCGCTGGTGGTCTCCGACACGTCGAGCTTCGCCGAGATCGCCCTGCTCGACCTGGACTCCTGGGCGTCCGGGGAACCGGGCGAGTCGGTGGCAGGCCGACAGCCCGCGCGACTCACCGACCACATGGCCCGGTCACTGCCGGAGATCACCCTCCACCCGGTCACCGAGCGCGAGTTCAGCATCTCGGACGGCACGGTGGTGCACGGCATGATCACGCGTGCCGCGCAGACACCCCCGGGCGGGCCGCTGTTGGTCGACATACACGGCGGTCCGCACAACGCCTGGGCACCGCACTCCGACCCGTTCCACCCCTACCACCAGGAGCTGGCCTCGCAGGGCTGGACGATCCTGACGCTGAACGTCCGCGGCAGCGACGGCTACGGCGAGGCGTTCTACACAGCCGCCGTGGGCGCCTGGGGCGAGACCGACGAACAGGACGTCCTGCAGCCGGTCGCCACCCTCGTCGCCGAGGGGCTCGTCGACCCGGAACGCATCGCGCTCACCGGCTACAGCTACGGCGGCTATCTGAGCTGCTGGCTCTCCGCCCGCAGCGACCTCTTCGCCGCCGTCGTACCGGGCGGCATCCTGGTCGATCTGAAGAGCATGGCCGGCACCTCCGAAGAAGGACACCTGATCGCCGGCTACGAGATCGGCGACCCGGAACGGATGACGGCGCTCTCGCCGATCAGCCATGCCGACGCGGTGCGCGCACCCACCCTGATTCTGCACGGCGGCGCGGACGACAGCTGCCCGGCCGGCCAGGCCGAGCAGTGGTTCCACGCGCTGCGCACCCGGGACGTGCCGGCCCGGCTGGTCGTGTACCCCGGCAGCTCGCACCTGTTCCTCCTGGACGGCCGGCCCTCGCACCGTGAGGACTACTCCCGCCGCCTGGTCGACTGGGTCACCACGCACACCGACCGCTGAACCCGCCGAACACCCTGGAACCGCTGAACGAAACGGAATTGGAGCCCAACATGACCGACACCACCGACCTGTCCGCCCGCTGGACCGCCCGCCTCACCGAACTGGCCGCCCGTCACTCCGTCCCCGGCGCCGCTCTCGGCATCCTGCACCGCGGCGAACTGATCGCCGAGGCCGCCGTCGGCCTGGCCAACACCGACGCCGGGATCGAGACGACCACCGACACCCTGTTCCAGATCGGCTCGATCTCCAAGGTGTGGACCACCACGGTGGCCATGGCCCTGGTCGACGAGGGCCTGCTCGAACTGGACGCGCCCATTGTTTCCGTACTCCCCGAACTGCGGATCGCGAACGAGGAGCTGACGCGGGGCGTGACGCTCCGCCACCTCCTGGACCACACCAGCGGCATCGACGGCGACCTCTTCACCGACACCGGCCGGGGCGACGACTGCCTGGAGAAGTTCGCCGCGCTGCTCGGCGACGTCACCGCCAACCACCCGCTCGGCGCCACCATGTCGTACTGCAACGCGGGCTTCACCCTGCTCGGCCGGGTACTGGAAGTCGTCACCGGCGTCCAGTGGGACGAGCTGATGCGCGAGCGCCTGTTCCGTCCGCTCGGCCTGACGCACACCGCGACCCTGCCGGAGGAGGTGCTGCGCTTCCGCGCCGCCATCGGGCACCTGGGGGATCCGCCGGTGCAGGCCCCGCTGTGGGGGCTGATGCGTTCGGCCGGACCTGCCGGACTGATCTGCTCGACGCCGCGCGAGGTACTGCAGTTCGCCCGGCTGCACCTCGACAACGGCGTCACCGAGGACGGCACCAAGATCCTCTCGGCCGAGGGCGTCACCGCCATGCAGACGCCGCAGGTCGAGCTCCCCGACCCGCACATCCTGGGCCACGCCTGGGGGCTGGGCTGGTTCCTCGACACCTGGGACGGACAGCGGGTGTACGGACACGACGGCGGCACCATCGGGCAGAGCGCGTTCCTGCGGGTGCTGCCGGAGGCCGACCTGGCGATCTGCCTGCTCACCAATGGCGGCGACACCATGAGCCTGTACCGGGACGTGTTCGCGGAGATCGTCCAGGAACTGGCCGGCGTGACGATGCGTACCTCGGTCCAGCCGGCGACGGAACCGGTGGCGGTGGACCCCGCCGACTACGTCGGCGTGTACCAGCGGCTCTCCAGCCGGGTGGAGATCGTGGAGCGGGACGGCGGCCTGGTGATGCTCGACCGGATCACCGGACCGCTGGCCGAACTGACCCCCGACACGGAGCACGAGTACGAGCTGCACCCGGTCGAGCCGGGGCTGTTCGTCGTGCAGCGGCCGGGGCTCAAGATCTGGGTCCCGGTCGTGTTCTACACGCTCGCCGACGGCACGCCCTACATCCACCACGGTGCCCGCGCCACCCCCAAGGTGGGCTGACGTGAGCGCAATCGCCACCGCCCTGGAGGCGGGGCTGCCGGGCCTGCTGGCCGACATCGAGGAACTCGTCCGCACCGAGTCGCCCAGCGAGGACCTGGCCGCCGTCACCGACTGCGCCCGGGTCGTCGCCGGGCTCGGCACCCGGCTGACCGGTTCGGCGCCCGAGTGGCTCGACGGCTCGGGACGGCCCGCACTGCGCTGGCGCTTCGGCTCCGGCGACCGGGTGCTGCTGCTCGGCCACTTCGACACGGTGTGGCCGGTGGGCTCGTTGGCCGGCCACCCCTTCGAGGTGGCCGGGGGCCGGCTGACCGGCCCCGGCTGCTTCGACATGAAGGCCGGTGTGGTGCAGCTGTTCCACGCATTGTCGGTGCTCGACGATCTGGACGGGGTGTCGGTCCTGCTCACCGGCGACGAGGAGATCGGCTCCCCGGCCTCGCGCACCCTGATCGAGGCCGAGGCCCGCGGGACACGGGCCGTACTCGTCCTGGAGGCGAGCGAGGGCGGCGCACTGAAAACCGCGCGCAAGGGTGTGTCCGGCTACGAACTGAGCATCTCCGGACGCGCGGCGCACGCCGGACTCGAACCCCAGCGCGGCGTCAACACGACCACCGAACTGGCCCACCAGGTGCTCGCGTTGTCCGCACTCGCCGATCCGGCGACCGGCACCACGGTCACGCCGACCGTGGCAGCCTCCGGCACCACCCGCAACACGGTGCCCGACGCGGCCCGGCTGCTCGTCGACGTACGGGTGGAGACAGCCGCCGAACAGGACCGGGTGGACCGTGCCGTGCACGGACTCGCACCGGTGCTCGCGGGCGCCTCGCTCACGTTCTCGGGCGGCCCGGACCGGCCGCCGCTGCAGACGAGCGCGTCGGCACAACTGTTCGAACTCGCCCGAAGCCACTACGCCGAACTGGGCTTCGGCCCGCTGCGCGGCGTGGCGGTCGGCGGCGGATCCGACGGCAACCTCACCGCCGGAGCGGGCACACCCACGCTCGACGGCCTCGGGGCCGTGGGCGGCGGGGCGCACGCGGACGACGAGCATGTGATCGTCGCCGAACTGCCCCGCCGCGCGGCACTGGTGGCCTCCCTGGTGGCCTCGCTCGTACGCGAGCCACTGGCCGGACCCGGCCGGGTGACATCGTGAACGGCACCCCGGCGGCTGACGCGGCGGCCGCCGCGGACCTGGCCGCGCACCGTGCCGGCGTGACCGTCACGGAGCTGCACGGGCTGGACGAGATGCTGGAGGCCTGCCAGGTGCTGGACCGGGTCTGGCGGCCCGATCCCGGCAACCCGCTGATCACCCCGGAGCTGCTGCGGGTCTTCGCCCACTCCGGCAGCTATGTCGTCGGTGTCCACCAGGACGGCCGGATGGTCGGATTCTGCCTGGGCTTCCTGGCCACTGCCGGACTGCACTCGCACATCGCCGGGGTGGACGACAGCGTCCGCGGCCGCAACGTCGGTTTCGCCGTCAAACTGCATCAGCGGGCCTGGGCCCTGGCCCGTGGCATCACCGCGGTCACCTGGACCTTCGACCCGCTGATCAGCCGTAACGCCTACTTCAACCTGGCCAAACTGGGGGCGGCGCCGAGCGAGTACCTGGCCGACTTCTACGGCGTGATGCAGGACGAGGTCAATGCCGGGACAGAGACGGACCGGCTGATGGTCCGCTGGGAACTGACCGGCGGGCGCGCCGTCGGATCCGCTGCGGGCACACCGCACATCGTCACGGTCGACGACGCGGGCGCACACGCCGTGGTGGGCCTGGACGCCAAGCCCGACGGCGGCCCCGCCGTCGGGCGCCGGGACGGCGACACCGTCCTGGTCCGGATCCCCACGGAGATCGAGACACTGCGCCGCACCGACCCGCCCCTGGCCCGCGAATGGCGGTACACGCTGCGCGAGGTACTCGGCGGCCTGATGGCCGAGGGGCACACCGTCACCGGATTCACCCGGGACGGCTGGTACGTGATCGACAGACGTCAGGAGAGGCAGGCATGAAGCTCGTCGGTGTGGAACTGCGCCGGATCGCGATGCCGCTGGTCGCACCCTTCCGAACCTCGTTCGCCACGATGACCACCCGGGAGATCCTGCTGGTCAGGGTCGAGACCGAGCACCACGAGGGCTACGGCGAATGCGTCACCATGGCCGATCCGCTGTACTCCTCGGAGTACACCGCGGCCGCGGCGGACATGCTGCGCAGCTATCTCGTGCCCGCGCTCGCCGCCCTGCCGGCGCTCGACCCGTGGGCGGTCACCCCTGCCCTGGCCGCGTTCAAGGGGCACCGGATGGCCAAGGCCGCACTGGAGACCGCGGTGCTGGACGCCTGGCTGCGCGCCCATGAGCTGTCGATGGGGCAGTGGCTGGGGGCGACGGCCGAACGGGTACCGGCCGGGGTGTCGGTCGGCATCATGGACTCGATACCCGCACTGCTCGACGCCGTCGACGGCTACCTCGCCGAGGGCTATCTGCGGATCAAGCTGAAGATCGAGCCCGGCTGGGACGTGGAACCCGTGCGCGCGGTCCGGGAGCGCTTCGGCGACGGGGTGCTGCTCCAGGTGGACGCCAACACCGCGTACACCCTCGCCGACGCCGCACAGCTGGCCCGGCTCGACCCGTACGGGCTGCTGCTGATCGAACAGCCCCTGGACGAGGAGGACATCCGGGGCCACGCGGCACTGGCCGAGCGGGTGAGCACCCCCATCTGTCTGGACGAATCCATCGTCTCCGCCCGCTCTGCGGCCGACGCGATCGCGATGGGTGCCTGCTCGGTCGTCAACATCAAGCCGGGGCGGGTCGGCGGCTATCTGGAGGCCCGGCGGATCCACGAAGTGTGCGCCGCGCACAGCGTTCCGGTCTGGTGCGGCGGAATGCTGGAGACCGGCCTCGGCCGGGCTGCCAATGTCGCCCTCGCCGCACTGCCCGGCTTCACCCTCCCCGGCGACACCTCCGCCTCCGACCGGTACTACCGGACCGATATCACCGAACCGTTCGTGCTGAAGGACGGCCATCTCGACGTGCCCCGCGCACCGGGGCTCGGACTCTCCCCGATCCCCGAGCAGTTGGCCGACGTGACCGAATCGACCGAATGGATCAGCCGATGACCACCACCCGATCCGGCACCGCAGAGACCCTGATCCGGACGGCGTTCGCCGAGGCCGGGGTCCAGGGGTTCCTCTTCGCCCGCGAGATCGACGGCGAACGCACGATCGACGTCGCAGCGGACGAACCGGTCTGCCTCGCCTCCGTCTTCAAGATCCCGGTCGCGCTCGCCTACGCACGCGAGGCCGCCGCAGGACGGCTGGAGAGGACCGAGCGCCACTCGGTGGACCCGCACTACCGCGACGGCGGAGTCGGCACCTCCGGCTGCGCCGACCCGATCGAGATGAGTCTGCGCGATCTGGTCCACATGATGATGACGATGAGCGACAACGCCGCCACCGATGTGGTGCTGGCCCGCGTCGGGCTCGACACGGTCAACAACATGCTCGCCGAACTGGGCCGGAAGCAGACCCACTTGATCGGCGGCTGTCTGGCGCTGACCGGCTCGATCCTCGACGAACTCGGCGCGACCACCGAGGTCGAGGCCCACGCGAAGCTGGCGGCGCTGGCCGCGCAGGGGCCGGAGAAGGTCCTGGAGCTGTCGGTGTGCGTCCCCGAACGCACCACCCGGGGAACGGCCCGCGACATCGCGGAACTGCTGGTCCGGATCTGGCGCGACGAGGCCGGCCCCGCCGAAGCCTGCGCCGAGGTACGGGCCGTGATGTCCCAGCAGATCTGGCCGCACCGACTGTGGTCCGGCTTCGACGACAGCTACCGCATCGCCGGCAAGACCGGGACGCTCCCTGGCTGGCGCAACGAAGCCGGGGTGATCGAGGACCCCGACGGCGGGCGCTGGGCGGTGGCCGTCTTCACCCGGTCCGACCGGCCGGACCTGCACAACTCCCGGGCGGACCGGGTGATCGGACAGGTGGCAGCACTCGCCGTCGACGGACTCCGATCAACTACCTTGTGAGGATGACGGAGCAGCCGCGAGCCGTGCTCGGCCGGATCCTCAACGATCTGGGATCGACGTTGATCGAGGTGGTGGCCGGGCAGGCCGACCCGTCCCGCGCCGTCAGCGGAGTGCTCATCCAGGACCCGCTGGACGAACCGGCCAGGCTGCCCGGCGCGGTGGTGCTCGGCGTCGGCGTGTACGGCGCCGAGCCGGTCGCCGCGCTGGTCGACCGGGCCGCCGGGCTCGGCGCGGCGGCCGTGGTCGTCCGGTCCCCGGTCCCGGTGGACGGGCCGGTGGCCGAGGCGGCCGCGCGCACCGGCCTGACCGTGCTCGGCCTGACCCCCGGCGCGTCCTGGGCCCAGGTGGCCGCGCTGCTGCGGTCGCTGCTCGCGGTCGACGAACTGGGGACGGTGGGCGGCCCCGACGAGGCCGACGGCGCCGAGCCGCTCGCCGGTGATCTGTTCGCGCTGGCCAACGCGACGGCCGGACTGCTGGACGGCCCGGTCACCGTGGAGGACCGCGGCGGGCGGGTGCTGGCCTTCTCCAGTCGGCAGGACGAGGGCGACGACGCCAGGATCGCGACCATCCTCGACCGTCAGGTGCCCGCCGAGAAGCTGCGCGCCCTGGAGCAGCTCGGCGCCTTCCAGGCCCTCTACCGCAAGGAGGAGCCCGTCTATGTGGCCGGCATCTCCGACAAGCCCCGCGTTGCGATCGCCGTCCGCGCGGGCGGCGAGATCCTCGGATCGATCTGGGTCGTGGTCGACGGACCGCTGAGCGAGGACCGTACGCAGGCCCTGCAGGAGGCGGCGAAGGTGGCCGCCCTGCATCTGCTGCGCCACCGCACGGGCGAGGACGTCGAACGCCGGTTGCGCGCGGATCTGCTCGCCACGGTCCTGGAGGGCGGCACGCACGCACCGCAGGCCGCCGTAAGGCTGGGCCTGTCGGTGCAGCCCGCCTGCGTACTGGCACTCACGGTGACCGGCGAGCCGTCGGCGCCCGACCGGGTGGCTGCGGGCCACCGCATCGCCGAAGCCCTCGCCCTGCACCTGGCCGCGATCCATCCCCATACGGCCGCGGCCTCACTGGGGGGCGTCACCTACGCGGTGCTGCCCACGAGTTCGGACGAGGATGCGCTACGGGTGGCGGAGGCGTTCCTCGGACGCATAAGCAACCGGGTGCCCGCCGTCCTCGGCATCGGCAGGCTCGCCGCCCGCCCGGCCGAGCTGCGCCGCTCCCGCGCAGACGCGGACCGGGCGCTGCGCGTCCTCGGCTCCGGCCGCTCGCAGCGACGGGCTGCACGGCTGTCGGACGTCTACGCGGCCTCGCTGCTGGAGGAGCTGACGGACCGGATCGCCGCCGAGGACGATCTCCCCGACGGCCCGGTCGTCCGGCTGCGCGCCTACGACGCCCAGCACAACACCGCCCTGACGGACACTCTGGAGGCCTGGCTGAGCACCTTCGGCGACGTGGCCGCCGCCGCTGCCGCCGTACACATCCACCCCAACACCTTCCGCTACCGGCTCAAGCGGCTGGCCGTGGTGGCAGGCATCGATCTCGACGACCCGGAGGCCAGATTCGAAGCGATGCTGCAACTGCGGCTGAGCCCGCCGCACCCCTGACGCCGGCCCGGCTGTCGCCATGACACGCGGATCCGCCCCGCCCCGGGCGGGCGGAATGATGAAAGAGTTCTCGGAGCAGCGGGACGTACCGATGCCCGCATGTCCGTGTGTCTGCGTAACCGAGTGTCGACGATGGGACAGATGCCATGCCTCTCAAGGGTGAGTACGAGCCGAGCCCCGCGCAGTGGGTCCGCGATCAGGTCGAGCTGTTCGAGAGCTCCGGCGGGACGGAGGGGACCACGATGCGGGAACTGCCGGTCATCGTCCTGACCACCCGCGGGGCCAAGAGCGGCAAGATCCGCAAGACCCCGCTCATGCGGGTCGAGCACGACGGCGCGTACGCCGTGGTCGCCTCGCAGGGCGGTGCTCCCAAGCACCCCGTCTGGTACCACAACATCGTGGCCGACCCCCGCGTGGAGCTGCAGGACGGCCCGGTCCGGCAGGACATGAACGCCCGTGAGGTCACCGGCGAGGAGAAGGCGGTGTGGTGGCAGCGCGCAGTCGATGCGTTCCCCGACTACGCCGACTACCAGCTCAAGACCGACCGGCAGATTCCGGTCTTCGTCCTGGAGCCGGCAGCCGAGCAGCACTGACGACCGCCCGGGGAGGCGTGGGCCGGATGCCCGCCGTGCCTCCCCGGACGCGGCCGCGTGAGGCCCAAGGCGCGGTCGGCGGTGTTCCAGGTTGAGATGGTCCGAGCGGCAGCCCGCATCCCACGCGGAGCGCTGGTTGCCGTGGGCCGGGATGCCGTTCGCACGCCTCAGCATTGCGGCGAGATGCATCAGGTTCCAGGCCATGAATGAGGTGTTGCGGTTGGTGAAGTCGTTCTCCGGACCGCCCGACCCCGGGTCCGGATACGACGGGCCGGGCCCCGCCTCCCCGATCCGGCCCGCGTCGGCCTGCGGAGGGATCGTGTAGCCGAGGTGCTGGAGGCTGTGGAGCAGATTCATGGCGCAGTGCTTGGCCCCGTCCTCCTTCCTGGTGATCGGACAGCCGCCGACCCGGCCGTAATACGCGTACTGGTCCTTGTCGTTGAGGAGGCTGGAACAGGCGTGGAGGCGCTCGACGACCCGTTTCATCACCGAGCTGTTGTCCCCCGGCCAGATCGGCCCGCACAGCACCAGGATGTAGGAGGCCATCACCTTCTCGTACAGCTCGGGCCAGGCGTCCGTCTCCCAGCCCGTGCTCCCTCATGTCCGGCCAGACGCCGGTCGCGATGTCGTGGTCGACGGCCCGGTCCACCTCGGTGGTGACGCCGTGCTCCGCCATGATCGCGCGGCTGTGGTCGATCAGCCCCTGCGTATTGCTGGTCTCCGGGGAGCGCTTGAGCGTGCAGTTGAGGTAGACCGCGCGCAGATCGCCGAAGCGATAGGTGTCATCGGTGCGGCCGGGCGACGACATGCGGGGGCTTCTCAGTACGTACGGGGAAGGGGGCGTGCGCCCCGGTGTACCGTCACACGCGGCCGTACCGAGGCGGTAAGCGCGCGGGTGCCCCCATACGCAGCAAGCACGGCCGCCGGGCCTGCCGCGCCGGTGCGGTGAGAGCCCGCCCGGTCAACCGGCGGACGCGGTGGACGCTCCCGTCGTGCCTGCCGCAGGCATGCCCTTGCGGGTCGCTGCCCACACGAGGAGCGCGAGTGCGCTGATCGCGGCGCCGAGGACACACACCGCACCCCATCCGGCCATCGCGTGGACGGTCGTCGAGGCGAGGGCGCCCGTGGCGCTGCCGACCGAGTAGAAGACCATGTAACCGCCGATCAGACGGCTGCCCGCGTCGGGACGGACCGTGTAGATCAGGCTCTGGTTGGTGACATGGACGGCCTGCACGGCGAGGTCGAGGAGGACCGCGCCGATCGCCAGCGCCCACAGCGACTGCCGGGTGAAGGCGAGGGGGAGCCACGACACGGTGAGCAGGACCAGTGCGATGCCGGTCGTCCACCCGGCGAGACCGCGGTCGTGCAGGCGCCCGGCCGGAGCCGCCGCGAGTGCGCCCGCCGCCCCCGCGAGCCCGAACGCTCCGATCGCGGTGTGCGACAGCGAAAGCGGGGGTTCGCTCAGCGGGAGCGCAACGCAGCTCCACAGGGTACTGAAGGCGGCGAAGACCAGCAGGGCGAGCAGAGCGCGGACACGCAGTACGCGTTCCTCGACGAACAGCATGAGCGTCGAGCGCAGGAGCTGCACGTACCGCATGGAGGTGGGCGGCGTCGATCGTCGCGGCAGCACGCGGTACAGGGCCAGGGTGAGTACGAGCGTCAGTGCCGCCGAGGCGAGGTAGACCGATCGCCAGCCCGCGAGGTCGGCCAGCGCACCGGAGACCGTGCGGGCGAGCAGGATTCCGATGACGATTCCGCTGGTGACCAGGCCGACCGCGCGGCCGCGCCGTTGCGGAGAGGACAGCGATGCGGCGAAGGCCACGAGGGTCTGGGTCACCACGGCGAGAAAGCCCACCGCGGCCAGGGCGGTCAGCAGGATCGGTGCGGTGGCCGCGGTGCCGGTTGCGACGAGTGCCGCCGCCAGCAGCGCCAGCTGGGTCACGACAAGGCTCCGCCGGTCGACCAGATCGCCGAGCGGCACGAGCAGGAACAGCCCGAGCCCGTATCCGATCTGGGTGAGGGCGACGACGATTCCGACGGTCGCCGCGCTGATCTCGAAGTCCCGGCTCAGGGTGACCAGAAGGGGTTGAGCGAAGTAGACATTGGCCACCGCCACGCCGGACGCGACCGCGAACAGCAGCGTCGTGCGTCCGGACAGGGTGCGCGCCGGTGTCCCCTCGTTCGTGCTCTCGGTCCTCATCGTTGTCTCGCGGCCGGCCATGTGGCACCCCTCGATCGGATCGGTTGCAAGTTGCTACCGATCGGACGGTAACCTCACCTGGTAGCATGTTGCAACCGAAGGTGCGAGGGAGGACGGCATGGTCAAGCGGACACGCTTCAACGAGAGCGACTGCCCGGTGGCTCGTTCGGTCGACGCGATCGGCGACTGGTGGTCGCTCCTGATCGTCCGCGACGCGTTCGACGGAAGCCGCCGCTTCGGGGAGTTCCAGCGCAGCCTGGGCGTGGCGAAGAACATCCTGGCGGCGCGCCTGCGTGACCTGGTCGCGGGCGGCATCCTCGACATGGTTCCGGCGGCCGACGGCAGCGCGTACCACGAGTACGTGCTGACGGCCAAGGGCAGGGATCTCTTCCCGGTGATCGTGGCGCTGCGACAGTGGGGCGAGGGCCACTTCTTCGATCCCGGGGAAGCGCACTCGGAGATGGTCGACCTGCGGCACGGCCGCCCGCCGCGGGCGCTGGAGATCCACTCGGCCGACGGGCGGCAGCTCGGACCGGACGACATCACGGTGAAGAAGGTCGAACGGCCGGCGGCGCCGGTAGCAGCGCCCGAATAGGCCGACGGGCGGCGCGTCCCGGAGATGCCGCCGCCTTCCCGGCTGCCCACGTCATACGCGTACGAACCCACGCCGCCCCCGGACAGTCGATCAGGACGCGCGTCGGCCCGTCTCCCCGCGCTCCAATGGACGGGTGACCGCGCCTCCCGACGACTGCCTCGCGCGCAATGAGTGGCTCTGCGGCGCCTACCTGACCAGCCGTCGCGAGATTCTCTGGGACGCCGTCGTCCAGCACCTCCAGCTCACCGCGGTCTCCGTACTCGCCGGGCTGGTCCTCGCCGTTCCGCTCGCCCTCGCGGCGCGCCGCTGGCGGTGGGCGGCAGGTCCGGTCCTCGGTGTGACGACCATCCTCTACACCGTGCCGTCGCTCGCCATGTTCTCGCTGCTGCTGCCGGTGTACGGACTCTCCGCCTCGCTCGTCGTCGCCGGACTCGTCCTGTACTCGCTCACCCTGCTCGTACGGAACATTCTCGCCGGACTGCGCGCCGTGCCTGCGGAAACCAGGCAGGCCGCACGCGGTATGGGGTACGGCCCCGTCCGGCTGCTCGTCGCCGTGGAACTTCCCCTTGCGCTGCCCGCCGCCATGGCCGGACTGCGCATCGCGACCGTTTCCGCGGTGTCCCTGGTCACGGTCGGCGCGATCGTCGGCTACGGCGGACTCGGCAACCTCATCTACTCCGGGATGAACACGTACTTCAAGGCCCAGGTGCTCACCGCCTCCGTCCTCTGCGTCGTCATCGCCGTCGCCGCCGACCTGCTGCTCCTGCTTGCGCAACGACTTCTGACCCCGTGGACCCGGAGGCAGTCGTGAACACCCTTGCCGACGCCTGGTCCTGGCTCACGACCCCGGCGAACTGGTCCGGCGACGGCGGTATCCGGAACCGTCTCGGCCAGCATCTGTTCCTCACCGTCGTCTGCCTGCTGATCAGCTGCCTGATCGCGCTGCCCATCGCCCTGGTCCTGGGCCATCTCGGCAAGGGCGGCGCGCTCGCCGTCAACATCTCCAACATCGGCCGGGCCGTCCCCACCTTCGCCGTGCTGGTGCTGCTGCTCCTCACCCCGATCGGCGGGCACGGCGAGTGGCCGACCATCATCGCCCTCGTCCTCTTCGCCGTACCGCCGCTGCTCACCAACGCCTACGTCGGCATGCGCGAGGTCGACCGCGATGTCGTACGGGCGGCCACGGGAATGGGCATGACGGGCAGACAGCTGATGCTGGGCGTCGAGGTGCCGCTCGCACTGCCGCTGATCCTCACCGGCGTACGGATCGCCGCCGTCCAGCTCGTCGCCACCGCCACCCTCGCGGCGCTGGCGGGCGGCGGGGGACTCGGCCGCATCATCACCGCGGGCTTCAACCTCGCCTCCACCGCGCAGGTGGTTGCCGGGGCCGTTCTCGTCGCCGTCTTCGCCCTGATCGTCGAAGGGCTCTTCGAAGTGGCGCAACGGCTCGCCCCCGACTGGATCCGCGGCGAGGAATCCGGATGAGGCCGCGCACGGCACTCCCCGTGCTCCTGGCGTTTCTGTTGCCGGCGACCGCCTGCGCCACCGGACCCTCCCTGGAGAACCAGGGCGAGGTCACCGCACCGCCGGGCGACAGCAAGCACCTCACCATCGGCTCCGCGGGCTTCACCGAGAGCGATCTGCTCGCCCAGATGTACGCAGCTCTGCTCGACCGGGCCGGCTACTCCACGAAGATCATCTCCGTCACCAACCGCGAGATCTACGAACCGGCGCTGGAGAGCGGCCAGATCGACGTCGTACCGGAGTACGCCGCCACCTTCGCCGACTGGCTGAACGCCAAGAAGAACGGCGCCGGATCGGCCCCCGTCGGTTCGCCCGACCTCGACGCCACCATGAAGGCCCTGCGCGCCCTCGCCGCACCCCGTGGCCTCACCGTCCTCGACCCCGGGCGCGCCGTCGACCAGAACGCCTTCGCGGTAGCCGCCCCGTACGCGGCGAAGCACCACCTCAAGAACCTCAGCGACCTGGGCGGATCCGGGCTGCCCGTGCGTCTGGCCGCCGGCGACGAATGCGTACAGCGCCCCTACTGCGCACCCGGGCTGAAAAAGACATACGGCATCCGCATCACGGCCGTGGACCCCAAGGGCGTCGGCACCACCCAGGCCAAACAGGCCGTCCAGAACGGTCGGGACCAGATGGTCCTGACCACCACCACCGACGCGACCCTCGACAACTTCGGCCTCGTCCTGCTCGCCGACGACAAGCACCTGCAGAACGCCGACTACCTCGTCCCCGTCGTCAACCGGTCCCGGGCGGGCAGCGAAGGCGTACGCAAGGCGCTGGGCAGGCTCAACACCGTACTGACCACCGCCGACCTGGCCCGGCTCGACGAGCAGGTCGACAGCTGGCGGCGGCTGCCCGAGGACGTGGCACGCACCTACCTGGAGTCCAGGAACCTCATCCCGCGCGGCTAGGGCCTTTCCTTGGGATCAGGCCGTCAGTTTCCCGGGCAGCCAGCCCAGCTGCACGGCCTCCTGGAACGGACCGCCGCCCTCGTGATCGTTGAAGTCGTACACCTCGATGGTCTTGTCCTGATGTGCGTACGCGTTGAAGGCGGCGAAGACGGTCGACGGCGGGCAGGTCATGTCCTCCAGGGCCGTCGAGAACAGCGCCGGTGCACGCCCGCGTGCGGCGAAGTGCACCCCGTCGAAGTAGGACAGAGTGGCCCTCGCCCGTTCGGCCCTGCCCCGGTGCGTCTTGAGGTAGCTGCCCACCTCGCGGTACGGGTTGCGGTCGGTGACGGTGAGCGCGCGGGGGAAGTCGCACAGGAACGGGACGTCAGGCGCGATCGCCGCGAGGTCGGGTATCAGCCCGCCGACGGCGAGCGTGAGGCCGCCGCCCTGGCTCACACCGGTGGCCGCGGTGCGCGCCGCATCGCTCAGCGGATGCGAGCGCGCCGCCTCCACCGCACGTACCGCGTCGGTGAACACGCGCCGGTAGTAGAACGCGTGCGGGTCCTCGATGCCACGGGTCATGAAACCGGGGTACGAGGGCGCGCTGCCCACCGGGTCGGGGGTGTCGCCGACGAGCCAGCCGCTGCCCTGGCCCCGGGTGTCCATGACGAAGTGGGCGAAACCGGCCGATGCCCAGAGCAGATGGGTGTGGGCCAGGCCCCGCCCGCCGCCGTAGCCGATGAACTCCACGACCACCGGCAGCGGTTCGGTAGTGCCCGCCGGGACGACGAACCAGCCCTTGACCGGGTGACCGCCGAAGCCCGCGAACGTCACGTCGTACACGTCGACGGTCGCCAGCCCTGTGCCAGTACGCAGCTCGAACCGGGCGTCGAGGTCGTGGGACCTGGCCTCGTCGAGGGTCTTCGACCAGAACGCGTCGAAGTCCTCCGGCTCCACCGAACGGCTGCGATAGTCGCGCAGTTCGTCGAGGGGCAGATCGAACAGGGACATGCGGAACCGCCTTCTTCGCAGGGGTGAGTGATCACTCGTGGGGATGGTCGATCACACCGTACGGGTGCGGGCGGCGGCGCGGACGCGGGTGACCGTGCGCCGGGAAGAAGTGTTGTCCGAACTCTTGACGGGCACCGGACCGACCCTCACAGTACTCGTTAATGCGCATTACTAATACGCATTACCTGATCTGAGGAGCCATGGTGGAGGAACCCAGGAAGCGGGCCAGGCCCGGCCGTTCACCCGCACCGGCAGGCCGCACGGCCCGCCCGCGTCAGGCCGAGGTCGCACGGCTCGCCGGGGTATCACAGGCCACGGTCTCGCTCGTGCTCGCGGACAAGAAACAAGGCGCCACGATCTCGGAGGAGACCCGGCAGAAGGTTCTGGAGGCGGCACGCAGCCTCGGTTACGTCCCCGACCCGGCGGCCCGCAGACTCGCGGCGGCGCGCAACAACCTGCTGGGCGTCTTCAGCTTCACCGCGACGTTCCCGACCGATGTGCAGCACTCGTACTACCCGTTCCTGGTGGGCGTGGAGCGCGAGGCCGCGGAACGCGGTTACGACCTGGTGCTGTTCACCGGTTCGAGCACCGGCGGCGCGGGGGCCGCCGGGCCCGACGCGCTGAGCCGGGTCCGCCTCGCCGACGGCTGTCTGTTCCTGGGCCGGCACGCGCCGGCCCAGGAGCTGCAGAGGCTGGTCGCCGACGGCTTCCCGGTGGTGCATCTCGGCCGCCGGGACGAACTGGAGGGCCTGGCCTGGGTCGGCGCCGATTACGTGAGCGCCGGCCGCGAGGTCGTCGCCCGCCTTGCCGCACTGGGGCACCGGCGGATGCTGCTGATCCGCGAGGACGACGAGGCACCCGCCTCCACCGACCGTGAACACGGCTTCCTCAAGGGGCTCGAGGCGGCCGGGCTTCCCGGCGGCCCCGAGACAGTCTTCCGTTCCGCGGACCCGGAACGAGACCTCACCCCCGAACGGCTGCGGGACTGGCTCGCCGAGGGCGTCACCGCGCTCGTCGCCGAGGAGACCGACACCGGAGCTGCCTGGCGCGCCCTGCGCCGCGCCGTCACCGAAACCGGGATCGACTGCCCGCGCGACGCCTCGCTGGCGCTCCTCGGCAGCCCGCCCGCCGACCTCGCGGACGGCCCCGAACCCACCGGCTTCGACATCCCCCGCACCCAACTCGGCGCGGCGGCTGTACGGATGCTCGCCGCGCTGGTCGCGGGGGAGGAGGCCACCGAACCCCTGGTGGCCTGCGCGTTCCGGCCCGGCGCAACCTCCGGACCACCGCCCCCGGCCCACCGAAGCCGACCGACCGCACCACCTGCACGTACAGCACAAGGAGACCTGTGATACCCAAACCGGACATCCTCATCGTGGGCGCCGGACTCGGCGGCGTCGCCGCCGCACTCGCCGCCTGCCGCGCCGGACGCACCGTCGTCCTCACCGAGGAGACCGACTGGATCGGCGGCCAGCTCACCTCCCAGGCCGTCCCACCGGACGAGCACCCATGGGTGGAGCAGTTCGGCACCACCGCCTCGTACCGCCGACTGCGCGAAGGCATCCGGGCGTACTACCGCCAGTGGTACCCGATGCGCTCCGAAGCCCTCGCCCTCACCGACCTCAACCCGGGCGCCGGGCGGGTCAGCAAGCTCTGCCATGAACCACGCATCGCGCTCACCGTGCTGGAGGCGATGCTCGCCCCGCACCGGGCGGCGGGCCGGCTCACGTTGCTCACCGAACACCGGGCCGTGGCGGCGGAGTCGGAAAACGATGTCATCCGGGCGGTGACCCTGGAGAACCTCCGGACCGGCGACCGCACCACCGTCACCGCCCGCTACGTCATCGATGCCACCGAGACCGGCGAACTCCTCGAACTCGGCGGCGTCGAGCACGCCATCGGCGCCGAGGCGCAGAGTGAGTTCGACGAACCGCACGCACCCGAACAGGCCCAGCCGCTCAACCAGCAGGGCATCACCGTCTGCTTCGCGCTCTCCCACCACGAGGGCGAGAACCACACCATCGACCGCCCCGCCGACTACGTGTTCTGGCGCTCCTACCGCCCCGACTCCTGGCCCGGCCCGCTCCTCGGCTTCCAGGCGCCCGACCCCCGCTCCCTGGAATCGGTACCGCGTACCTTCGTCCCCAACCCGGACATCGACCCGCTCGCCGTCAGCGCCGACCAGAGCGCGGACGCGGGCGACAAGGAACTGTGGGGCTTCCGCCGCATCCTCGCCCGCGGGATGCACCGCCCCGGCGCCTTCGACTCCGACATCACGCTCGTCAACTGGCCGCTGAACGACTACTGGCTCAAGCCCCTGGTCGGCGCCGGTGACGAGGTCTCCGCCCAAGCGGTCGCGGAGGCCCGGCAGTTGTCGCTCTCGCTCCTGTACTGGCTGCAGACCGAGGCTCCGCGTCAGGACGGTGGCACCGGCTTCCCCGGACTGCGGATCCGCCCCGACATCACCGGTACCGACGACGGCCTCGCCAAGGCCCCGTACGTACGCGAGTCCCGCCGGATCAAGGCCGTCACCACCGTCACCGAGCACGACGTGGCGATCGACCTCGTCGGTCCGCACGGCGGGACACGCCACCGGGACGCGGTCGGAGTCGGCAGCTACCGCATCGATCTGCACCCCTCCACCGGAGGCGACAACTACATCGACATCGGCTCGGTGCCGTTCGAGATCCCGCTCGGCGCCCTCGTGCCGCGCCGCGTCCGCAATCTGCTGCCGGCCGGCAAGAACATCGGCACCACCCACATCACGAACGGCTGCTACCGGCTCCACCCGGTGGAGTGGAACATCGGCGAGGTCGCCGGTGCCCTGGCCGCCCACTGTCTCGCCGAAGGCGTCGAACCGCACCAGGTTCAGGCCGAGGACAAGCGGTACGAGGCGTTCGCGCGGCTGCTCGACCGCGACGGGGTCCAGCGCCGCTGGCCCGACGTACGCGGCTACTGATTGCCGGCCCCGCCGGACCCGAACCAGTGAAATGCCGGGTGGGACAGCTCCACCTGTCCCACCCGGCCCGCCCGCGCATCAACCCACTCGCACATGGAGGTGCCCAGCCATGACCACCCACCGCATCCGCGTCGGTATCGACGTGGGCGGAACCTTCACCGACGCCGTGGCCGTCGACGCCACGACCCTCGACCTGCTGGGGCAGGTGAAGGTACCCACCAGCCACCACCACGAGGACGGGGTCGCCCACGGCATCGTCCAAGCGCTCGACCGGCTGCTGGAGCAGACCGGCCGTGCCGCCGAGGACGTCGCCTTCCTGGCACACGGCACGACACAGGCTACCAACGCCCTGCTGGAGGGCGATGTCGCCACCGTCGGACTGATCGGCCATCGGAGCGGGGCCGGGCGGTGCGCTCACCCGCCGCCTCGCCTCGCTCGGCAGGCTCGAACTCACCCCGGGCAAACGGCTCCCGCTCTCCTACGCACATGTGGCCGACCCCGACGACCCGGACGAGGTGCGGCGGGCCGTCGACGCGGTCACCCGTGACGGCGCCCAAGTCCTCGTCGCCAGCGAGCCGTTCAGCGTCGACCGCCCGGAGGGGGAGCAGGCGGTCCTCGACACGGCCCGCCCGCACGGCCTCCCGATGACGGCCGCGCACGAGATCACGTCTCTGTACGGACTCGCCAAACGGACCCGTACCGCCGTGGTCAATGCCGCCATCCTGCCCCGCATGCTCGCCACCGCCGACCTCGTCGACGCCTCCATCACCAAGGCCGGGGTGAGCGCACCTCTGATGGTGATGCGCTGCGACGGCGGTGTGATGTCGCTCGACGAGATGCGCAGGCGCCCCCTGCTGACCGTACTCTCCGGGCCTGCCGCGGGGGTGGCGGGTGCGCTGATGCAGGAACGGATCAGCGAGGGCCTGTTCCTGGAGACCGGGGGCACCTCCACCGACATCAGCGTCGTCCGCCGCGGCAAGGTCGCCGTCCGGCACGCCACCATCCTCGGCAAGGCGTCGTACCTCTCCGCACTCGATGTGCGGACCGTGGGCGTCGGCGGCGGCTCCATGGTCCGGATCGACGGCGGAAAGGTGATCGGTGCCGGGCCGCGCAGCGCGCACATCGCCGGACTGCCGTACGCCTGCTTCGCCACCCTCGACGAACTGCGCGACGCGCACATCACCACCGTCCGGCCGATGGAGGGCGACCCCGACGACTACGCCGTCATCGACGCGGCCGGCGGCAGGTACGCGATCACGATGACCTGTGCGGCCAACGCGCTGGGCCGGGTACCCGAGGGCGACTTCGCCCGCTGCGACCAGGACGTGGCCCGTGCCGCACTGGCCCCGCTGGCCGCCGCACTCTCCACCGATGTCGCGACGGCAGCCGCCCAGCTCCTCGACAAAGGTGCCGAACAGGTCAGGGCCGTGACCGACGCGATGATCCGCGACTACCGGCTCGACAAGGACACCGCGGTACTGGTCGGAGGAGGCGGAGGCGCCGCATCCGTCACCCCCCATCTCGCCTCCGTCACCGGCCAGGAGGGCCGGATCGCCCAGCACAGCGAGGTCATCAGTCCCATCGGGGTCGCCCTCGCCCTGGTCCGTGAGCAGATCGAGCGGATCATCCCGGGCGCCGGCCAGGAACAGATCCTCGCTGTCCGCGCCGAGGCCGAGGCAGCCGTCGTGGCGCAGGGCGCCGCGGCGGACGGGGTGGAGGTCGAGGTGACCGTGGACCCGCAGACCAGCACCGTACGGGCGGTGGCGACCGGCGCCACCGAACTGCGCACCCAGGACCGCGCACACCGCGCCGACGAGAACGAACGGCTGCACGCCGCGGCGGCCAGCCTGAAAGCCGACCCGTCGGCCGTGAGCGTCCTGGCCAGGACCCCCGTCCACACGGTCTACGGCACCGAGATCCGCCGCCGGTTGCGCACCACCCGGCACCCGGTGCGGGTCGTCGACGCCGACGGTGTCGTCCGGCTGCACGCCCCCGACGCCCTGGTGGAGACCACCACCGTGGGCAGCGCCCCCGAGACCCTGGCCCGGCTCGTCGCCGACGCCACCTCGTACGGCGACGGCGGTGTCCGCGCTCCCGCTCTGCGACTGCTGCTCGGTTCCCGCATCGCCGACCTCTCCGGCGTCCTGGACCCGCAGCCGCTGCTCGCCCTTGCCCGCAGCGAACTCGGCACCCGTTCGGCGGACGAGTCCGTGGTCGCGGTCGTGGAGGTACGGACATGAGCGCGCTCATCGACCTGTCCGCCACGGACGACATCGAGTTCGGCGTACAACTTCTGGCCGGCACACCCACGCACGAAGGCCGCGACCGCGACCTGCTGCGTCACTGGGCAACCGTGGCGACGGAGTTCGGCGCCCACCTCACTCCTGTCCCCTCCCGCGCCCGCATCGTCGAACGCGACGGCGGACTGGAGCACGGTCTCCTCGCCCGGTACACCTCACGCCCCGCGACCGTCGAGCTGTACACCGACACTCTCGCCCGCGCCGAAGCCCTGATCGACGAGCGCGGCTGGCGCCACTGGTACCCGGCGGGCTCGGTGCGCGCCGCAGCCCTCGCGCACGAGGCCGTCCATGAACAGCTCCATCACGGCCCGGCGAAGACGGCGCTGAAATGCGCGCTCGGCCATGTCCTGCTGAGCGCCGGACGCAGGCGGCTGTACGGCCATGTCGCCGGGGCCGAGGAGATCGCCGCCCACGCCTACGCCCGTACCGCCTGTGGACTCGGCCGCAGTCCGCTGCTGCTGACCGCCGCGCTCGCCGCAGCCGGCGACCGCACCACCACTGCCCCGCACGGAAGAGAGAAGTAACGCCATGGGCGTCGTCATCCTCCTCGTCATGGCGGCCGGTGTCGCCGCGATGCTGGCCCGCAAACTCCCCACGGCCTTCGCGCTCGTCGTCCTGGCCGTCGTCATCGCCTTCGTCGCGGGCGCCCCGCTCACCGGCAAGAACAGCGTCCTGGACACGGTCCTCCAGGAAGGCGCACCGGCCCTCGCCGCCACCATGATCGCCATCCTGCTCGGCTCTTGGCTCGGCAAGCTGCTCGACGAGACGGGCATCGCGGGCACCCTCGTCCGTAAGATCGTCGAATTCGGCGGTGACCGCCCGGTCGTAGTGGCCCTCGGTGTCCTCGCCGTCTCCACCCTCGTCGGTACGGTGACGGGCTCCGCGCCCGCCGCGATGCTCGCCGGGATCATCGGCATCCCCGCGATGATCGCCGTCGGCATCCCCAAGGTCACCGCGGCCGGCACGATCCTCATGGGCATCGCGGCAGGAATGCCGTTCGAGCTCCCCATCTGGCAGTTCTTCTCCACCGCGCTCGAACTGCCCGTCCCCACCGTCCGCGGCTTCATGATCAAACTGTTCCCGTTCGCACTGGCCGCAGCGGTCCTCTTCGTCCTCGTCGAGTCCCGCCGCCGCGGCGTCGAACACGCCTGGTCCGCCAAGTCCCTCGCCGCCAAGCCGCGTTCCGGCCGGCGCGCCCGGCTCGGCGACGCCCCCTGGTACGCGCTGCTCACCCCGGTGGTGCCCCTGGTCCTGGCCCTCGGTCTGGAAGTGGCCATCATTCCGTCGCTGCTCGCGGGCGTGCTGTACTGCCTGGTCACCACCACCCGGCCGCGCGAGATGAACAAGCGGCTGCTGCGCACCCTCTACGGAGGCTTCGAGGTCGCCGCCGCACCGATCGCCCTGTTCATCGCCATCGGCATCCTGCTCGCAGCCGTGAAACTGCCCGGAGCGATCGACGCGCTCGAACCCCTCGTCAAGGCGGTCAGCCCGCAGAACGCCGTGCTGTTCGTGCTCGTCTTCACCGTCCTCGTACCGCTCTGCCTCTACCGCGGCCCGCTCAACGTCTTCGGCCTCGGCGCGGGCATCGCCGGCGTCCTGATCGCCGCAGGCATCTACCCCGCGACCGCGGTGCTGGGTCTCGCCACCTCGTACAACCAGGTGTTCGGCGTCGCCGACCCCACGAGTACCCAGACGGTGTGGAGCGCGCAGTACGCGGGCGTCACGCCCCAGCAGGTGATGGTCCGCACGCTGCCGTACGTCTGGGCCGTCGCCCTCGGCGGCTTCTGCGTGACCGCCGCCACCTACCTCTGACACGTTCACCACTCCTGGGACGGAGTTCACCCATGAACGAGCCGCAGATCCACCCCGAGAGCGAGCCGCGGATGGGCCGCCGCCTCTTCCTGCGCTCAGCCGCGGCCGCCGGTACGGTCCTCGCTGTCGGCGCCACCACGACCGGCACCGCGGCCGCCGCGCCCGCCGGCTTCCCCGACTACCGGTACGTCAAGACACTGCTGCAGCCCTCGCAGCTGAAGTACAACCCCACCGGCGAGATCATCTTCCCCTGCATCAGGGGAGCGGCGGGCCGGGTGCCGGCCCCGCTGGGCCGTTACTACCTCTACTACGCACCGCACGACGCCCCCGGCGGCATCTGCCTCGCCTACGGCGACAACATCGAGGGCCCCTTCACCGAATACCCCGCCAACCCGATCGTGGCCAACGAATGGCAGCCGCACTACAAGGTCAGCCATGTCTCGTCGCCGCACGTCCTGTGGAACGAGGACGCGCACGAGATGTGGCTCTACTTCCACGGCGAGAACACCACGACCCGTCTCGCCCGCTCGAAGGACGGCATCCACTTCACGTACGACAAGGTGGTGCTGACCACGGCGATGCTCCCGGCCGGGACGACGGAGACGTCGTATGCCCGGGTCTTCCGGCACGATCTGCCCTCGCGCGGCGCCCGCTACGTGATGCTGTTCATGCTGAACAACACCACCAATCACCGTGACATCCACTGGGGCTGGTCCGCCGACGGCCGTGACTGGACGTTCGACCAGAAACCACTGGTCAGCCATGCCGACGTCGGTGCCGTGAATGTCGGGGGCCCGCATCTTCTCACCCGGAACGGCAGCGCGTACGTCGTCTACAACAACGACAAGGAGAGCGGCGGCAACCTCCTGATCACCGAGGTCGGCAACGACTTCTCCCGCCGCGACCACCTGGGCCTCTTCCACGACTCGCTCTCCGGCGCACCGGACAACGGACGAAGCGCCGCGCCGAGCTTCGGCACCCAGGACGGGACGGCGTACATGGTCTACGAGGCGGGCGAGCGGCTCCAGGGGGCCATCGCGGTGGCCCGAGCGGTGTAGGGCCTGTCCGGCGGATCGGGATCGGAGGCGGCATCCGGCCCGCGGGCGCGGCGAAAACACGTTGCCCGCAGGCCGGAGGCCTGCGACGCTCCCTCCCATGTCTGACAATGATTCAAGCGGTTCGCACCAGGTCGAGGCGCTCTTCTCACACGGCCGTCTGACGGCGATCCCCCGCAAGACGGCCCGTCGCGAACAGTTGCTGGTCCACCTCACAGAGACGCTCTTCGAGCGGGACCGGGCCTATACCGAGCGCGAGGTCAACGACGCACTGCTCACGGTGCACGAGGACTGCTCGGCACTGCGCCGCTACCTGGTCGTCGCCGGTCTGCTGGTCCGCCCCAAGGACGGCAGCAGCTACCGGCGCGGGCGGTAGGTCGGGCCCTGACCGACTGTGGGGGCGCGCGTACACAGCGCGCGCCCTACGCGTCCGCCACCGATTCGAACTGCACCTCGTCCCGTCCCACTCCCTGCGCGTCCGCGTCCACCGAGCGGCGCAGCGTCTCGTGGAGTTTGGCCGGCGTCAGCACGCCGAGGAACCGTGACCCGTCCAGCACCGCTACCCACCCGGCGTCGTGCTGGAGCATCTCGCTGAACGCCTGCTTCAGTGGCGCACCGACCGGCACCCAGGCGTCCATCCGGCGGGCCAGTTCGCCGACCGTGCCGTGTTCCCCGGCGATCCGCAGCGCATCCGCCGACACCCAGCCGTGCAGGTCGCCCTCGCCGTTCAGCACCACCGCCCAGCGGGCACCCGCACTGCTCAGCCGTGCCGCCGCCGACCTGACCGGCTCGTTCAGCCGGGCGACCGGCGGCTCCTCCAGATCGTCCGGCTCGATCGTGGTGACCGAAAGGCGCTTCAGCCCCCGGTCGGCGCCGACGAACTGTGCCACATACGAGGTCGTGGGAGACCCGAGCACCGCCCCCGGGCTGTCGAACTGCTCGATGCGCCCTGCGCCGTACACCGCGATCCGGTCACCCATCCGGACCGCTTCCTCGATGTCATGGGTGACCATCAGGACTGTCTTCCTGACCGTCGCCTGAAGGCTCAGGAATTCGTTCTGCAGCCGCTCGCGCACCACCGGGTCGACCGCGCCGAACGGCTCGTCCATCAGCAGCACCGGCGGATCGGCGGCCAACGCCCTCGCCACGCCCACCCGTTGGCGCTGGCCCCCGGAGAGCTGGGCGGGGTAGCGGGAGCCGTACGTTGTCGGGTCGAGGCCCACCAGATCCAGCAGCTCGGCCGCCCGCTCCCGGGCCCTCGCCCGCTTCCAGCCGACCAGCGCGGGGACCGTCGCGGTGTTGTCGAGGATCGTGCGGTGCGGGAAGAGACCGACCTGCTGGATGACATAGCCGATTCGGCGGCGCAGCTTCACCGGATCGACGCCCGAGATGTCCTCGCCGTTGACCAGGATCCGGCCCGACGACGGCTCGATCAGCCGGTTCACCATCATCATCGTGGTGGTCTTGCCACAGCCGGACGGTCCGACCAGGGTCACCAGTTCCCCCTCGGCGACCTCGAAGGAGAGGCCGTCGACCGCGCTCGTACCGTCCGGATAGACCTTGCTGACCTGCTCGAACCGGATCATGCCTGCACGGTAGGAGGCCCCCGGGCGTGCCGCACACGGGCCGCGACTGTCCGTGTCACGGCCGTGTGCTGAACTGTCCGTGGAACATCTGATTCAGGAGCACCTTGTGAGCAGTTACCGGCACCCCGGCATCGTTTTCACCGACCGCTATTTCACGGTCCCGCTCGACCACACCGATCCGGGCGGTGAGCAGATCGAGGTCTTCGGCAGGGAAGCCGTGGCGAGCGGCAAGGCCGGCGAAGAGCTGCCCTGGCTGGTCTATCTGGAGGGCGGCCCCGGCTTCGGCGCCCGGCGCTTCATCGGCACGGAGGCATGGCTGGGGCGGGCCGTGCAGGAGTTCCGGGTGTTGCTCCTCGACCAGCGCGGCACCGGCCTCTCCACCCCGGCCAACCGGCAGACCCTGCCGCTGCGCGGCGGTCCGCGCGAGCAGGCCGACTACCTCGCCCACTTCCGCTCCGACAACATCGTGCGCGACTGCGAGGTGATCCGCCCGCAGCTGACCGGCGGCGAACCGTGGACGGTGCTCGGCCAGTCCTTCGGCGGCTTCTGCGCCGTCCGCTATCTGTCGGCCGCCCCCGAAGGGCTCAAAGCCGTCCTCATCACCGGTGGACTGCCCTCGCTCGATGCGCACGCCGACGACGTCTACCGGGCCGCCTACCCACGCATCGAGCGCAAGGTCGCCGCCCACTACGCCCGCTACCCGCAGGATGTCGGGCGCGCCCGGGAGATCACCGCTCACCTCGCGGAGCACCGCCCGGAAAGCGCGGGACACCGTCTGACGCCCGAGGGATTCCAGTCCCTCGGCATCATGCTGGGCGGCGGCAACGGCAGCCACCAGCTGCACTACCTGCTGGAGAACGCCTTCGTCCGTACGCCGCTCGGCACCGAGCTCTCCGACACGTTCCAGGAGGCCATGCGCACAGCCAACTCGTTCGCCGGACATCCGTTGTACGCGCTGATGCACGAGGCGATCTACGGCCGGGGCGAGCAGCCCACCGGCTGGGCCGCCGAGCGGGTCCGTGCCGAATTCCCCCAGTTCGACGCGGTCACGGCGCTCAAGGGCGACGGCCCGGTGCTCTTCACCGGTGAGAGCATCCACCCCTGGCACTTCGAGGTGGACCCGGCGTTGCGCCCGCTGCGCGAGACCGCCGAGCTGCTGGCCTCCCGTACCGACTGGGCGCCGCTGTACGACCTTGAGCGCCTGGCCGCCAACGAGGTGCCGGTCGCCGCTGCCGTCTACCACGACGACATGTATGTGGACACTGGGCACGCGCTGCGCACGGCGGAGTCGATCCGCGGGCTGCGTACCTGGGTGACCAACGAGTTCGAGCATGACGGCCTGCGCGCGGGCGGACCGCGCGTACTGGACCGGCTGCTCGCCCTGGTCCGGGACGACGTCTGATCCGGGACGAGATGTGATCCGTTCCTGCAACGGGAGGAGCCGGTCGCGCGGGGTGCGTGACCGGCTCCTCCCACTGCGGGGCGTCTCAGCTCTGGAGGGCGTCCAGCGTCGCGCCCAGGTTCGCGGCCGAGCGCGGGGCCCGGTTGTACGGAAGCTTCGACAGGGCCGCCGCCATGCCGCACGTGTTGGTCACGGCGGAGAAGACGAGCCCGGAGCCGATGCCGGCGGAGAGCCAGCGCGCGGCCGGGAAGCGCACCCCGGCGAGCAGGCCGGCCACCACGAGCGAACCGGCGGCGAGCCGGACCTGACGCTCCATCGGCCACGTCGCGCGGGCCCCGGCGGGACGGTCGAGATCGCGGCCCTCGCCTTCCCAGGCCGAGGTGCCTCCGGACAGTGTCACGGCGTCGATGTCGGCCGCTGAGAGAATGTCGCAGGCCCGGGTGGAGCGCACGCCGGACGCGCACACCACGAGCAGCGAACCGCGGGCCGCGGCGGACTTCAGAGCGGGCACGGCCTCGTGGAGGCGGTCCAGCGGGATGTTCAGAGCACCGGGAACGTGCCCGGAGGCGTACTCGCCGGGGGCCCGCACATCGATGACGGTGAACTCCGCGAGACGGGCCGCGGCCTGGGCGGGGGAGAGGGAGACGGGGCTGGTCACGAGAAGTGTTTCCTTTCGTTCACCGGGGCTGAGGAGGGACTCGGTCTCTCCTTCCCCATTCAGGTTAGAATACCCCTTGGGGTATCAGGAGGAGGATGTTGTGGAGCTCGACATGGCGGCCGACGAACTGAAGTCGGTCCTCAACCGCCTTCGCCGCGCACAGGGCCAGCTCGCCGGGATCATCAGGATGATCGAGGAGGGCCGGGACTGCGAGGACGTCATCACGCAGATGGCGGCCGTGTCCCGGGCGCTGGACCGGGCCGGTTTCGCGATCATCGCGACGGGCCTGCAGCACTGCATGGCCGACGGCGCCAGTGAGCCCGCGGACCGCGACCGGATGCGGGCGCGACTGGAGAAGCTCTTTCTCTCGCTGGCCTGAGCCAGGAGCCGGGGATGACGCCGGGGCTCACACCGCGGCGTCGACGAGGCATGAACACGGCCGGGTCCGGCGGTAGTGCACCGAAGATCCGCTGCAGCGCGGCTGTGGAGTTCACCCTGATGACCAGCAGGCTGGTACCGACCGCCGCGCGTCGGGGGCGTGGATGTCGCCCACCGCGGTCGGCACGCGGCCGGTGCCGAGCCCCGCGAGTTCCTCCCGGGCCACCGAAAGCCGCTCCGTCACGTATGCATGGGTACCGCTTCTGAGTACAAAACTCCAGGTCCACGTGTTGATGTTGTCCAGACCATTGACATGTAAGCGACATGATGTTGAATTCGGTGTTGTTGTGTTGTGCGACTCCGGTGACTTGAGTGATCATGGAGGACCAGTGACGCCTCGCCCACCCCGTCTCACCGTGCTCGGCACGGCGGCGACCCTGCTCGCCGGCGCTCTGCTGACCGCCGTGCCGCCCGCCCGGGCAGCCGACAGCACCCGGACCGTCACCCCGGTGAAGGCCACCGCCCACCGGCGGACCCCCGCCATCACGCCCACCCCGCAGTCCGTGAAGAGCCGATCCGACCGGATCGCCATCAGCCCCACCGTCACCTTGGTGGCGGGCGCAACCTCCGACGAGCCCTCCATCGAGGTGGCGGAGACCGCGCTGCGCCGGGCCGGTGCACAGCGCGTCGTACGCAGCGACAGACCCGGCAGGAGCGGGCTCACCGTCCATGTCGGTGACTCGGCCGCGCTCGCCGCCCAGCACCTCGACGGCCCGTCCGCGCTGCCCGCCGAGGGCTATGTCCTCGGCATCGGCGCCGGTCGCATCGTCCTCGCGGGCAAGGACACCACCGGCACGTACTACGCCGCGCAGACCCTGCGTCAGGTCCTGCCGCAGGCGAAACATCCGGGTGCCGAGGTCGCCGGACTCTCCGTACGCGACTGGCCCGGTACCGCACTGCGCGGCGTCATCGAGGGCTTCTACGGCACGCCGTGGTCGCACGAGGCCCGGCTCGACCAGCTCGACTACTACGGCGAGCACAAGATGAACATCTATGTGTACTCGCCGAAGGACGACCCGTATCTCCGCGCGAAGTGGCGCGACGACTACCCCGCCGACCGGTTGGCCCAGATCAAGGAACTGACCGACCGGGCCGTCCGACGGCATGTGGAGTTCACGTATGCGCTCTCGCCCGGCCTCTCCGTCTGTTACAGCTCGGACGCCGACGCCAAGGCGCTGGTCGACAAGTTCCAGACGATCTGGGACATCGGCGTACGGACCTTCGCCGTGCCGCTCGACGACATCAGCTACACCGACTGGAACTGCGCCGAGGACAAGGCGAAGTGGGGGACCGGCGGCGGTGCGGCGGGCGCGGCGCAGGCCTATCTGCTCAACCGGGTCAACAAGGAGTTCATCGCCACGCACCCCGGCGCCCAGCCGCTCCAGATGGTCCCCACCGAGTACTACGACGTGTCCGTGTCGCCTTACAAGAAGGCGCTGTCCGAGCAGCTCGACCCCGATGTCCTCGTCGAATGGACCGGCGTCGGCGTCGTCGCGCCGACCATGACCGTCGCGCAGGCCGAGGCCGCCCGCACGGTCTTCAACCACCCGATCCTGACGTGGGACAACTACCCGGTCAACGACTACGCGACCAACCGGCTGCTGCTCGGCCCGTTCAACGGACGGGAGAAGGGTCTGCCCGGCAAGCTGGCCGGGATCACCGCCAACCCGATGATCCAGCCGTACGCCTCGAAGATCGCGCTGCATACCGTTGCCGACTACGCCTGGAACGACGCCGCGTACGACCCCCGCACCTCGTGGGGTGAGGGGCTGAAGGAGTACGCGGGCGGCGACCCCCGCACCGAGAAGGCGCTGCGGGCCTTCGCCGACGTCAACTACAGCTCGGCTCTCAACAAGGACCAGGCCCCCGAACTGGCGGCGGAGTTCGCCCGCTACTGGAACTCCGGTGACGCCACCCGGCTCACCTCGGTGCTCGGCGCGCTCGGCTCCGCCCCCGACCGGTTGCGCAGCAGCCTCCCGGACCGCGGCTTCATCGCCGACTCCGGCCCCTGGCTGGATGCGACCAAGTCCTGGGCGACCGCCGCCCGTACTGCTCTGCGTATGGTCGAGGCGGCCCGTGCCGGAAAGGGTGCGCAGGCATGGGAGCTCCGGCAGCAGCTGCCCGCACAGGTCACCGCGGCGAAGGCCTTCACGTACACCGGTCTCGACGGCCGCAAGGTGCCGGTCGTCGTCGGCGACGGGGTGCTGGACCGGTTCATCGACGCGGCGAACGCCGAGCACGACCGGATACTCGGGGTGAGCGGGCGGCCCTCGGCATCGACCAGCCTGGGCACCTACCAGAGCAACACGGTCGCGCGGATGCTGGACGGCGACGACTCCACCTACTTCTGGAGCGACGGCGCGCCCGCCGCCGGTGACCGGATCACCGTGGACCTGGGCCGGGCGCGGGACATCGGCGACATCACCCTCGCCATGGCCAAGCCGGGCAGCACCGGCGACTACCTCCACGAAGGGGTGCTTGAGTACTCGGCCGACGGGCAGAGCTGGCAGCAGCTCACCGCCTTCTCCGGAAAGCCGGACGTCACCGCGACCGTGCCCGCCGGGACGAAGGCCCGCTATGTGCGGGCACGGGCGACCGCGGGCCAGGACAACTGGCTCGTCGTACGGGAGTTCAGCGTCGCGACGGAGGACGGGGCGGTGACCGGAGGGCCGCCCGCCGCGACCGGATCCTCGCTGCGGGCGGCGTCCGACGGGGACCCGGGCACCGTCTACCGGGCGGCACGCGCACCAGAGGCCGGGGAGGCGCTGGAGGTGGGACTCGCCGCCGCGCGTTCCGTGCGGTCCGTCACTGTCCTGCAGCCGGCCGGGTCCGGCGGCCGCGCCGACATCCAGCTGCGGGGCACCGACGGAACGTGGCAGACCGTCGGCGCCCTCGACGGCCCGTACACCGAGGTGAGCACGGCGGGCCGTACGGCCGACGCGGTACGCCTCGTCTGGAACGCGGGTTCGGCGGCGCCGCAGATCGCCGAGGTGGTGGTCGGCCAGGACTAGGGCCTGTCCGGTACGTACAGACGTCCGGCTGTCCCCCATGGACCCGTCCCACACCCGGTCCGGCCCGAAGCGCTTCGGGCCGGACCGGGCGCATCCATGTCCGCCTCCGGCCGAAACCGGCACCGGTAAGTTGTTCCCAGAGGGGCAAGCGACCGCTTAGTATGCGCCGGAGCAGTGGTAATGCCGACAGTGTTGTGGAGGCCCCTCATGCAGGCATGGCGAGTGCACCGGAACGGCGAGCCGAGCGAGGTGATGCGGCTCGAAGAGACCGACCGGCCCACGCCCGGCGACGGGCAGGTGCTCATCGAGGTGCTCGCGGCGAACATCAACTTCCCCGACGCGCTGCTCTGCCGCGGCCAGTACCAGGTGCGGCCGCCGCTGCCGTTCACACCCGGCGTGGAGATCTGCGGCAAGACGGCGGACGGGCGGCGGGTGCTCGCCACCCCCGCCCTGCCGAACGGCGGATTCGCCGAGTACGTCGTCGCGGACGAGGCGGCCCTCCTGCCCGCCCCGGAAGCTCTCGACGACGCCGAGGCCGCCGCCCTGCACATCGGCTACCAGACCGGCTGGTTCGGCCTGCACCGCAGGGCGCACCTCCAGGCGGGCGAGACCCTCCTGGTCCACGCCGCGGCCGGCGGCGTCGGCAGCGCGGCCGTCCAGCTCGGCAAGGCCGCCGGAGCCACCGTCATCGGTGTCGTCGGAGGCGCGGAGAAGGCGAAGATTGCCAGTGAGCTCGGCTGCGACCTGGTCATCGACCGCCGCGGCGAGGACATCGTCGCCGCGGTCAAGGAGGCCACCGGCGGACGCGGCGCCGATGTGGTGTACGACCCGGTCGGCGGCGACGCGTACGCCAAGTCCGTGAAGTGCATCGCCTTCGAGGGCAGGGTCGTCGTCGTCGGCTTCGCGAGCGGTGTCATCCCCACCCCGGCGCTGAACCACGCCCTCGTCAAGAACTACTCGATCCTCGGACTCCACTGGGGCCTGTACAACACCAAGGACCCGGCCGCGGTCCGCGCCTGCCACGACGAACTCACCCGACTCGCGGCGCAGGGCGCCATCAAGCCGCTGATCAGCGAGCGGGTCGAGATGGGCGGGGCCGCTGCTGCCGTCCAGCGGGTTGCCGACGGCACCAGCACCGGCCGGATCGTCGTCCTCCCGACAGGAGCCGCCCGATGACAACCCCTGACGCGGCCGAACTCCGCCGCCGCACCCAGGAACTGCTGGCCGCACACCCGCCGGCCACCACCGACCGCACGGACTTCCTCAAGGCCCGCTTCGACGCGGGACTCGCCTGGGTCCACTATCCGGCCGGCCTCGGCGGACTCGACGCACCGCGCTCCCTGCAGCCCGTCGTGGACGCCGAACTCGCCGCCGCGGGCGCCCCCGAGAACGATCCGCGCCGGATCGGCATCGGCCTCGGCATGGCCGCCCCCACGATCCTCGGCTACGGCACGGACGAGCAGAAGCAGCGCTTCCTGCGGCCGCTGTGGGTCGGTGAGGAGGTCTGGTGCCAGCTCTTCAGCGAACCGGGCGCCGGCTCCGACCTCGCCGCCCTCGGCACCCGCGCCGTCCGCGACGGCGAGGACTGGGTGGTCGACGGACAGAAGGTCTGGACATCCAGCGCCCATCTGGCCCGCTGGGCGATCCTCATCGCCCGCACCGACCCGGACCAGCCCAAGCACCGCGGCATCAGCTACTTGATCTGCGACATGACCGACCCGGGCGTCGAGGTACGGCCACTGCGCCAGATCACCGGCGAGGCCGAGTTCAACGAGGTCTTCCTGACCGGCGTACGCATCCCGGACAGCAGGCGCCTCGGCCCGGTCGGCGAAGGCTGGAAGGTCGCCCAGACCACCTTGATGAACGAGCGGGTCTCCATCGGCGGGGCACGTATCCCGCGCGAGGGTGGCATGATCGGCCCGGTCGCCCGCACCTGGCGCGAACGTCCCGAACTGCGCACCCACGACCTCCATCAGCGCCTGTTGACCCTCTGGGTCGAGGCCGAGGTCGCCAGGCTCACCGGCACCCGGCTGCGCCAGCAGCTCGTTGCCGGACAGCCCGGCCCCGAGGGCTCCGGCATGAAGCTCGCCTTCGCCCGGCTCAACCAGGAGATCAGCGGCCTGGAAGTCGAACTCCTCGGCGAGGAGGGTCTGCTGTACAGCGACTGGACCATGCGCCGCCCGGAGTTCGTCGACTTCACCGGACGTGACGCCGGCTACCGCTATCTCCGCTCCAAGGGCAACTCCATCGAGGGCGGCACCAGCGAGGTGCTGCTCAACATCGTTGCCGAGCGCGTCCTCGGCCTGCCCGTCGAGCCGCGCAACGACAAGGACGTCGCCTGGAAGGACCTGGCCCGATGACGGCACCGACCGAAGAGACCCAGGCACCCGATCTGCTGTATTCGGAGGCCGAGGACGATCTGCGGGCAGCGGTGCGTTCGCTGCTCGCCGACCGGTGCGACGCGCCGACGGTGCTCGCCCGCGTCGAGTCCGACACGCCGTACGACCCGCAGCTCTGGAAGGCCCTCGCCGCCGACATCGGCACCGCCGGGCTGCTGGTGCCGGAGAAGCTGGGCGGCCAGGGCGCCGGCCACCGCGAGGCCGCGGTGGTGCTGGAGGAGCTGGGCCGCAGCGTCGCCCCCACGCCGTATCTGACCAGCGCGGTCGTCGCCACCGAGACGCTCCTCGCGCTGGGGACGCAGGACGGACCGGTCGCCGAACTCCTCGGAGACCTCGCCACCGGCCGCAAGGTCGCGGTCCTCGCTGTGCCGTTCTCCGCTCCGGTGCCCGGCGCCGCGCAGCCGGCCGGCGTCGTGGCCGGCGCGGTGGAGGGGACGGTGACCGGCGTGGCCGACGCGCCCGCGGCCGATGTGCTGCTGGTGCCCACGACCGATGGTCTGTACGCGGTGGAGACCGGCTCCGAAGGTGTCGTCGTCGAGCCGCTCGTCCCGCTCGATCTGACCCGCCCGCTCGCCACCGTCACCCTCACCGGAGCCGCCGGAACCCGCCTGGCCGACGGTGCGTCCGCAGTCTTTGCCGTGCGTCGAGGGCTGCTGGCAGGCGCCGGACTGCTCGCCTCCGAACAGCTCGGACTCGCCGAGTGGTGCCTGACCGAGACCGTCCGGTACACCCGTGAACGGCACCAGTTCAACCGGCCCGTCGGCTCGTTCCAGTCCCTCAAGCACCGCATGGCGCAGCTCTGGCTGGAGGTCGTGTCGGCCCGCGCCGCCGCGCGAAACGCCGCGGACGCCCTCGCGACCGGAAGCCCCGACAGGCCGTTGGCGGTAGCCGTCGCACAGGCGTACTGCTCCAAGGTCGCGGTGCACGCGGCGGAGGAGTGCATTCAGCTGCACGGTGGCATCGGCATGACATGGGAGCACCCGGCGCACCTGTATCTCAAGCGCGCCAAGGCCGACTCGATCGCGTACGGCACGGCTGGACATCATCGCGAGGCCATTGCCGAAATCGTGGAGCTGCCCGCGCCGTAAGCGGACAGAAGAAACAGCCCGCGGCGCGGCGGGACTTGGGAGCGGAGGTGCGTGTTCACGCACCTCCGCTCCGTCGTTCCGCCGTCCGGCGGGGTACCGGGCATCCCTTTACCTGCTGTTTAATTGCGACTGGCTCGCAATAACAGTCGATCTTCAATAAGGGATGTGCAGAGTATGACGGCCCGATCGATACGGGGAGCGGTCGCCGCGACACTGGCGACCGTGCTGTCGTTGACCGCGGCAGCCTGCTCACAACCGGGAGGCTCGGACGGCAGCAACTCCCGCTCGGGCGCGGCGGACTCGGCGGTGGTCGGAATCGCCTACGAGCCCGACACCCTCAGCCCGCTCCTCGGCTACGGCAAGGACGGCAACTCCAAGATCTTCGACGGGCTGCTCGCCCTCGACGGGAACATGAAGCTGCGGCCCGCGCTCGCCACCGCCCTTCCCGAGGTGAGCGACGACGGACTCACGTATACGTACAAGCTCCGCCGGGGCGTGAAGTTCAGCGACGGGAAGCCGTTCGGCGCCAAGGACGTCGTCTTCACCTACCGGACCATCCTGGACGAGAAGACCAACAACGCGTCCCGGACCGAACTCGACGCGGTGAAGAGTGTCGAGGCGACCGGCGACGACACCGTCGTCTTCACGCTCAAGTACCCGTACGCGCCCTTCGCTCAGCGCACCGTCCTGCCCATCGCCCCCGAACACGTCGCGGGCGGGCAGGACGTCAACACCGGAGCCTTCACCACCCACCCCATCGGCACCGGACCGTACGTTCTCACCAAGTGGTCCAAGGGCGAGAAGCTGAGCTTCAAGGCCAACCCCGACTACTGGGGCGGCGCACCGAAGGTGAAGAAGTTCACCATGGCGATCATCAAGGACGACGACGTACGTGCCACCCGGCTGCGCGCCGGCGAGCTCGACGGCGCGATCCTGCCGCCCAACCTGGCCAAGGGTTTCGCCAGCGGCAGCGGCACGCGGACGTACGCCGCCACGACGTACGACTACCGCACCGTGACGCTGCCCACCCACAACAAGGTCGCGGGCGACACCGCGATCCGGCGCGCCCTCGATGTCGCCGTCGACCGCCGGGCCATGGTCGACTCCATCCTCAACGGCGAGGGCAGGCCCGCCTACGGTCCCGTCCCCACCGACAGCGAGTGGTTCGCCAAGGGCACCGAACGCACCCACGACCTGGCCGCCGCGAAGAAGATCCTCGACGACGCCGGGTGGAAGCCCGGCAAGGACGGCATCCGCGCCAAGGACGGCGTACGCGCCGCGTTCCCGCTCTGGTACCTCACCGGCGACAAGCTCCGCCAGGACCATGCACTCGCCTACGCCTCCGACGCGAAGAAGGCCGGCATCGACATCACCACCGAGGCCGGGACCTGGGAGGTCATCGAGCCCCGGATGAAGCAGGACGCGGTCCTCGCGGGCGGCGGATCGCCCGCCGATCCCGACTTCGACCAGTACACCCTGCTGAAGTCCTCGCTCGCGGGCGACGGCTTCAACAACATGGCGTGGTACGACAACAAGGCCGTGGACCAAGCCCTCGAAGCGGGCCGCAGGAGCGGTGACAAGGCCGAACGGAAGGCCGCGTACGACACCGTCCAGCGCGAACTGGTGAAGAACCCCGGCTACACCTTCCTCACCCACATCGACCATCTCTACGTCGTGAAGGACCGTTTCGGCGCACTCACCACCCAGGTCGAACCGCACGACCACGGCCTGGCATCCGGCCCGTGGTGGAACGTCGAGGACTGGACGCCGAAGAAGTGAACCACAGCCTCCCCTGGGGGCCGATGGGCAGGATGGCGGGACGGCGGGCGCTGCTCGCCGTCCCCGTCCTGGCCGCCGTGACGTTCGGCGTATTCGCCGTCGCCGCGGCCTCCCCCTTCGACCCGGTCAAGGCGTACGCGGGCACCGCAGGTCTCACCGCCTCGCAGGAGAACCTCGATCAGCTGCGGGCCAATCTCGGCGTCGACCAGCCCCTGGTGACCCGCTGGTGGAACTGGCTGACCTCCGCCCTGAGCGGCGACCTCGGCGACTCCAGCGTCATGCGCCAGCCGGTTGCCGATGTCATCGGCGAACGCCTGGGCTGGTCCGTGCTGCTCGCCGCGAGCGCCTTCGTCGTTGCCGTCGTCCTCGGCACGGGCCTCGGCGTGCTGGCCGCACGCAGGCCCGGCGGCCTGCTCGACCGGTGCGTCAGCTCCGCCGCGTACACGCTGGAAGCCGCCCCGGCCTTCTGGCTCGGACTGCTCGCCATCTGGTTCTTCGCCCTGAAGCTCGATGTGCTCCCGGCCGGCGGCCTGACCGACGCGGCCAGCGACACGGTCACCTTCGGCCAGGTCGCCACCCATCTGGTGCTCCCAGCGGCCGTGCTCGGGATCTCCCAGCTGCCGTGGTTCTTCCTCTACGTACGCCAGGGCGTCGCCGACGCACTCGACGAGGACCCCGTACGCGGCGCCCGCGCCCGCGGACTGAGCGAACGCACCGTGCTGCTCGGCCACGCACTGCGCTCCGGGATGCTGCCGATGCTCACCCTCATCGGCTCCCGCGTCCCCGAGCTCATCACCGGCGCCCTGCTCGTCGAGACGGTCTTCAGCTGGCCCGGCATCGCCGCCGCCACCGTCCAGGCCGCGACCTCCGTCGACTTCCCGCTGCTCGCGGCGCTCACGGTGCTCGCCACCGGGGCGGTCGTCCTCGGCAACCTCCTCTCCGATCTGCTGTACGCGATCGCCGACCCGAGAGTGGGCTTCGATGGCTGAACTCGTCCTCGGACCCGCCCGCCGCACCACCCGACGCATCCGCGTGGTCAGCTCCGCCGGGATCGTCGCCGCGGTGCTGCTCGCGGTGCTCCTCGTACCTCCGCTGGTCCAGCTCGACCAGCAGGCCGTCGACCTCGCTGCCAAGCTTCAACCACCGTCCTGGGAGCACCCGTTCGGCACCGACGACGTCGGCCGCGACCTGCTGCTGCGCTGCATCTACGGGCTCCGCGTCTCGCTGCTCGTCGGTATCGTCGCCGGACTCACCGCCACCGTCATCGGGACCGCCGTCGGTGCGCTCGCAGCGGCGTTCGGGGGCTGGACCGACCGGATCGTCATGCGGCTCGTGGACACCTTCTCGTCCGTACCGCATCTGCTGCTCGGCATCTTCATCGTCGCCATGTTCCGGCCCGGCGTCGGCCCCGTGATCGTGTCCGTCGCCCTCACCCACTGGCTCTCGACGGCCCGGATCGTCCGCTCCGAAGTGCTGTCGCTGCGCTCGCGCCCGTTCATCGACGCGGCGATCTCCGGCGGCGCCTCGCGCGGGCGGGTCATCGTCCGGCATCTGCTGCCCGCAGTGCTTCCGCAGGCCGGCCTCGCCGCGGTGCTCATGGTGCCGCACGCCATGTGGCACGAGTCCGCGCTCTCCTTCCTGGGGCTCGGGCTCCCCACCCACCAGGCGAGCCTCGGCAACCTCGTGCAGACGGCGCGCGGTTCGCTGCTCGCCGGGGACTGGTGGCCGACGCTCTTCCCCGGCCTGTTCCTGATCATTCCGACCCTGGCTCTGGCGGGCCTCGCCGGCGCCTGGCGGGAACGGGTCAACCCGCGCCGCCGATCGGAGCTGATGCTGTGAAGACCACCCCGGACCCGCAGACTCCGGACCTGCAGACTCCGGTCCTTTCCGTCCGCGGGCTCTCCGTCCGCTTCCGGATGCGTGGCGGGCGGCACATCGCGGCCGTCAGCGACGCACACTTCGACCTCGCGGCGGGGGAGTGCCTGGCCCTGGTCGGCGAGAGCGGCTGCGGCAAATCCGTACTCGCCTCCGCGCTGCTGGGACTGCTCCCCGGCAATGCGCAGACCGAGGGCTCGGCAGTGCTCGGTGACGGCACCGAACTCCTCACCGCCGATGAACGGACCCTCGCCCGTACGGTACGAGGCCGCCGCATCGGACTCGTACCGCAGAGCCCCGCAGCCCACCTCACCCCGGTCCGAACGGTGCGCGCCCAACTGGAGGAGACCCTCCGTGAACTGACCGGCACCCGAAAGCCCGCACTGCGCGCGGCGGCTGAACAGGCAGCCGCGCGCGCCGCGTTCCCGGCCGGCCATCTGGACCGGTATCCGCACGAACTCTCCGGCGGTCTCGCCCAGCGCGCCGCGACCGCTCTCGCCCTGATCGGCGACGCACCCCTGCTCCTGGCCGACGAACCGACCACCGGACTCGACCGCGACCTGGTCGAGCGGACCGTCGACGAACTGCGCCGCCACACCGACGGAGGCAGGGCGCTGCTGATCATCACCCACGACCTCGCGGCGGCAGAACGGATCGCCGACCGGGTCGCCGTGATGTACGCGGGCCGCATCGTCGAGCTCGCCGACGCCAAGCGCTTCTTCGGGAAGCCGGGACCACGCCACCCGTACGCCCGCGGCCTCCTCGACGCCCTGCCGGAGCGCGCCTTCGCCCCCATCCCCGGAATGCCACCGGAGCTCGGAGCGCTCCCCGACGGGTGCGCGTTCGCGGCCCGCTGCGGCCGCGCCGACGACCGGTGCTCCGTACCACCCCCGTTCGACGGCCAACTCGCCTGCCACCACGCTGTGCGGGCAGGCGCGGAGGAGTCCGCCCATGCTTGAGCTCACCCGTATCACCGCCGGATACGACCCCCGCGTCCCCGTCGTCCGCGATGTATCCCTGATGATCGCGCCGGGGGAATCCGTCGGACTGCTCGGCCCGAGCGGCTGCGGCAAATCCACCCTGGCCAAGGTCGCCGCCCTGCTGCACCGCCCGGACGCGGGCACGGTCGTACTCGACGGCCAACAGGTACGGGGATGGCGGCACCGCGCCCCGCGGGCGCAGCGCACGGCAGTCGGTGTCGTCTTCCAGCAGCCCCGGCTCTCGGCCGACCCCCGGCTCAGCCTGCGCGAACTCATCGCCCAGCCGCTGCGGGCGACCGGTCGGCGCTCGGAGGTGACGGACCGGGTGGCCGAGCTGGCACCGGCCGTCGGTCTCACGGCCGAGCTGCTGAACCGGCGTCCGCACGAGGTGAGCGACGGCCAGCTGCAGCGCGGCTGCCTGGCCAGGGCTCTGGTCCTGCGGCCGCGCTGGCTGATCTGCGACGAGATGACCGCGATGCTCGACGCGTCGACGACCGCCGCGCTGGTCGCGGTGGTCGAGGCATACCGACGCGATTCCGGGGCCGGGCTGCTGGCCGTCGGCCACGACCGGGTGCTGCTGGAACGCTGGTGCGACCGTACGGTCGGCTGGCAGGGAATCTCCGGGCGTGTCGCGGCGCAGGAGTCCATGAGCCCGACCGGATGAACCCATGCCCTTCGCGCAATCGATAATGGGGGCGCTGGGGCAAGCCCGCGTCCGGCGGATCCAGGTGGAGGGGAAGCATGGCTGGTCAGTGGGTAAAGCTGGAACTCGATGTCAGCGCGTTCGACGCGGACCGATTCGAGGCGTACGTGACGAGGTGTCGCGCCGACGGCATCCGGCTGACCACTCTTGCCAAACTGGGAAACACACCGGAACATCGCCGCGCCTTGTACGAGTTGAACAAGGAGTGCGCCGCCGACATCCCGGAGCGGGGCGAGTTCTACTCGTTCGACGAATACTCCGAGCAACGGCTGGAAGTCCCTTCATACGATCCGCGCGGCGTCGTGATCGCACTGGACGGCGAAGCCTGGATCGGCATGGCGGCGACCTCCGACCATGGGGACTTCGTCTTCAACGAGATGACCGGGGTGAGGGCCGAGTACCGGGGGCGCGGCGTCTCCATCGCCATGAAGACGTTCGGGATGGCCTTCGCCGGAATGTGTGGGGCGCGCAAGATCCGCACCTTCCACCATCCGGCGAACGCGAGCGCCATCGCCATGAACCGAACGATGGGCTTCGTCGACGCCGAGTGACCTGATCGCTGACCGGAGCCGTGGACTCGGGGGTGGTCGCCGTGACTGGACGACAAGCGTGATGGGTGAGATTCATTGCACGTTCCGGAGGGTGCAGGAGTGCCGGTTCAGGACGAGGATTCATATGCTTGCCCGGCGTCTTCCTTTCCTCCCCGTCAGTCCTGTGCCAGCCGTGTGCGCAGGGCGTCCATGTCGGGCAGGAACCAGAGCTGCGTGCCCCGGTTGCTCTCGCGGACGAAGCCCCGCAGGGCGTTGCTGACATCGGTATGCCGGGAGATGTCCCCCACGATGGCCAGCTTCAGGCGGTAGTTGACGAACTTCTGGACGATGTCGCCCGCGACGCGGGTCCGCAGCCGGAAGAAGTCGTCCGTCAGCCGACCGGCCGGAACCGCGACCCAGGTGGCGTCGTGCCGGAACCCTTCGCCGATCAGGTCGAGCGCGTCCTGCTCGTCGCGCAGCGGTGCGCCGTCCAGTGCGCGGACGAGGACGGGTGTGCCCGCGAGGTGCTGGAGTGTGTCAGGCATGGGGCAGTGTTCCTCAGAGGTGTAGGTGCTGCTCATTCCGGTTCCTCGATCAGGGTGTCGATGATCTTCAGCAGGTCCGCCGCAGTGTCCAGGCCGCCCACAATGATGATCTTGAGTGCGGCTCGTTCCTCGTCGTAGATGGTCTCCACGCGCAGCCGGTCACCGCCTTGACCGCGGTGTCGGCCCTGGGCGGCCGCCATGACCAGGTTGGTCAGGCGGATGGTCGCCTCAGGGCTGATCGCGTCGATCTGCACGATGCCGGACACCTCGGCGTGGCGCGTACGACGAGCGGGAGCGGGGGCGGGGATGCCGGTGAACGCCTCCAGGTCCTCGCGGGTGATCCGGTACTGCCTGCCGACCCGGGTCGCTTTCAGCCGCCCGTCCCGCACATAGCCCCGCACGGTCCTGACATGCAGCCCCAGCAGGCCCGCCACTTGATCCACCGAGTAATAGAGCTGCCGCACCACTTCGTCCCAACCTGCGCTTTCGCCCGTCCTGCGGACACCTGATTTCCTCTAAAGTACATGAGAAGAGGAAGTTGAGGTAATTTTAGGGAGCGATACGGCAGAGGGGCGGCGTGCAGGCCGAGTTCCGCGAGCCGGAACGGGGGAGGCGAGTGTGCGGGCTGGTCCCTCGCCCTGCGGCGACAGGGCCCACCACCGCTGGACGGCCCCGGTCAGAGCAGGGGAACGGCAGTCGACGAGCGGACGACGACCCGATCAACTCTTGTGAAGTGACTGCCCGTTGCAGGGATCACGGTCGCATACTCGGTCCCGTCCGACCGTCCGATCCGCCCCTCGCTCCCGGGAGAATCCATGGCGTTCCCGACCCGCCGAAGCGTCGTCACCACCGCGCTCGCCACCGTCGCCGCAGGCACGGTGCTGTCCCTGCAGACGGCCGTCGCGTCCGAGGCGTCCGCCGCGCCGTCGGCCGCAGGCCGCCACCGTCCGCGTCCGCTGCGCCGGGCCCACGCGCACAACGACTACCTGCACACGCACCCCCTCCACGACGCGCTCGCCCACGGCTTCACCAGCGTCGAGGCAGACATCTTCCTCGTGGACGGGGAGCTGCTGGTCGCCCACGAGGCCACCGACCTCGACCCCACCCGAACCCTTGCCGCGCTCTACCTCGACCCGCTGCTGGCCAGGGTCCGGGCCAACCACGGCATGGTCCACCCCGGCTACCGCGAACCCGTCCAGCTACTGATCGACATCAAGACCGACGGGGCGGCCGCCTACCTCGAACTCGACCGGCAGCTCCGGCGCTACCGGCGGATGCTGACGGCGTACCACAACGGCCGGGTGCGGCCCGGCGCGATCACACCCGTCATCTCGGGCGACCGCGCCGCCCGCGTCCCGATGGAGGCGCAGCGTACGCGGTACGCCTTCTACGACGGCCGGCCGGACGACCTCGGGACCGCGGCCACCGCCTCGTTCATCCCGCTCATCAGCAGCAGCTGGAGCGACGACTTCAGCTGGCTGGGCGCGGGCCCGTTCCCTGCGGCCGAACGGGCCAGACTGCGCTCGCTCGTCGCCTCGGCCCACCGAAGCGGCCAACGCGTCCGTTTCTGGGCCACGCCCGACGTCGCGGGGCCGGAGCGGGACGCCGTATGGACCGAGCTGCTGGCCGCCGGGGTCGACCACCTCAACACCGACGACCTGGCAGGGCTCGAACACTTCCTGCGTACACATGACAGCGACGCCAGGACCGAGGCCGCTCGCCTCGGCGGCTGACGGGACGCGGACGCATCGTCCGGAGCGTGACAGCCAGTCAACACCCATATGGCGGACATGCCAGTCCGCCGGATGGCCTCTCCGCTACGCCACACTGGCGGCCGAATGCCGCATTCCGGCGCGGCGGAGGAGGTTGGCCATGGCCATTTCGATCTCACTGGTGGTGCTTCTGCTGATCCTTGCGGTGATCTTCCTTCGCAACGGGGGGCTGAAGATCTCGCATGCGCTGGTCTGCGCCATGCTCGGCTTCTTCCTCGCGGGCACGAGCATGGCGCCGACCATTCAGAACGGCCTGACGGCCACGGCCGACGTCGTCAGCAGCCTCAAGCCCTGACTTCGGAGGCCCGTTCGGTGACCGGGGCCCCGAGGGCGCGGTCACCGGACATCGTATGCAGTGCCGCCGCCAGCCGGTCCCGGGCCTCGGTCTGGGCCGCGATCCGCCCGTCGAGGACCGCGAGCCGTTCCCAAGCGATCTGCAGACCCCTGGCGGAGGGCGGCGCCGCCGCCACATCGCCGTCCAGGCAGGGCAGGAACACCCGTACGTCCTCCAAGGTGAGCCCGACAGCCAGCAGATGACGGATGTTGCGGACTCTCGTCACGGCCCGCTCGTCGTAGACGCGATAGCCGTTGGGGGCCCGCTCGGAGGAGATCAGCCCGGCCTGCTCGTAGTGGCGCACCGCACGAGCGGTCGTCCCCGTCGCCTCGGCCAGTTCGCCGATCCGCACACCCACCACCCCCCGGGTCACTCCTATCACGCCACGACCGCCCCGCCGTCGACGGGCAGGACGACCCCGGTGATGAACGACGAGGCCGGTGCGGCGAGATGAGTGATCGCCCGGGCCACCTCCTGCGCCCTGCCCACACGCCCGAGCGGGGTGTGCGCCAACTGCCATGCGCGGACGGCCGTCATCTGCGCGGGAGTCAGGCCCTGATGCTCACCGATCGGGGTGTCGATCGCACCCGGCGCGACCGCCACCACCCGGATTCCGCGCGGCGCCAGCTCGACCGCCCAGCTGCGGGTGAGCGTCTCCAGGGCCGCCTTGGACGCCGCGTACACGGAATTGCCCGGCCAGGCCCGCTGCCCGACCGACGTACTGACATTGACGATCACCCCGCCGGATGCCGCCAGCAGCGGCAGAGCGGCTTGGGACAGCAGGATGGGAGCGATCAGATTCGTTGCGATCTGAGGCGCGATCATCCCGGTCGTGTACGTGCCGAGAGCACCACTGCGAACGATTCCGGCGTTGTTGACCAGCACGTCCACTCGGCCGTGACGCTCCACCGCCATCTCGATGATGCGGTCGGGCCCGCCCCCGGCGGTGATGTCGGCCACCAACGGCTCGATCAGGTCATGTGCGGTCGCGGTCTCCCTGAGAGGCTCGGCCCGCCGCCCCACGGCGAGAACGACGGCGCCCTCGTCGGCGAAGGCGCGTGCGGTGGCTCGGCCGATGCCGGTTCCGGCTCCGGTGACGACGACGATCCGGCGGGTCTGTGGTGTGGGGTTGCTGTCCATGCCCGTCATCGTTCAACCCTGCCGTCAGTGACAAGGTCAAGCCGCTGAGGGGAGTACCCGGAGGCCAGGCGCGGGCTTCCGTGCCCGCCTGAATCGATCGGAGGTGATCGGAGGCGATCCGGAACAGGGCGGATACGGGCCGACTTCACGAACAGAAGATGATCGTCCTGAGCAGTCGGCATCACGATGCCGTCATCCGGGGACGGCCGGTATGCGGGGATGAAACGGTCCGAGGCGACACAGACGGACCGGCCGACGGCCCGAACAGGGCCTGGCACCGGACCCCGTACCTCCCCAAGGACCTGGAGAACGCCGCCATGTCTTTCCCGCCCCTCGGACGCGATTCGGGCGCCGCTCACCACGACTACTGCACCACTGGCCGCTGCTGCCGCTGCCAGCAACGACCCTGGACGACCAGGATGGACGATGAACGGCTCTGCGGTCCGTGTGCCGCCTGTTGCCGTGAATGCGGCCGTGCCCCGGCACCGCATCTGGACGGGCTCGACGGCGGCCTCTGCCTCGACTGCCGCGGCCTGTGCGGCCGTTGCCGTTCACCGCTGCCGCCCGAGGGCGGGTGTCCGTGCCGGAAATGGCGGGAGAGGGCGGGGAACGACCCGGTCGGTTACGTCCTTCAGGCGTTTCCCCAGCCGCTGATGCAGGCGCTCGGTCACCGCCTTCCGCCCGCTCTTCCCGAACTGATCCATCAGGAGCTGACCCGGCGAAGCGCCGACCAGCTCCTGGACCGGCTCGAACGCCGATGGAATCTCCGCTGGGCCCATGCGCTCCACGAGAAGGGCGAGGACGGCAGGCATCGCTGGAGTGCTCAGGAGATCGCTGAGCAGCTGCTGCGTCCGGGGTCCTGCTCCAACCCGCAGTGCGAGGACGGCTGTCTCGTCACCACCGACACCGCGTGTACACACTGCCGAAGGCCCGAGCACCGCTTCGTTCCCTCGGTTGCCGACCGGGCTGCCACATCGGACCACGCACGGGCCACGGCCGCCGAGATCCGACGGGCGATGCTCGACCACCGCGACCGCGGGCGACGCCACGGCGGACGGTCCGGTCCCGTACACGGCTGATTCCGGCCGGCCGTATCGCGATGCGCCTTGTTGCGAGGCCGTGAAGCGGGCATGAAACACCGCGCACTTCCATGGACACCTCAAGACGGTCGCTCTAGCGTCGGGCGGCGGCGCGACCCCCGTACCCGACCGAGGAGTCCGATGTTTCCGTCGTCCCGAAGAGCGCGTGCCCGCGCACTGACCCTGGCGCTCACCCTCTGCGGCACCGCGCTCCTGACGCCGGGCGCCGCGGCCTCGGCGGGCGAGATCCCCAAGGCGCCAGGACACCGTCTGGTCGGCGACTACGAAGGGGCGCCCGCCACGGCTTCGCCCGTCCCCGGACAGGCACCGCCGCAGCACCCCTTCCTTGCCCCCAACGGGCGCAGCACCATGCACGCCGATGCGGCGGGCAGCGCCACCTATCCGTACTCCGGGCCCCTCGGCCGCGGCCCCGAAGTCCGCAGCGAACAGATCGCCCCGCTCGGCGGGGAGTGCGCCACCGCCACCTTCGACTCGGCGGGCCGGCTGATCACTGTGTGCGGCACGTTCACCGGGTTCCTGCTCAAGCTCCTCGATCCGCGCACCCTCGACACCCTGGCCGAGTACAAGCTCCCGCAGCGCTCCTCGACCGTCGAGGCCATCACCCGCCTCGACTTCTCGAAGATCTTCAAGGACACCTCGGGCGGCGCCTACTTCTACCTCGACAACCGGGACCGGGTGGTTCTCGCCGACTCTCGTCAGCACATCCTGCGGATCGCCCATGAGCAGGCGGCGGACGGCAGCTGGCACTTTGCCGTCGACAACGACTGGGACCTCACCGGCCAGGTGCCGCACGACTGCGTCAGCTGGACCAACCTCTTCCCCAGCGGCATCTGCGACCCCGTCACCTCCGTGATGCCCGACTGGCAGGGTCGCGTCTGGTGGGTGACCCGGCTCGGCCGCGTCGGCACGGTCGACCCCGGGACCTCCGTCATCCGCTCCGTGCAACTCATGGGGGAGGAGATCCAGAACTCGTTCTCCGTCGCCGAGGACGGAGTCTCGATCGTCTCCGACCACGCCCTGTACAGTTTCGCGGCATCGTCGGACGGAACCCCGCAGGTGCAGTGGCGGCAGACGTACGACCGGGGAACCGGCACCAAACCCGGCTCGGTCAACCAGGGCTCCGGCACCACGCCGGACCTCTTCGGTGACGGCGACGACTATGTCGCGATCACCGACAACGCCGACGACCGGATGAACGTCCTGGTCTACCGCCGCGCCGTCGGCGTCCCCGCGGACCGGCGCCTCGTCTGCAAGGTCCCGGTCTTCGGCTCCGGCGCCTCGACCACCGACAACTCCATGATCAGTCGGGGCAACAGCCTCGTCGTCGAGAACAACTACGGCTACGAGAACGTGACGTCACTGCTGCTCGGGAAGAGCGTCGTCGGCGGTGTCGCCCGGATCGACGTACGGGCCGACGGCAGCGGCTGCGACACCGTGTGGCAGAGCGCCGTCCGTTCACCCTCGACCGTCCCCAAACTCTCCACCGCCAACGGTCTGCTGTACTTCTACGAGAAGGAACCCAACAGCCTCGGCATCGACGCCTGGTACCTCACCGCCGTGGACTTCCGCACCGGCGAACGCCGTTGGAAGAAGCTCACCGGCACCGGCCCCTCGTACGACAACAACTGGGCACCGGTCACGATCGGTCCCGACGGAACGGCGTACGTGGGTGTGTTCAACGGCATCGTGGCGGTACGGGACACGGCGTGACCGCGGCAGGCGCGCTGCGGCTCACCGGGTGGCGCGGACCTGCGGGGAGCGCAGCCATTCGGTGAGCAGGCGGTTGACGTCGGCGGCGCGCTCCTGCTGGATCCAGTGCCCGCACCCCTGCAGGATGTGGGAGGAGACCAGGCCGGGAAGCGTCTTGGGGAAGCTCTCGATGGCGTCGGCCATCCAGGTGGTCGACGCGTCGAGTTCCCCGCCGATGAACAGCGAGGGCTGGGTGATCGGCGCACCGTCCCAGGCGGCGAGGTCTTCCCAGTCCCGGTCGACATTGCGATACCTGTTGAGCGCCCCCGTCAGCCCGGTCCGCTCGAACTCCGCCGCGTAGAAATCGAGATCGGCCTCGCTCAGCCAGGAAGGGAGGGTGTCGGCGGCGAACCGGTCGCGGAGCCGTGCCCCCGGCGGGACGAAGAAGAGACTGCCTTCGCCGTCCGAGGGCATCGTGTCGGCGGAGAGCCCGGCGTAGAACCCGGCCAGCCAGCCGCGCACATCGGGTTCGATCTCCGCCTCGGCCCGTCCCGGGGACTGGAAGTAGCTGATGTAGAACTCCTCGGCACCGCCGATGCGGCCGAAGGCGTCGGTCGGCCGGTGACCGTTCCGCGGCGCGTACGCAACGCTGAGCAGTGCCACGGAGGTGAAGACATCGGGCATGAGCAGCGCACTGCCGGCGGCGATGGTCGAACCCCAGTCATGGCCCACAACCGTCGCGGTCCGTTCACCGAGTGCGTGTACGACCCCGACGTTGTCCGCGACATGGTCCGGCATCCGGTACGCCTCCACATCGCCGGGTTTCGACGAGCGCCCGTAGCCGCGCACATCGATGGCGACTGCGCGAAAGCCTGCCGCGGCCAGGGCCGGAAGCTGGTGGCGCCACGAGTACCACGACTCGGGGAAGCCGTGGACCAGCAGGACCAGCGGGCCGGTGCCCTGCTCCACCAGGTGGATACGGCCTCCGGGTACCTTCACCACCCGGTGGACGGCGTCCGGCGGCGGAGCGGCGGAAAAGTCGGTGGGCGGCATGTGGTTCTCCTCGCGGACGTGACCGGCTGCGGTGCGGTGGCCGGCGACGCGGGTCACCGGGCCGGGAGCGCCTCGACCGTCGGTACCACCTGTGCCACGATCATTCGGCCACCGCCACCACGCCACAAGCATTCTTGCCGTTACGGCAAACCACCGCTGTGCGGCGTCGCCTCATGGGCCGACGAGCCGGGACCGGATCAGGAAACGCACGCCCTCCGGAGCCTCCAGAGAGAATCCACTGCCCCGCCCCTCCACCACATCGACGATCAGCCGGGTGTGCGCCCACAGTTCGAACTGACTCTTCGACATCCAGAACGGAACACTCTCCGCCACCCCGTCGACATCGAGCGAGGCCAGTAGCACGTCGGAGCCGCCGGTACGGAACTCTCCGTCCTGGTAACACATGGGCGCACTGCCGTCGCAGCAGCCGCCCGACTGATGAAACATCAGCGGACCGTGGGCCTCACGCAACAGGCGCACCAGATCGGCGGCCGCGGGGGTCAGCTCCACGAGCGGCGCGTCCGGCGGGCTCATCGCGGACGGCTCGAACGGAGGCTTTCCGGCACGCAGTTGGCCGGGATGCGGATTCTTCGTCTCGTCTCGGTTCATGCATCAGCCCTTGTCGCATCGGATGGCGCACCGGTCGGCTGGGACGATATGGACGAACGCTACCAGTCCGGCTCCGTTCAGCAAGGGGCTCAGCTCGCCTTCGCCCATGCGTAACGGTGCTCGGGCCGGCCGGTGTCGCCGTACTTGAGGCTGAGGCTGATGCGGCCCGCGCCCTCCAGGTACTTGAGATATCGCTGGGCGGTGGAGCGGCTCAGGCCGGCCCGGGTGGCGACCTCATGGGCGGACAGTGGTTCGTCGGCGGCCGACAGGACATGGCGGATGACGTCGGCCGTGGGCGCGGAGTGGCCCTTGGGCAGGGCCGCCGCGGGGCCGGAGTCCGCGGTGCGAAGGGCGCCGAAGATCTGGTCGACCTGCTCCTGCCCCGCCTCGCCGTGGCCGCCGCCCACGCCTTCGAGGGTGCGGCGCAGGACCGCGTAACTCTCCAGCTTGGACCGCAGACCGGCGAAGCTGAACGGCTTGACCAGGTACTGCAGGGCGCCGTACCGCATGGCGGTCTGGACGGTCGACACATCACGGGCCGCGGTCACCATGATCACATCGGCCGGGTGGCCGAGCTGGCGCAGCCGCCGTACCAGTGTCAGCCCCGTCTCGTCCGGAAGATAGTGATCGAGAAGAACGAGATCGACATGTTCGCGCTCCAGGAAGGCGAGCGCCTGCGCGGCAGTGTGCGCACGGGAGATGACACGGAAGCCGGGGACCTTGGCCACATAAGCGGCGTTGATCTCGGCAACGCGGAAGTCGTCGTCCACCACCAGGACATCGATCATCGCAACTCTCCCACTTCGGACAGCGGCCGGATGCTGAGTGCCTCGGGCAGGACGACGGTGAAGACCGCGCCACCGCCGGCCCGGGCCGTGACGCGGGCCGCGCCACCGTAGCGCTCGGCCAGTCGGCGCACCAGCGCCAGACCCAGACCGCGTCCGCGATGCGCGGGGGACTCCTTGGTGGACCAGCCCTCGGTGAAGATCTGCTCGCGCATGCCGGGAGGCACCCCGGGACCGTTGTCGCTGACCCGCAGGACCGCGGTGGTGCCCTCGGCGAGAAGCTCGACCTCGATGAACGAGGCGACGTCCAGCGCGTTGTCGATGAGGTTGCCGAGGACTGTCACCAGATCGCGCGGGTCCACCACCACGTCCGGGAGCCGGGTGGCCGCAGAGATGCGCAAGGACGCGCCCCGCTCCGCCGCGATGGCAGACTTGCCCACCAACAGCGCCGACAGCAGCGGATCGTTGACGCGCTCCGCGACCTGCTCCGCCGATGCCCGGTGACCGTTGGCCACCTCCGCGACGAACTCCACCGCGGCATCGTGCCTTCCGAGTTCCAGCAGCCCGAGCAGGGTGTGCAGCCGGTTGGCGTGCTCGTGGTCCTGGGCGCGCAGCGCGTCCAGCAGTCCGTGCGTGGAGTCCAGTTCACGTCCGAGCAGCTCCAGCTCGGTACGGTCGCGCAGGGTGACGACGGCTCCGCCGTCGCCGGTGGGCATGCGGTTGGCGATCAGCACGCGTCCATTGCAGACGGTGATCAGGTTGTCGCCGTCGACCCGTCCCGCCAGCACCTCCGTCGTACGGCCCGGCGGCAGCACCTCGCCCAGCGCCCGTCCGACGGCGTTCTGGTCCAGCTCCAGCAGACGCTGCGCCTCGTCGTTGAGCAACCGGATCCGGCCCCGGGCGTCGAGGGCGAGAACGGCCTCGCGAATGCTGTGCAGCATGGCCTCGCGCTCGTCCAGCAGGGCGGAGATGTCCGCGAAGGCAAGTCCATGGGTGCTGCGCTGCAGCCGCCGCGAGACGGCCAGGGCGGCCAGCACGCCCGCGGCGAGCGCCGCTCCGGAGTAGAGCAGCAGACCGGGAATGGCGCCGAGCAGCCGCTCATGGACGCTGTCGTAGGCGATGCCCACCGAGACGGCACCCACGATGGTCCCGTCCCTGTCGCGCAGGGGGACCTTCGCGCGTGCCGAGCGGCCCAGGGTTCCGTTGTCGATCTGCATGATCTCCCGGCCGCCCAGAGCGGTGCTGGGATCGGTCGAGACGTGTCTGCTGATCTGTGCGGTGTCGGTGTGCGACCAGCGCACCCCGCGGGTGTCCATGACCACGATGTAGAGCGCTCCGGTCGCCCGCCGGATCCGCTCCGCCTCGGCCTGCACCGGTCCGGTGGGGCTGGGGTCGGTGCTTGTCAGGTTGTGCACCAGGCCGGGTTCGGCGGCGGCGGTCTGGGCGATGGACAACGCCTGATGCATCGCCTGGTCGTCGAGCTGGTGGCTGAGGGGCGCGAGGAAGAGCCCGGTGACCAGCATGATCACGCCGGTGGTGATGGCCACCTGAGTGAGGAGCACCTGGGCGAAGACACGGCGGGGCCAGTGAATCCGCATGTGCTTCGACCTCTGCCTTCCGCCAGCCAGGAACCTGATGCTCCGCTTCGTGCGTGTGTGAACGCAACGTAAACGTCACCGTCGCCAATGACCAGTCCTCGTGGCGCATTCGTTGCCGCAGCGTGAGCAGAACGAGCAGAACCGCGGGTTATGAGCAGAAGCAGGAGTTGTGAGCGCAAGGGTGCCCACGTCCCCGGGCCGCACTTAGCGTCCCGCTCCATGAACAGCGAAACGAGCCCCGCCATCGAGCTGCGGGGGGCGAGCAAAGCGTTCCGGACTCCGTCGGGGGCGCTCCACACCGCCGTACGGGATCTGGACCTCACGATCGGGCGCGGCGAGTTCGTTGCCGTGGTGGGACCTACCGGATGCGGCAAATCGACAACACTGACACTGGTCAGCGGCCTGGAGGAGCCCACCGAGGGCGAGGTGCTGGTCGCCGGTGAGCCGGTGCGAGGCATCGGCGACAAGGTCGGCTTCGTCTTCCAGCAGGATGCGGTCTTCCCCTGGCGCACCGTGCTGTCCAACGTGATGGCAGGCCCCCGCTTCCGGGGCGTGGCGAAGCCCGAGGCGAAGGAACGCGCCCGGGAGTGGCTCGCCCGGGTCGGCCTGTCCTCTTTCGAGGACCGCTATCCCCACCAACTGTCCGGCGGTCAGCGCAAGCGTGTCGCACTCGCGGCCACGTTCGTCAACGATCCCGAGATCCTGCTCATGGACGAGCCCTTCTCCGCACTTGATGTGCAGACCCGGGCCCTGATGTCGGACGAACTGCTGGAGTTGTGGGCCGGGACCGGCGCCTCCGTCGTCTTCGTCACCCATGACCTGGAGGAGTCCATCGCGCTGGCCGACAAAGTCGTGGTCATGACCGCGGGACCGGCCACCGTCAAGGAGGTCTTCGAGATCGATCTGCCCCGCCCGCGCAAGGTCGAACAGGTGCGTCTGGAGCCCCGGTTCCTTGAGATCTACCGGGAGATCTGGTCCTCGCTCGGCGAAGAGGTCCGCATCACCCGCGAGAGGGGTGCGCTCAATGTCGCCTGACTCCATCACCGCGAGCGCCGCCGTCACCAAGACCGAGCGGACCCAGGCCAGAGCGCGCGCCACCCGCAACCGCAGGTTCCTCGTGCTCGGAAGCCGGATCGCACTGCTCTTCGTGGTCATCGGGCTGTGGGAGTGGCTGGCCCGGACCGCAGTCATCGATCCGTTCAACTTCTCCATGCCGTCGAAGATCTGGGACCAGATCCGCACCTGGGTCGTCGACGGCACCGCCCAGGGCTCCCTGTGGGAGCAGATCTGGTACACGCTCTACGAAGCGCTGCTCGGCTGGGTCATCGGTGTGATCGCCGGTGTGCTGCTCGGAATCGCGCTGGGCCGCGTCCGCTTCGCCGCCGATGTCCTCGGCCCGTACATCAAGGTGCTCAACGCCCTGCCGCGTATCGTGCTCGCCCCGATCTTCCTCATCTGGTTCGGCCTCGGCCCGGCCTCGAAGGTCGCCTCCGCGGTCGTCCTCGTGTTCTTCCCCGTCTTCTTCAACGCCTTCCAGGGCGCAAGGGAGGTCGACCGCAATCTCGTCGCCAACTCCCGCATCCTGGGCGCCAGCAACCGCCAGGTCACCCTTCAGGTGGTCATCCCCTCGGCCACGTCGTGGATCTTCACCAGCCTGCATGTGAGCTTCGGCTTCGCGCTCATCGGCGCCATCGTCGGTGAGTACATCGGTGCCACCAAGGGACTCGGGCTGCTGGTCGCCGCCTCTCAGGGCACGTTCAACGCCGCCGGTGTCTACGCCGCGATGGTCATCCTCGCGGTCGTCGCGCTGCTGGCCGAAGGCCTGCTGACCTTCCTCGAAAAGCGGCTCTTCCGCTGGAAGCCGGCCGAGGCCGACACCGCCCGCTGACGCCCACCGCCATCCGCACACCCGACTGTTTCTTCACAAGGACGTGAATCACATGCGTACATCTACCCGGATCTCGGCCGTCGCCGTCGCCGGCGCACTCGCCCTGACCACCCTCACCGCCTGTGGCGGCGACTCCACCTCGGCCTCCGGTGACAAGAACGACAAGGTCAAGATCATGGTCGGGGGCCTGGACAAGGTCATCTACCTGCCCGCGATGCTGACCGAACGGCTCGGCTACTTCAAGGAGGAGGGGGTGTCGGTCCAGCTCCTGACCGAGCCCGCGGGCGTCCAGGCCGAGACGGCCCTGGTCTCCGGCGACGTCCAGGGCACAGTGGGCTTCTACGACCACACCCTCGACCTTCAGGTGAAGGGCAAGCAGGTCGAGTCGGTCGTCCAGTTCTCCCAGGCTCCCGGCGAGGTCGAGATCGTCTCCAACAAGGCGGCGGGGGACGTCAAGTCGGCGAAGGACTTCAAGGGCAAGAAGCTCGGTGTGACGGGCCTCGGCTCCTCGACCGACTTCCTGACGAAGTATCTTGCGGTGAGCAACGATGTGAAGACCAGCGAATTCACGCCCGTGGCGGTCGGAGCGGGGCAGACGTTCATCTCCGCCCTTCAGCAGGGTTCCATCCAGGGCGGAATGACCACCGATCCGACGGTCGCCACCATCCTGGACAAGAAGCTCGGCAAGATCCTCATCGACATGCGGACGCCCGAGGGCTCCAAGCAGGCGCTCGGCGGGCTCTACCCGTCGTCCAGCCTCTATATGCAGACCGAGTGGGTCAACAGCCACAAGGCCACCGTCCAGAAGCTGGCCAACGCCTTCGTCAAGACGCTGAAGTGGATGTCCACGCACAGCGCCGACGAGATCGCCGCGAAGATGCCCGCCGACTACGCCCAGGGCGGCGGCAAGGCTCTCTACGCGGAGGCGATCAAGAGCACGCTGCCCATGTTCACCACGGACGGCGTCATGCCCGCGGACGGCCCCGCCACCGTCGAGCGGGTCCTGAAGGCCTTCAACCCGAACCTGAAGGACGCGAAGGTGGACCTCGCCAAGACGTACACCACGGAGTTCGTCAAGAAGGCGAGCTGACCGCGGGCGCCGTCGGCGCCCGCGCACACCGGACCCGCCCGTCTCGATGCCCCGCCTACTGCCTCCAGTTCGGGGGCTGGGCGGGGTCGAGTGTCCGCCACTGGGCGAGGACCTTGGGGTCCTGTGCGTCGAGCCAGTCGGTCAGTTCACGGAAGGACACACAGCGCACCTCCTTGCGTGGGCAGACCTCTCGCATGGTTTCCTCGGCGGCATCCATGTAGATCCCGCCGTTCCAGTCCTCGAAGTGATTTCCGATGAACAGCGGTGCCCGGCTGCCATTGAACACCCGCTCGAATCCGGCGACGTAGGAATCCCGTGCCTCCTTGCGCCACGTCCGGTACTGCGCGGGGTCGCCCTCGGTGCTGCCTTCCGACTGGTTGTAGAGGAAGTTGAAGTCCATGGACAGCACCTGGAAGTCCTTGCCCGGGAACGGAAGCATCTGCAGCGGAAGGTCCCAGATGCCGTTCTTCTTGGACGGCCAGATCTGGAAGTCGCCCGGGGAGCTCGCGTCGTAGCGCCAGCCGAAGGGCTTGGTCGCCGGCAGAAGGGTCTTCTGGCCTTCGAGACAGGGGGCCCGCCCGCCGACGACCTCGCGGGTGGGGTCGAAAGGCAGCGGATCGAGATCCTTGAAGCCTGTGTTCGTCTTCCAGTTCTGCACGAAGGAGTAGAACTGGTTGATCTCGCTGATCCACTCGTCCGTACTCCAGTCCCCGCCGCCCTTCTTCTCGCAGAAGTGGCCGTTGAAGTGGGACCCGATCTCGTTGCCCTCCCGCCAGGCGTCGCCGAGCTGTTCCAGCGTCATGCGGATGTGTTCGCGCGTCGGGTACGAGATCGCAGCCGCTCCGGGCTTGTGCTGGGGCGGCTCGTAGAGGTTCCTCTTCTCCTTCGGGAGCAGGTAGATACCGGTGAGGAAGAACGTCATGTGCGCATTGCTCTCCTTCGCCGCACGGCGGAAGCGTGAGAACATGCGATCGTCGCCCTCCAGCGCACCGTCCCACGAGAACACCACGAACTGGGGCGGCTTCTCACCCGGCTTGAGTCGCTCGGCCTTCAACTGGCCGGGCTGCGGCCCGGTGTAGGACGTGGAACCGTCCCCCAGAATCTTGACCTTCCCGTCCCACTTCTCCTCTTCCGTCTTCTTCCCGTCGCCCCCGCGATGCTCCCGGGCGGTGGGCGTCGGCGCGGCGACGGTGCTCGTGCCCTGCTGCGGGGTCCGGCTGTCAGAGGAATCGCCGGACGCCAGCGGGATCAGCGCCGCGGAACCCGACGCCACAAGACATGCGGCGAGCCCCAGGACGATACGGGGCGTCAAGCGGGCCCGTATTCGGCGAACGGCAAATTTTGCTCTGGTATCTGTCACTTCGTCATGGCTTCCGTGTATGTGTTCCAGATCTGGGACGAGAGCTTCTTGCCGGCCGCCGAGCCGCCGAGCCCCTTCAGAGGCAGTGGCGCCAGACTCTTCGTCAGGTCCATGCGGTACACGACAACGGCCGTGGACGCGGCCCGGTTGTAACCGATGTACCAGCGCGCGGTGTCGTCCTCGGTGGTTCCGGCCTTGGCGGCGACCGGCGAGGCGAAGGCGGAGCCGCTCTCCCCGCCGGGCCGTACGAGCGATGCAGTGACCTCGTCGGCGACGGCGGGCCGCACGGCGCGCTTCGCCTGCGGCAGATCCAGGCGGACCGGCTCGCCGTTGCGCGTGACCTTTCGTACCGAGTACGGATCGGTGTGCATGCCGTGGGCCGCGAACATGCCGTACGCGTCGGCCATGCGGATGGCGCTCGGCGTGGAGTTGCCCATCAAGAACGCGGGAACGGGTGGACCGAAGCTGGACGGGAGCAGCCCGGATGCCTCGGCCGTACTGCGGACCTGCTTCAGTCCCGCATCCATACCGAGTTGGAGGAACGGGGAGTTCACGGCCTTCGCCATGGCGTCGTGCAGGCTGATGCGGCCGTAGGAGTGGTCGCCGTCGTTCTGGCCCTTGACCATCTTGCCGCTGCGGTCCCAATAGGGGCCTTCGGGCGTAATAACCGGAATGTCGTCGTCACCGTCGTACACGGTCGAGGGAGTGACGGTGGTCCGGGGGCCGTTGCGCTTGCGTGAGACGCCGTGCTCCAGGCCGGCGGCGTAGACGAACGGCGTGAACGCCGAACCGGCCGGGACGGTGCTCGCGTTGGATTCATTGAAGGCCTGCCGCTCGAAGTCCGGTCCGCCGTACACGGCGAGGATCCGGCCGTCCGGGGCAACGGACGAGGCCCCGAACCGGACATGGCGGTCGGCCTTGCGCTGCTCGGGATCGAGTGTGTCGCGCGCATCCTTCACGGCCCGGGTGAGGGCGGTCATCCGCGGCTTCTCGAACGTCGTGTAGATCTGGTAGCCGCCGAGGTCGAAGCGTGCGTCGGAGATGTGCCCGGCACGCTTGGCGTACGACTCGGCGAGCTGGACGAGGTAACCGTCCTGCCCGGCCGTGCTGTTCGGCTTGTGAGGGGGCTTCGGCTCGGGAAAGGTGGTGTACCGGGCACGCTCGGCCGGGCTCAGCTTGCCGATCTTCACCATGCGGTCCAGCGTCCACTGCCATCGTTCGACGGCGCGCTCACGGTTGTGCGGGTTGATGGCGGGATCGTAGAGCGAGGCCCCCTTGAGCAGGGAGGCGAGGAACGCACCCTCGCTTGCGTTGAGTTGGGTGACCTCTTTGCCGTAGTAGGCCTGGGCCGCGCGCTGGAGGCCGTAGGTGCCACGGCCGAACCAGCTGGTGTTCAGATATTCCTCAAGGATCTTGTCCTTGCTCACATGGCGGTCGAGTTTGACCGCGAGCAGCATTTCGGTGAACTTGCGGGAGAAGGACTGGTCCTGCGAGAGGTAGACGTTCTTGACGTACTGCTGGGTGATGGTCGATCCGCCCTGGGTGTCTCCCTCGCCGACCGTGCGCCACAGGGCACGGGTGATTCCCTGCGTCGATATGCCGTGGTCCGAGTAGAAGTCGGCATTCTCGGCCGCCAGTACGGCCCATCGGACATCGTCGGGAATCTTCGACAGGGGCATCTCCTGGCGTCTCACCCAGCCGGTACGGGCCATGGGAGTGCCGTCGGCCCAGTAGTAGACGGTGTCCTGCTGGGTGGCGAACGCATTGAGGTCCTTGGGGATGTCCGTACGCGCATAGGCGATGCCCACCACGGTCGTGAGCGTCGCGGTGAACATCAGGAACGAGCCCACGACCAGGCGCCACGAGGGCACCCATCTTCGCCAGCCGCGCCGGCCTGTGCGTGGATAGTCCGGTTTGCGCGGCAGGTGCAGGCGCGGCCGCTTCGCCTGTTTCCGGCGTCCCGTCCCGGGGACCAACACGGCCCGGGCGGCATGCGCCGTTCTGCTGAATATGTTGTGCTGTGTCATTCCGTCCAGCCATGACAGGCCGGGCCGGCCGCGAACTACGACCGTGCCCGTACACGTGTAGTGGTCATTGCTCGTCCGCCGCCATGCGCCATCTCGGCCGGCCCTGTCCAGGGCCCTGCGGACGCCTGCCCGCGCTCGGCGGGCGGCAGAGTCATTCGTCTCGGCCGGTGTATGGCATGTGCATCCCCAGGTTCAGTTCAGGCCGTGCGGCTGCTGATCGGACTGAAACGCCCAGAGGGTGGCCACGAGCTCCCCCCTCGCCGACTCCGCCGCAGCAAAGGCCAAAGCATGACCGAGAGTTGCGTCGCGAAGTCACGTAAAGATAACAGGCCGCCGGGGCGGGGCATGCCTCCCGGCCCTGCCCGGCCGTACGGGGGCGTAGTTGGGCTCGTACCGAAAGCTCGGCTCTGCGTCATGTCGCTGCTTGGTTCATTCCGATCCGCTGAGCACGGGGCTCGGTGCCGGGGTTCCACTGAGTGGTCGCCGATGCGTTCGCTTTCGGGTGACTTCGCGGCCGGTTGCCGGCGGACCCCCGCCCGCAGTGCCCCACCATCGCAACCAGCCGGATCTGCCCGGCGTTGGGAGATCGTCGTGCACATCCTGCTCGTGGCGAGCGCGTTCAACAGCCTCACTCAGCGTGTTCATGCTGAGCTGAGGGACCGCGGCCACGCCGTAGCGGTGGAACTCGCGACTCCGGAGGCGTCCGCGCGCGACGCGTCGCTGCGGCGCGCCGTGCGCGAGTTCGCGCCCGACCTCATTCTGGCCCCGTTGCTGAAGACTGCCATCCCCCGGGACGTGTGGACGGCGCACACCTGCCTCGTCGTCCACCCCGGCCCGCCGGGCGACCGCGGACCTTCCTCCCTCGACTGGGCCATCCACGAGGGTGCGGACACCTGGGGTGTGACCGTCCTTCAGGCCGACGAGGAGATGGATGCCGGGGACATCTGGGCGTCGGTCACCTTTCCGGTGCCTCCGGTGGGCAAGAGCGACCTGTACCGCAATGAAGTTTCCGACGCCGCGTTGCAGGCCGTGCACCTCGCCGTCGGGCGCTTCTCGTCCGGTACGTACGTACCTCGTCCGCAGACCGGCGGAGATGAGGAGTCGCGCATCCGTACGCGGCCGTACCTCCGTCAGGAGCACCGTCGCATCGACTGGGAGTCGGACTCCACGCAAGCGGTCCTCCGCAAGCTGCGCGCCGCCGACTCCTGGCCCGGCGTGCTCGACGAACTGCTCGGGGGCGAATGGTTTCTGCACGGGGGGCACCCGGAATACGAACTGCGCGGCGGACCGGGCGAGCTGGTGGCCGTACGGGCAGGCGCCGTCTGCCGGGCGACGACCGACGGCGCGGTATGGATCCCTGAGCTCCGTCCCCGCCGCAGGCCGGGAGGACCCGCCACATTCAAGCTGCCCGCTGTGACGGCGCTCGCCGGGCGTCTGCCCGCGCTGCCTGAGCACCCTTCGCCGCTGTACGAGGAGGGGCGAAGGCGTGACTGGAGCGACATCAGCTATCGCGAGGAGGGTCAGGCCGGATTCCTCTCGTTCTCCTTCCCCGGCGGTGCGATGAGCACGACGCAGTGCCGACGCCTGCACGACGCCTACCGGCTGGCCTGTCGACGGCCCACGTCGGTGCTCGTACTGGGAGGAGGCCGGGACTTCTTCTCCAATGGCATCCACCTCAATGTCATTGAGGCCGCTGCTGACCCCGGCCAGGAGTCCTGGGCCAACATCAACGCCATGGACGACCTCGTGGAGGCCGTGCTGACCACCACCGACCGGCTGGTGGTCTCCGCCGTGGGCGGGAACGCGGCCGCGGGCGGGGCGATGCTCGCCCTGGCCGCGGACGAGGTCTGGTGCAGGTCGGGGGCGGTGCTGAACCCGCACTACCGCCTGATGGGGCTGTACGGCTCCGAGTACTGGACGTACACGCTGCCGCGCAGGGTGGGGGCCGCCGCCGCGGAGCACCTCACCGGCAAGGCGCTGCCGGTGAGCGCCGAGGCCGCTGTGCGGCTCGGTCTCGCCGACCGGACGGTCGACTGCGATGCGCAGTCGTTCGCGGGCGAGGTCGTCTCGCCGGCCGCCCGTCTTGCCGCGTCGCCCGTGGCACTGTCGCGGATCGCTGCGAAGAAGGCCGAACGGGAGCGGGACGAGGCCCACAGGCCCCTGGCCGACTACCGGGAGGAGGAGCTGACCGCGATGCGGCGGACCTTCTTCGATCCACGGTCGTCCTACCACGCACTGCGGCGTGCATTCGTGCTCAAGGATCCCCCGTCCGGCCGGCCGTCACACCTCGTCCCGGCCACGACCGGCAGATCCGCAGGGGACCGGCCCGCCCGGGAGCCCGCCGTCACCGCACTGGCGGTGCACCATGCCGCACCCGCACCCAGCGCTTGCTACGAAGAACAGTGAAGGTCGATATGTCGGCCTTCGTGTGTCTCTTTCCAGGGAGGCATCCTCATGGATGCAGCAACGTCGAACACCGTGGACGCACCCGCTGCGGCCACCGGAGAAGAGCCCCCGATCCATATCCTCTGGATCAACGCGGGGTTGAGCTGTGACGGCGACTCGGTGGCCCTGACCGCCGCGATGCAGCCGAGCATCGAAGAGATCGTGACCGGTGCGCTGCCCGGTCTGCCCAAGATCGAGGTCCACTGGCCGCTGATCGACTTCGAATGTGGCCCCGTGGGCGGTGCGGACACGTTCATCGAATGGTTCTTCAAGGGTGAGCGGGGCGAGATCGACCCCTTCGTCCTGGTCGTCGAGGGTTCCATCCCGAACGAGACGATCAAGCCGGAGGGCTACTGGTGCGGCTTCGGTGACAACCCGGAGACCGGCCAGCCGATGACCACCAGCGAGTGGATCGACCGGCTGGCGCCCAAGGCCCTGGCGGTCGTCGCCATCGGGACCTGCGCCACGTACGGCGGCATTCACGCGATGGCCGGCAACCCGACCGGTGCCATGGGCCTGCCCGACTACCTCGGCTGGGACTGGAAGTCGAAGGCCGGAATCCCGATCGTGTGCGTGCCGGGCTGTCCGATCCAGCCGGACAACTTCTCGGAGACCCTGACGTATCTGCTGTACCAGGCGGCGGGATCCGCTCCGATGATTCCACTGGACGACAAGCTCCGTCCGACCTGGCTGTTCGGCGCCACCGTGCACGAGGGGTGCGACCGGGCCGGCTACTACGAACAGGGCGAGTTCGCCCAGACCTACGACTCGCCCAAGTGCCTGGTCAAGCTCGGCTGCTGGGGCCCTGTCGTCAAGTGCAACGTACCCAAACGCGGCTGGATGAACGGCATCGGAGGCTGCCCGAACGTCGGCGGTATCTGTATCGCCTGCACCATGCCGGGTTTCCCCGACAAGTTCATGCCGTTCATGGACGAACCACCGGGCGCCAAGGTCTCCAGCACTGCCAGCGGTGCGTACGGGGCGGTGATCCGCAGGCTCCGGGCGATCACGGCGAAGACCGTGGACAAGGAGCCGAAGTGGCGGCACAAGGGGGACCGGCTGACCACCGGCTACCGGCCCCCGTGGTGAACACGCCCAGGACAGCGACCGCACTCCACACCTTCCGGTGACGACCCCACCTCCCGCTTCTCAGAAGGGCTACGGCACACACGATGGCACCGAAAACTAAGGCGGCCGGCGACGGCAGCGGCCTGGTGGAGATGGCCTGGGATCCGATCACCCGGATCGTGGGCAGTCTCGGTATCCATACGAAGATCGACTTCAAGCAGAAGCGTGTCGCGGAGTGCTACAGCACCTCGTCGGTCTTCCGCGGCTACAGCGTCTTCATGCGGGGCAAGGACCCCCGGGACGCGCACTTCATCACCAGCCGCATCTGCGGAATCTGCGGCGACAACCACGCCACGTGCTCCGTGTACGCGCAGAACATGGCGTACGGAGTGAAGCCGCCGCACCTCGGTGAGTGGATCATCAACCTCGGCGAGTCCGCGGAGTACATGTTCGACCACAACATTTTCCAGGAGAACCTGGTCGGGGTCGACTACTGCGAAAAGATGGTCCGCGAGACCAATCCCGGCGTCCTGGAACTCGCCGAGCGCACCGAAGCGCCGCATGCCGGGGAGCACGGATACCGCACGATCGCCGACATCATGCGCTCGCTCAACCCCATCGAGGGCGAGTTCTACCGCGAGGCCCTCCAGGTGAGCCGCTACACGCGGGAGATGTTCTGCCTGATGGAGGGGCGCCATGTGCACCCCTCCACGCTCTACCCGGGCGGAGTGGGCACGATTGCCTCCGTCCAGCTCTTCACGGACTACCTCAGCCGCCTCATGCGCTATGTGGAGTTCATGAAGCGGGTCGTGCCCCTGCACGACGACCTGTTCGACTTCTTCTACGAGGCCCTGCCCGGGTACGAAGAGGTCGGTCGCCGACGGGTGCTGCTCGGCTGCTGGGGAGCGCTCAACGACCCAGAGCACTGCGACTTCACGTACGCCAACATGAGCGACTGGGGACGGAAGATGTTCGTCACCCCCGGTGTGATCGTGGACGGCAAGCTGGTCACCAACGACCTCACCGAGATCAACCTCGGCATCCGGATCCTGCTGGGCAGTTCGTACTACGACGACTGGGAGGGCAAGGAGCAGTTCGTCACCCATGACCCGCTCGGCAACCCGGTCGACCCCCGCCACCCGTGGAACCAGCACACGATCCCCGCGCCGCAGAAGCGGAACTTCGACGACAAGTACAGCTGGGTGATGTCGCCGCGCTGGTTCGACGGCAAGGACCACCTGGCCCTGGACACCGGCGGCGGCCCCATCGCGCGGCTGTGGTCCACCGCGCTCTCCGGACTCGTCGACGTCGGCTACGTCAAGGCCACCGGCCACAGCGTCGTCATCAATCTGCCGCGCACCATGACCAAGCCCGAGACCACCTTCGAGTGGAAGATCCCGAAGTGGAGCAACGCGCTGGAGCGCAACCGCGCCCGCACCTACTTCCAGGCGTACGCGGCCGCGATCGCGCTGCACTGTGCCGAGAAGGGGCTCGCTGAGGTCCGCGCCGGACGTACACAGACCTGGGAGAAATTCGAGGTCCCCGACGAGAGCATCGGCGTCGGATTCACCGAGGCCGTGCGCGGCGTGCTGTCGCACCACATGGTGATCAGGGACGGCAAGATCGCCAACTACCACCCCTACCCTCCGACGCCGTGGAACGCCAGCACCAGGGACACCTACGGAACTCCCGGGCCCTACGAGGACGCCGTGCAGAACACGCCGATCTTCGAGGAGAACCCGCCGGAGAACTTCAAGGGCATCGACATCATGCGCGCCGTACGCAGCTTCGACCCCTGTCTCCCGTGCGGCGTCCACATGTACGTCGGCGGGGGCAGGACCGTGCAGAAGATGCACGTGCCCACCGGGCTGAGCGGACTGGGCGGATGAGCGCAACCACGGGTACTTCCGGCGCGGAGCGGGCCGGACAGCGTGTCGACGAGGTGCTTGAGCAACTGACGGCGGCCGGTGACCGCAAGGCCTCCGCGGCGGCCGAGGAGCTGGTGCGGGTCCTGATGGACTTCTACGGTGCCGGACTGGCCCGGATCCTCGACGGGCTCCGGGCCGCACCGGGCCGCGAAACCGGCGACACCCTGGACGAACTCCTGGGCGACGACCTCGTGTCGAGCCTGCTGGTCCTGCACGACCTGCACCCCGAGGACACCGGAACGCGCATCGGGCGGGCACTCTCGGCCGTCCGTGATCCCGTCGAGGTGGTGACCTTCGACGAGAGCACGGGCACCCTGCGCCTGCGGACCGCTGGCACCGGCGGCTGCGGCTGCACCGGCGCGTCGTCGGCGCAGCAGTCCGTCGAGAACTCCCTGGCCTGCTTCGCACCGGAAGTGACCACGGTCGAGATGGAGCCGGTCTCCGCCACTCAGGAACCGGCACTCCTTCAGATCGGAACCCGCCCGCCGCAGGGCGCGGCAACCGTCAGGCCGGTCCCGGCCAGGACGCCATGAGCGCGCCCCGGACGACGGCCGGGCGGCCCGCGCCCGCCTCGGGCGTGCACACGCTGCGGCGGTTCGCGGCGCCGCGTGAACCCCGGCAGGAGCGGTGCGAACTCTGCGGAGTGACGGTGGCCGAGGGGAACCACCGGCATCTGGTGGACACCGAGCAACGTTCGCTGGCGTGCGCCTGCACCCCGTGTGCCCTGCTGTTCGAGCGGCCCGGCGCCGCCCACGGCCGGTTCCTGAGCGTCCCGGACCGCTACCTGGCCGACCACGACCACCGTCTCGACGACAACGCGTGGGAACTCCTGCAGATCCCGGTCAGTGTCGCGTTCTTCTTCCGCAACGCCGCGCTGGACCGGCTGGTGGCGCTCTACCCGAGCCCTGCCGGAGCCACCGAGAGCGAACTCGATCCGTCGACCTGGCAGACGGTGCTCGGCGGCAGCCGCCTCTCCGAGCTGCTCGAACCCGACGTGGAAGCACTGCTGTTGCACCGGTCCGAGGGCCGGGCCGAGTGCTACCTCGTACCGATCGACATCTGCTACGAGCTGGTGGGACGCATGCGCCTGCTGTGGCAGGGCTTCGACGGCGGAGCCGAGGCCCGCGCCGATCTGCAGGCCTTCTTCGAACACATCGAACACCGGGCCGGGGCAGCGGAAGGGAAGCGACGACCATGACGGACTTCACCTTCACCTGCACCGGCGTACGCGCCGACCCGTATGCCGCCGGCCCCACCCTCGTCTTCCGGCTGCGCATCACCGCGTCCGCAGAGACGCGGGTGCACGCACTCGCGCTGCGCTGCCAGATCCGCATCGAGCCGGCCCGGCGCGGCTACGGAACGACCGAGGCCGAGGGCCTGACGGACCTGTTCGGAGAGCGCTCACGCTGGGGCAGCACACTCCAGCCCGTGCAGTTCGCCCAGGTCCCGGTCATGGTTCCCGCGTTCACCGGGGCGACCGAGACGGACGTCGTCGTGCCCTGCACCTATGACCTGGAGATCGCCGCGACACGGTATGTGAACGCGCTGACGGATGGTGAGGTGCCGCTCCTCATGCTCTTCTCCGGCACCGCCTTCACCGGTTCCGGCGGCTTCCGGGTCGAGCCGGTTCCCTGGGATCTGGAGGCGCCCTTCCGGATGCCAGTGGCGGTGTGGCGGGAGATGGTCGATCAGCACTTCCCCGGATGCGGCTGGATCCGCCTTCCTCGCGACACCATGAACGCGCTGCTCGAATTCCGCTCCCGGCACGCACTGCCCTCCTGGGAGGCGACCGTCCGGGCGCTTCTCGACGCGGCCGGGACCACGGCCCTCCAGCGGCCGGACCGAGGATTCGCCGACGCCGGGCTCGCCGGACTCGCCGAGAGGACGGCGCAATGACCACATCCGCGCTCACCCCCGCGCTGGAAGCCCGTTTCGCCGCCGCCCGGGGCGTGGCCGACGCCGTCCTCTTCGAGGGCTATGTCCTGTACCCGTACCGCGCGTCGGCGGCCAAGAACCGGCTCCGCTGGCAGTTCGGGGTACTCGTACCACCGGCCTGGGCGGCAGCCGCCGACGAGCACGACTTCCAGCACACCGAGTGTCTGATGGAACCGAAGACCGACGCGGCTCTGGCGGTCGAGGTGCGGTTCCTGCACGCCCAACGGCGCACCGTGCAGCAGCTCCGCGACGACGGCACCTTCGAGACCGTCCCCGAACTCCACCTCACCGACCGGGTCCTGGTTCCCTGGGACGAGGGTGCGGAGGAACGCGTCGAAGTGCTCGCCACCATGGCCGAACTCACCGGCGACGGGGTTGTCGTCCCCTTCACGCGCCCGGCAGGCGAGGCGAACGAAACCGTCCACGACGAGGACGGCCGGACCGTGGGCCGCCTGGTGCGCCGCTGCGAGGAGATCAGCGGCGCGGTACGGCTGTCGGCTGCCGAACTCGACGGCCCGTACCGGGCGATGCGGCTCACCGCCGTCGTGGAGAACACCAGCACATGGACGCCGGATGCCGGTGACGCCGGCCGCGACGCCGCTCTGCCCAGGTCGCTGGTGGCCGCCCACCTTCTCCTGGGCCTCAGCGCAGGCTCGTTCCTGTCGATGACGGACCCTCCCGAATGGGCCAAGGGGGCGGTCGCGGGCTGCCGGAATCTGCACACCTGGCCCGTACTGGCCGGTGAGCCCGGCCGCACGGACCTGGTGCTCTCGTCCCCGATCATCCTTGAGGACCACCCGGCCATCGCCCCGGAGAGCCCCGGAGCGCTGTACGACTCCACAGAGATCGACGAGATCCTCGCGCTGCGCACGGCGGCCCTGACGGACCAGGAGAAGCGCGAGGCCCGGGGGACGGACGACCGGGCGGCCGCCGTGATCGACCTGGCCGACTCGATGCCCCCCGAGGTCCTGGAGCGGCTGCACGGCGCGGTACGGGCCCTGCGGGAAGTCACCGAGCCGGGTGCGCCCGCGGCCGTTGTGCCGGACGGATTTCCGCAACTGCCGGAAGGAGCCGACGAATACGACCTGATCCGGCCGGACCAGCCGTGGTGGGACCCGGCAAGCGACGGCGGCGCGGACCCGGCGCGGGACCGGATCCTGGTGGACGGCCGGTCGGTGGGCGCGGGCAGCCGCGTACTCCTGCGGCCGGGCCTGCGCCGCACCGACGCCCAGGACCTCTTTCTGCAGGGTTGCAGCGCACTGGTCGAAGCAGTACTTCACGACGTGGACGGGGGAGTGCACCTCGCGGTCACCGTGGAAGGCGATCCGGGTGCGGACATCCGGCGGGAGCAGGGCCGGTTCCTGTACTTCCAGCCCGACGAAGTCGCACCGCTGGAGGACGCATGACACGAGCGACGACTCTGGTCGCGGGCGTCGGGAACATCTTCCTCGGCGACGACGGCTTCGGTGTCGAGACCGTACGGCGACTGGCGTCAGGACCCCTTCCCGGCCACGTCGAAGCGGTGGACATCGGGGTCCGCGGAGTCCACCTCGCATACCAGCTCCTCGACGGGTACGACACGCTGTTCCTGATCGATGCCACCCGACGCGGCGGCGATCCCGGAACGCTGTATCTGATCGAGGCCGACCGGCCCGGCCGTATCGAGCCGCAGGAAGCTCTGCTCGACGGCCACCGCATGTCCCCCGACACGGTCCTGACCCTGCTGGAAACCCTGTGTGCCGGGACGGGCTGCATTCCCCCGAGACGCATCCTGGTCGTCGGATGCGAACCTGCCTGCGTCGAAGAGGGCATCGGCCTGAGCGATCCCGTGGCCGCTGTCGTACCGGAGGCCGTGAACATGGTCCTGCGCCTTGTGCGGGACGACGAACGGACCGCGCCCACCGCACAGTCGGCGGCCGGCCCGGCCAACAACTGAGGAGACGAACACCGTCATGAAGAAGATCATCATCGGCGGCGCGGTCGCCGCCGCCGTTGCCGCACTCGTGGCACAGGTCATGCCCGATCTCAAGCGCTACCTGCGGATCCGGAGCATGTGACGGCACCGGATCCGCCAGGTCCCGGGTTGCACCGAATGACGTACGTACCGTCCGGCGTCGGCGAGCCAGCCCGGCAGCGGCCGCGACCCCCCGGTGTAATGACGCGGGCAGGACGGAGACCCATGCACGAGATGTCCATCGCCATGGCCGTCGTCGGCCAGGTGGAAGAAGCAGCCCGAGCCGGCGGCGCCGTCGCCGTGACTTCCGTCCGGCTCCAGGTCGGCGAGCTGGCCGGAGTGGTCCCCGACGCACTGTCCTTCTGCTTCGAACTGGCCTGCGCCGGGACCGTGCTGGAAGGCGCAGACCTCGTGGTCGACTCCGTACGGGCGAGAGCACGCTGCGCGCCCTGCGCGGACGAATGGGCGGTCGGAATGCCACCGCAGCTGTGCTGCCCCTTGTGCGGCGAGGCAACGGCGGAGCTGCTCTCGGGCCGCGAGCTGCAGATCGCAGACGTCCACTGGGACGAAGGACCTGTGCAGAGACGTACCCGTGAACCGATTTCCGAGGAGCGCTGAACCATGTGCCGTGTGGTCGATCTGCAGCAGGCGGTACTCGCGAAGAACGACACGACAGCGCACCGCCTGCGCACCGAACTCGCCGCCCGCGGCACCGCGGTCGTCAATCTGCTCTCCAGCCCGGGCAGCGGGAAGACGGCACTGCTCGAACGCGAACTGGTCCTGGCCCGTGAGACGGGCGTCCCCGTCGCGGCGCTGACCGCCGACCTGGCCACCGAGAACGACGCCATGCGCCTGGCCCGCTCCGGTGTCCCGGTCAAGCAGGTGCTCACCGACGGACTCTGTCACCTGGAGGCCCGGATGCTGGGCGGGCACCTCGACGGGTGGCTGCCCGAGGACACCCGTCTCCTCTTCGTGGAGAACGTCGGCAACCTGGTCTGCCCTGCCTCGTACGATCTCGGCGAAACGCTGAGGGTCGTCCTCGCCTCGGTCACCGAGGGTGAGGACAAGCCGCTGAAGTACCCCACCGCTTTCGGGCTGGCGCACCTGGTGCTCGTCACCAAGACGGACATCGCCGAGGCAGTGGAATTCGACGAGGACGCGTTCCGCGCCCATGTCGAGCAGGTCAATCCCGGTGTGGAGGTGCTCCTCACCTCTGCCCGGCGCGGTGACGGCATCGGGGTGCTCCTCGACCGGGCGCTGGACGCAGCGAACGGCGGCCCGGTCCACCGGCCCGTCATGGCCCAGCAGCACCAGTCCACGCACGCCCATACGCACGACGAGCATGGCGAGGCTTCTCCCGGCCGGCCCCACACGCATGCCGGCCGGGGTGAGCCGGGCGCTGCGACGGATGAGCCCGGAGCCATGGCACAGACCCGCGCGTGACGACGCCACGGTCCGGCCCGGCCATGGCCGAGCCGACGCAGCGTCGCCGGGTCACCGTCCGGGGCGTCGTCCAAGGCGTCGGATTCCGGCCCTACCTGTACACGCGCGCCCTCGCGATGGGCCTGGCGGGACATGTCACCAACACTCCCGAGGGCGTCATCGCGGAAGTCGAGGGCTCACCGGCCGCCGTGGCCCTGTTCTGCGAAGGGATCGCCGCGGACGCGCCGCCCATGGCCGTCCTCGATTCCGTCGAGCACCAGGAAGTCCCCGCCGCGGGAGGTGCCGGTTTCGCCATCGTCGCCTCCCGGTCCGGCGGACCTTCCCGCACGCTGGTCCCCCCGGACGTGGCCACCTGCGCCGACTGCCTCGCCGAGCTGGCCGACCCCGCGGACCGGCGCCACCGGCACCCCTTCATCACCTGCACCAACTGCGGGCCGCGGTTCACCATCGTCACGGATCTGCCGTACGACCGTGCGCACACCACCATGACCCGCTTCCCCATGTGCCCCGACTGCGCCCGCGAGTACGCAGATCCCGCAGACCGCCGCTTCCACGCCCAGCCGGTCGCCTGCCATCGATGCGGGCCCCGACTCGATCTGCTGGTGGCGCACCCGGATCCGGACACGCCCCCACGACACGTAACCACGACGGACCCGGTCGCCGGGGCCCGCGGACTCCTGGCCGGCGGCGCGATCCTCGCCGTCAAGGGGCTCGGCGGGTACCACCTCGTGTGCGATGCGACGAACGCCCGGGCCGTGGCCGCACTCCGCCGCCGCAAGGCCCGTGGTGACAAGCCGTTCGCCCTGATGGCCCGCGACATCGGCGACATCGAACACCTCGTCCAGGTCGGCGCCGAGGAGCGGGCCCTGCTCACCGGCGTCGTCCGGCCGATCGTGCTGCTGAGGCGCCGCAGCCACGCCGTCCCCGGGCCGGGCGCCCCGGCACCGTCAAACGACGTCGCCCCGGACAGCCCCGACCTCGGCTTCATGCTTGCCTATACTCCCTTGCACCACCTGCTCCTCGGCCTGCCCGGCGACCCGGCCGGGCCGAGTCTGCTCGTCATGACCAGCGGCAACGTGGCCGGGGAGCCGATCGTCACCGACGACGCCGAGGCACTGGACCGGCTCGCCCGCCTGGCCGACGCCTGGCTCACCCATGACCGCCCGATCCATGTACCGTGCGACGACTCCGTCGTACGCGTCTGTGACGGGGAACTGCTGACGGTACGCCGCTCACGCGGTTACGCCCCCCGGCCCATCGAACTGCCCTTGCCGGTACCGGCGATCCTTGCTGCGGGGGGTGACCTCAAGAACACCCTGTGCCTGGCGGAGGGGCGCCGGGCCTGGCTGTCCGCCCACATCGGTGACATGGACGACCTCGCCACACAACACGCCTTCGAGCACGCCGGACAGCAGTTGGCGACCATCACCGGGGTGCGACCCGAGGTCCTGGCCGTCGACAGGCACCCCGGATACCGCTCGGGACAGTTGACCCGCCGTCTGGCCGGTGAACGGCACGTCGTACGGGTGCAGCACCATCACGCGCACATCGCCTCCGCAATGGCCGAACATGGCCTGGACGGCAGCCGGCGGGTGATCGGAGTCGCGTTCGACGGCACCGGCTACGGCGACGACGGGGCTGTGTGGGGCGGTGAGTTCCTGCTGGCGGACTACGACGGATACCACCGGTTCGGGCATCTCGCGTACGTCCCACTGCCGGGCGGCGACGCCGCCGTGCACCGTCCCTACCGCATGGCCCTGGCGCATCTGCACGCGGCAGGAATCGGCTGGGCGCAGGACCTGTCGTGCACGGCTGCCTGCCCGCCTGACGAACTGGGCCCTCTGGCACGGCAGTTGGGGCGGAATCTCAACTGCGTACCCACCTCCAGCATGGGCCGGCTGTTCGACGCCGTCTCCTCCCTCACCGGCATCTGTCACCGGGCCGGATACGAGGCCCAGGCCGCCGTCGAACTCGAAGCCGCCGCACTCGGGACGGCTGAGGAGGACTGCGCGGGATACGGCTTTGCGCTGCGCTCTCCCGCACCGGACAGCGGGAGCGCACTGATCGCCGATCCTGCGCCCGTACTGTCGGCGGTGGTCGAGGACGTGCGCGCGGGTACTGCGCCGGGAGTCGTCGCGGCACGCTTCCACGAGGCGGTCGCCGCCCTTGTCCGCAGTACCTGCGTCCTGGCGCGTGAGCAGCACGGCCTGAACACCGTGGCCCTGACCGGCGGAGTGTTTGCCAACACCCGGCTCTCCTCGGCCTGCGCCCGGACGCTCCGCGGACACGACTTCACCGTCCTGCGACACCACCGGGTCCCCCCGAACGACGGAGGGCTGGCACTGGGGCAAGTGATGGTGGCCGCCCGGACACTCACGGGCCGCATCGGCGCGGCGCGGGGGAGCACAGCAACCCACTGACGGCGTGTCCCGGCAGGGCCGGGCAGGCGATCAACCACAGCGAGGAGAAGCCATGTGCCTGGCGGTGCCCGGCAGAGTACTGGAAATCGAGGAACGGGACGGCACCCGCATGGCCACCGTCGATTTCGGCGGAGTGGTCAAGGAAGCATGTCTGGAGTATCTGCCGGACCTTCAGGTCGGCGAGTACGCCATCGTCCACGTGGGGTTCGCCCTGCAGAAACTGGACGAGGAGTCGGCCCGGCAGACGCTGGAACTGTTCGCCCAACTCGGCATGCTTCAGGAAGAGTTCGGCGACCCGTGGGAAATGGCGGCAGAGGCGGGCGGACTGCCGCTGCCCGGCGCCGGTGAGGCACCGCAGGAGGCGCAGCAGTGAAGTACATCGACGAATTCCAGGACCCCGAACTGGCCCGGCGGCTGCTCGACGAGATCCGCTCCACCGTGACCAGACCGTGGGCGCTGATGGAGGTCTGCGGCGGGCAGACCCACACCATCATCCGGCACGGCATCGATCAACTGCTTCCGGACCAGGTGGAACTGATCCATGGACCGGGCTGCCCGGTGTGCGTCACCCCTCTGGAAGTCATCGACAAGGCGCTGGAGATCGCCTCCCGCCCCGAAGTGATCTTCTGTTCCTTCGGCGACATGCTCCGCGTCCCCGGCACCGGCCGGGACCTGTTCCGGGTCCGCAGCGAGGGCGGCGACGTACGGGTCGTCTACTCCCCGCTCGACGCGCTGAAGATCGCCCAGCAGAACCCGGACAGGGAGGTCGTGTTCTTCGGAATCGGCTTCGAAACCACCGCACCTCCCAACGCGATGACGGTCTATCAGGCGCGCAGGCTCGGTATCCGCAACTTCAGTCTGCTGGTGTCCCATGTCCGGGTGCCACCGGCGATCGAGGCGATCATGCAGTCGCCGGACTGCCGTGTGCAGGCATTCCTCGCCGCAGGACATGTGTGCAGCGTCATGGGTGTGGGCGAGTATCCCGAGCTGGCCGAACGGTTCGGCGTCCCGATCGTGGTGACAGGATTCGAACCGCTGGACATCCTGGAAGGCGTGCGCCGGACCGTGGCCCAGCTGGAACGCGGTGAACACACGGTGGACAATGCCTACCCGCGCGCGGTGCGCCCCGAGGGGAACCCCGCCGCTCTGGCCATGCTGGAGGACGTCTTCGAGGTGACCGACCGCGCCTGGCGCGGCATCGGCGTCATTCCCGGCAGCGGCTGGCGGCTTTCCCCGCGCTATCGGGACTACGACGCCGAATACCGCTTCTCGGTGACCGATATTGATACCCGTGAACCTGCTGAGTGCCGCAGCGGAGAGGTCCTGCAGGGCCTGCTGAAGCCCCACGAATGTGAGGCATTCGGCACCACCTGCACTCCTCGCTCCCCACTCGGAGCCACCATGGTCTCCAGCGAGGGCGCCTGCGCCGCGTACTACCTCTACCGGCGGCTGGACATCAAGAAGACCGCACCCCTGGAGGCGAGCCCCGTTGGCTGAGACCGTCGAGACCCCCACGCGCGGTGACGCAACCGCTTGTGCAACGCCTCTCTCCGGTATCCCGCCGCTCGATCCCACGGCATGGACGTGCCCGGCCCCGCTGCGCGATCACCCGCGCATCGTGATGGGCCACGGCGGTGGCGGCGCGCTCTCCGCCGAACTCGTCCAGCACATCTTCGCCCCCGCCTTCGGAGGTGAGGCGCTGGCGCAGCTGGGCGATTCGGCATCCGTGTCGCTGGGCGGTGCCCGCCTGGCCTTCTCCACCGACTCCTTCGTGGTGCGGCCGCTGTTCTTCCCCGGTGGCAGTATCGGCGACCTCGCGGTCAACGGCACCGTCAACGACCTGGCCATGAGCGGTGCGCGCGCCGCCTATCTGTCCTGCGGATTCATCCTGGAGGAGGGCGTCGAGCTCTCCGTCGTCGCGCGCGTGGCCGGCGCCTTCGGCGCCGCCGCGCGCAACGCGGGCGTCGAGGTGGCGACGGGGGACACCAAGGTGGTCGAAGCCGGTCACGGAGACGGCATCTTCATCAACACTGCCGGTATCGGGCTCATCCCGGCCGGCGTCGACCTGCGTCCGCAGCGTGTCGTCCCGGGTGACGTCGTGATCGTCAGCGGGGCGATCGGTGTCCACGGCGTGGCGATCATGAGCGTGCGCGAGGGCCTGGAGTTCGGGGTCGAGATCGAGAGCGACTGCGCGGCCCTGGGAGGACTCGTGGAGGCCATGCTCGCGGTCACCCCGGACCTGCACGTACTGCGCGACCCCACCCGTGGGGGGCTCGCCGCATCCCTCAACGAGATCGCGGCGGCGTCGGGCACCGGCGTCGTGATCCAGGAGCGACACGTCCCGGTCCCTCCGCCGGTGGCCAATGCCTGCGCCATCCTGGGGCTCGACCCGATGTACGTCGCCAACGAAGGGAAGCTGGTGGCATTCGTACCGCGTGAACACGCCGACGCGGTCCTGGACGCGATGCGTTCCCACCCGCTGGGCCGGGACGCGGCAGTGATCGGTGAGGTGGTGGTCGCCCACCCGGGCATGGTGGTGGCCCGCACCGGGCTCGGCGGCACACGGGTGGTCGACCTGCCGGTCGGGGAGCAGCTGCCGCGGATCTGCTGACGGCCCGCCGCCCTGCACCGGATCCCACAGCATGCCCGGCCCGCGGGCACGCCGGATTCGATTGCAGGGCACGAGAGGCACAAGGAACCGTTCCGACGCCATCGGGACGGTTCCGTCATGTGGATCCCGCTGCACCGAACCGGCCATTTCGATTCGTCCGCCACACCCTGCGCGCGGCGGACCGCTGAGCCGAACCCCCCGCCGACGCTGGGAACCTCAGCAGGGATGCCGAGGGGTGCGAGGAGGCGTCAAGCGCTGTTCTGGCCAAGAGCGACACGCGCGCCGGGCAGTGGCGTGGTGACACCGGGGGGGTGCATGCCTAAGGTCTGAGTGCGCGCAGCGGGACAGACCGGTCGAACCACGGAAAAGGCCAACGACGCATCGCACAGGGGGAAGCAGTGCCGCGTGTCAAACCCGTCCTGGCACGGGCCCTCCGTAGAACCCCCTTACTCCACCTGGACGTCGCCCACCGGGGTCGGACGCGGCGTCTGGGGCTGAAACTCGAAGAGCACGGCCCCACCGGATCGGTGAAGGACCGCAGCGCCGTGGGGCTGTTACAGGCGCTGCACGACGAACGGCCGCTCACCCCGGGCACGGTGGTGGTGGAATCCACCTCCGGCAATCTCGGCCTGGCCCTGGCACGGCTGCTTCCCTCCATCGACTGCGTCTTCATCGCGGTGGTCGATCTCAAGACCCCGCACGCCACCCGCAGCATGCTCACCGACTGCGGCGCCCGGGTGATCGTCGTCGACGAACCGGACGGCCAGGGCGGCTACCTGCTGAGCCGGCTGCGCATGGTGCGCGAGCTGTGCGACCGGAACCCCGGATACCGCTGGCCCAACCAGTACGAGAGCTGGGCCTCGCCCGACATCCACCGCCGCACCACCGGACCCGAGATCACCGAGCAGGCGGGACCGGAGCTCGGCGCGGTGTACGTACCTGTCTCCACCGGCGGCACCCTCGCCGGCATCAGCGCACATCTGCGCCGGCACCGACCCGACGTCGCCGCGGTCGCCGTGGACGTACGCGGCTCGCTGGCCGTCGCCGGCAGCGCCGGACGCCGGCTGTTACCGGGCATCGGAGCCAGCCGGCCGTCGGCCTTCCTGAAAGGGCCGCACAGCTACGACCGCGCCGTGCACGTCGACGACATCGAGGCGATCGCCGTCTGCCGGATCCTCGCCGAGGACGCGGGACTCGTACTCGGGGGATCCAGCGGCTGCGCCGTACGCGCGCTGCTCACCGACCAGGAGAACGGCCCCATGGACGACGACCGGATCGCGGTCTGCCTGGCCGCCGACGGCGGCGGCAAATACCACGACACCCTCTACTGCGACGACTGGGCGACCGAGCAGGGCGTCATCAAGGAGATCACCGCCGCCGTGGAACAACTGCGCCGCGAAGGCCTCTTCTTCGACCGAAGGCACCAGGAGCACTGACCATGGGCACGAGCACCACCCTTGACCGGCGGCGGACGGGCCCCGACTACCGGCAGTTCCTGCCGCTGGTCCAGGGCGCCACGCTGATCGAGTGGACCGGCACGGGACTGTTCCTCGCCGTCTCGACCATCTACTTCGTCAAGGTCGCTCATCTCAGCACCTCATCCGTCGGCACCGGCCTGACGATCGGCGGAGCCATCGCCATCGCCGCCGCCGTGCCCATCGCACGGCTGGCCGGACGCTTCGGACCGAAGCCCGTGCTGATCGGTGTGATGCTGCTGCGCGCCCTGGCCACCGTCGGTTATCTCTGGGTCGACGGCTGGTGGAGCTTTCTCCTCGTGGTCGCCGTCATCGCCGTCACCGAGCAGTCCTCGCCCCCACTGGTGCAGTCGTACGTCGGTGCGCGAGCCCCCGAGAGCCTGCGTGCGAAGGTCATGGCCGTGCAGCGCACCGTCGTCAACCTCGGCATCAGTCTGGGCGGGCTGATCGCCGGAGTCGCCCTGGGTTCCGGAGCCCCCGGGGCGTTCCGGCCGCTGCTGATCGGTGGCGCGCTCGCCTATGTGGTGGTGGCCGTGGTGTACGCCACCGCGCAGGGAGAGGAAGCGGCGACCGCCGTCGAGAGCGTCCGTACAGCGGATCTGCTCAAGGACCGACGGCTGCTGGGCTTCACCGCGTACAACGCACTGGTGTCGCTCTGGATGCCGGTGCTCAACGTGGCCTTCCCGCTGTGGCTCGTCACCGCGACCGACGTACCGGAGCGCTATGTCGGCATCCTGTACGCAGTCAACACCGTGCTGTGCATCGCCCTTCAGTACCCCCTCAACCGCTGCTACAGCACCACGCGCCGGGCGTGGTACTCGTACGCGACCGCGGCACTGCTGCTCAGCTGCGGCACCCTGGCCTTCGCCGCCGCGCCCGGCTTCGGAGCGCGGGAAGCACTGCTGGTGCTCGGCGCGGCCGTCGTCCTGCTGACGTTCGCCGAACTGCTCCAGGTCGGCGCCTCGTGGACCCTCTCCTTCGACCTGGCACCTGAGCGGGCGCGCAGCGCCTACCTGGTGCTGTTCAACACCAGCCGCACCGTCGCCAACCGGGTCGCGGGCCCGGTGCTGATGACCGGCGTCGTCCTCGCCCTCGGCACGGCCGGCTGGATCGCGCTCGCCTGCGTGCTGCTGCTCGGCGCGCTCGTCCCCTTCGCGATGCTGCGCGGACCGCGCGGCACCGGCGACTGAACCGCCCCTGGAATCCACCCGGTACCACCACCGACCCTCTCGCCAAGGAGCCCCGCCCGCAATGGACTTCGAGCAATACCCCGACAGCCACTTCCGCTATCTGACCCGTGCGGACGTCATCGAGGCGGCCCGCGACGTGGACATCGTGGCGGCGGTGGCCGAGGCGCTCACGCTGCACTCCGCCGGACAGTCGGTCCTCCCCGAGGAGGCGTACCTCGGCTGGACCACGCCGCAGGGCGACTCGGCCCGGCTGCTGGCCATGCCCGGCGCACTGGTCCAGGACGGACGGCCACCGGTCATCGGCATGAAGACCATCAACGCCTCGATCGGCAACCCGGGACGCGGCATACCGCGCTCCCAGGGCTTCACCCTGCTCCTCGACCCGGAGACCGCCCGCCCCCTCGCCCTGATGGAGGCCGCGTACATCAGCGCGATGCGCACCGCGGCGGTGACCGCACTCGCCGTTCGCCATCTGGCGGTCCAGGAACCACGACAGCTGGCGCTCCTCGGCTGCGGAGCGCTCGCACAGGCGCATGTGGCGCTGCTGCTGCGCAGCGTGCCCACCCTGCGCCGAATATCGCTGTACGACGTGGCGCCCGACCGCGCGAAATCCGTCGCCCGGTACATCGCGTCGATCCCCGGGGCCGCGGACGTCGAGACGGTGCTCGCCCAGGGTGCGCACGAGGCGGTGCGGGACGCCGAACTCGTCGTGCCCGTCACGACGGTGACCCAGGGCTACATCGAGCCGGACTGGCTGCGGCCGGGCGCACTCGTCTGCCATGTCTCGCTGGACGACCTCACCGAGGCGGCGGTGCTCTCGGCCGGCACAGTGATCGTCGACGACTGGAGCCTGGTCCGTGACGACCCGCGCCGGCTGCTGGGCCGGATGCACCGGGCGGGCACCCTGCTCGGCCCCGATGGCACCTCACGGGACGGAGTCACCGCACGGCCCGGTGCCCGCCGCGTCGACGGCACGCTCGGCGATGTGCTCGCCGGCCGCCACCCCGGCCGCCGCGACCGGGACGAGATCGTGATCAGCAACCCGTTCGGTATGTCGATACTCGATGTCGCCGTCGCCGACCGCATCCACGCCCGCGCCGAAGCCGCCGGTCTGGGCGCCCGGCTCACACTCTGAGGGGGATCCGCATGACGATCGATCGATTCGTCCAGGAGATCAACCGCACCATGTGGTCGTACGGCGAGTACCGGCACGTCGCCGATCTGCTGCGGCCCGGCGCCGTCGAGCTCGTCGACCGCCTTGCCCCGGAGCCGGACACCTGTCATCTCGACGTCGCCACGGGGAACGGCAACGTCGCGCTGTTGTCCGCCCTGCGCGGCTGCGACGTCACCGGGCTGGATCTCACCGACGAGTTCTTCTCCGACGCGCGCGAACGGTTCTCGAAGGCCGGTGTCGAGGTGGAGCTGCACCGCGGCGACGCACAGGAACTCCCCTTCACCGAAGCTTCGTTCGACCTGGTGACCTCCACCTATGGGATCCAGTTCGCGCCCGACCATGCGGCGTCGTCCGGTGAGATGGCCCGGGTGCTGCGGCCCGGCGGACGGATCGGCATGTGCAACTGGACGGCACGCAGCTGGACCGCCCACTTCCAGGAGATCCTCTCCGCCTACTTCCCCTCGCCCAACGGCCATCAGGGGCAGCCCATGCTGTGGGGCTCCCCGGATTATCTGGCCGAGCTGTTCGGCCCCGGATTCACGGTCACTTCCGAACGCCGGGAACTCTTCTACCCGTTCGGCACGGCCGAGGACCTGGTCGCCTTCTTCGAGAACTGCTTCGGCCCCTGCATCGCGGCGAAGAACACCATCTCGCCGCCCTCGCGCTGGAAGGAGCTGCGGGCGGAAATGGTCGAGATGACCGAGGGCTTCCACACCACGGACGAGCGGGGCGTGGGCGTACCCGTCGAGTATCTGCTCGTCATCGCGGAAAAGAAGGGTGCCCGGTGACCGGCCTTCCCGAGCACTACCCCACGCTCCCGCTGGCCGAAGGGGCACGGGAGCGGGCCGCCGCCGCGGCGCTGACCCGCAGCGAGCCGTACGAGCTGGGCGAGGGAGTCCACGCGTACGTCGAGCGGTACGCAGCCACGCACCCGGACCGTACAGCGATCGACGACGGCGAAATATCCATCGACTACGCCCAGTTGGCGGACCGTACGCGTCGCACCGCCGCACGGCTGGCGGCTGCCGGAGTCTCACAGGGGCAGATCGTCGCGGTGGGCGGCCGGCGCGGCAGTGACGTCATCACGGCCTTTCTCGCACTGGAGCTGCTGGGCGCCGTCTATCTGCCGGTGGACGCGGGATGGCCCGCCGCCCGCGTCGAGTCCCTCCTCACCGACAGCGGCGCTGTGCTCATGCTGACCACCGGCGGGCCGGCGGACACCGGCGAACTGGTCAAGGGAGCCCGGGCGGCCGGGATCCCCACCGCGACACCGGAACAGGCGGACCCTCCGTACACCCGGACCGCCCGGCCCGCCCCCGACGAGGTGCGCTACGTCCTCTACACCTCCGGATCGACCGGCCGCCCCAAGGCCGCGATCGTCGAGCACCAGGGGATGCTCAATCATCTGTGGGCAAAGGCCGACGACCTCGCACTGACCTCCGACGACCGGCTGGCGCAGACCGCGCCGCTGGGCTTCGACATCTCCGTCTGGCAGATGCTCGCTCCGCTGCTCGTCGGCGGCCGCGTACAGATCTTCAGCGACGAGCGGGCGCAGGACGGCGCCCTGCTGCTGGAGGAACTGCGCCGCCGCGGAACCACGGTGCTGGAGACCGTACCCACACTGATCCGCTTCCTGCTCGACGCCCACGAGAGCGGGGGGGCCGGGCCCGGCGCGCTGCGCTGGATGATCGCCACCGGCGAGGAGCTGCCACCCGCTCTGGCCGGGCGGTGGCACGACAGCATGCCGGGCATCGGACTGCTCAACGCCTATGGCCCCACCGAGTGTTCGGACGATGTCACCCATGCCGTACTCGGCTCACCGGCCGCCGGGGTACGCCATCTGCCGATCGGTTCGCCCATCGGAAACGCCGAACTGTATGTGCTGCGTGCCGAGGAGGGGGAGTGGCACGCCTGCGCGCACGGGGAGACGGGGGAGCTGTTCGTCGGGGGACTCGTCGTGGGCCGCGGCTACCTCGGGGACCCGGACCGTACCGCTCGCGCCTTCTTCACCGACCCCTTCGGCGGCAGCGGCGGGCGCCTCTACCGCACCGGGGACGCCGTACGCGTACTGCCGGACGGCCAGTTGGAGTATCAGGGACGGGTCGACCGGCAGGTGAAGCTCGGCGGCGTACGCATGGAGCTCGCCGAGATCGAAGCGGTCCTCGGCGGCCACCCCGCGATCGCGGCCTGCGCCGTCACCGTCCACACCCCCGACGACGGCGGCGCCCTGGTGGCCCGCGAGAGCGCCCACACCCCCGTGGCCGCACAGCCGCCACGGCTCGTCGCACATGTCACCGCCTCCGGCGGCGAGGTGGCGGAGGAATCACTCCGTGCCCACCTGGCCGAACGGCTCCCCGCGCCGATGGTGCCGCACACCTTCGTCGTCCTGCCGCACCTCCCGCTCACCCGGAACGGCAAGACGGACTACAAGGCGCTCCCCGCACCACCGCGCCGCAGCCGCCCCGACACCCGCCCGTACACGCCACCGCGCGGCGATGCGGAGACCACGATCGCGGCCCTGGTCGCCGAACTCCTCGGCACCGGGCGGGTCGGCCGGGACGACTCGTTCCTGGAGCTGGGCGGCGACTCGCTGCTGGCCATGCGGCTGGTCGCGGCGCTGCGCGAGGCAGGAACGGCCGCGGGCCTGCGCGACGTGCTGCGCGATGGCAGCCCCGCCGCACTCGCCGCGCTCGGCCGCCACCGGCAGCAGGCGGCCGGCACCTGTACGGAACATGCCTGGGACGCCCCGCGGACCCGGCCGCTCACCCCGCAGCAGGCCGGTGTCTACTTCCACTGGAGACTCGACCCGCTCAGCCCCTACTACAGCTACCAGGGCTCCCTGGAGCTGGACGGGCCCCTGGACGTGGCACGGCTGGCGCGGGCCTGGCAGCTGCTGCTCTCCGAGAACCCGCTGCTCCTCGCCCGGTTCGCCGAGACCGACGAGCCGGACGGGCAGGAAGTGGTGCACCACTATCCGCACTGGGAAGTGCCGCTGCCCGGACGGGCGCGGGACATCACCGCGGACGAGTTCCGCGCAGTGGCCGCCGAGGAGGCCGCCAGGCCCTTCGACCTCCTCGCCGAACCCGCCCTGCGGACCGAGCTGTTCCGACTGCCCGGCGGTCAGCACCGGCTGCTGGTCACCATGCATGAACTGCTCCTCGACGGCTGGGGCGCCACCGTGCTGTTCCAGCGGCTCGCCGAGCTGTACGAACAGCAGCCGGCACAGCCCGACCCCGAGCGCGCCACCCGGTACGACCGCTATCTGGACCACTTGGAGGCGCGCCTTGCCACCGAGGAGGTCGCCGAGGCGGGGGAGTACTGGCTGCGCAGGCTCGCGGGCGATCTCCCGGCACTTCAGATCGCGCAGAAGCAGCGGCCCGCCGCACCCACCTACCGGGGCGAGATCACCGAGACGGTCCTCGACGAGCGACTGTCCCAGCGGCTGCGCCAGACCGCGCTGTCCGCCTCCGCCACCGCGTTCGTGCCGCTGCTGGCCGCATACGCGCTGGCTCTCAGCTACTACAGCGACGCCGACGAGGTGATCGTCGGCGCTCCGATGGCGGGCCGGGAACGGCCGGAGACCGCCGAGGTGCCGGCCTTCATGCTCGCCATGCTGCCACTGCGCCTGAACATCGACCCGGCCGCGACCCTCGCGGAGTTCACCGCACAGGTGCGGGAGACGGTGTACGACGCGTACGCAGCAGCCGAGCACCCCTTCGGCTGGACACTGCGTCGGCTTCCAGCCGCGTCACGGAGCTCCTCGGCGACACCGGTCTTCCAGACCATGCTCAATATGCTGCCGTACCCGGCGCGCGCCACCACCGCCTCGGACGTCGGGTTCCGCTTCGTCGAACTGGACACCGGCTACACCAAGTACGACTGCGCCCTGTACGTCCAGCCGCACGGCCCCGGCCAACTGCTGTTGCAATACGCCTACCAGCAGGAGCTGCTCGACGCCCCGGCCGCCCGCAACGTACTGCAATCCACGCTGATCGCGCTGCGGGCCCTGACCGACCAGGAGCGTGCGGAGCACACCACCATCCGTTCCCTCGATCTGCTGCCCGGAGACGATCACCGATGACCACGCCGACCCTGCTGGAACGCTTCGCCGAGCAGGTGGCGGCCCACCCCCGGGCCGTCGCCCTGCGCCACACCGGCACCAGCCTCACCTACCGCGAACTCGACGAATGGAGCGGCCGGCTGGCCGCCCGGCTCGCCGCCAAGGGCACCGGCCCCGGCACACTGGTGGCACTCGCCGCCCAGCGCGGCCCCGCCGCCGTCGCCGGAGTCCTCGCCGTACTGAAGACGGGCGCCGCCTACCTCGGGCTCGACCCCGCGATACCCGTGCGACGACAGCGCCGGATGGTGGAGGAGACCGGACCGCACTGCGTCCTGGCCGAGCCCGGACTCGACCAGTTCCCCACGCTGGACGCCCCCCGCGTCACGCTCGTGCCCCTCGCCGAGGGCCCACTGCACCAGGCCCCCGAGCAGGAACCGGACGAGGACGCGCTGTTCCACATCGTCTACACCTCGGGGACGACCGGAAACCCCAAGGGCGTACGTATCAGCCGGCGTTCGGTCCGCGGCCGGCTGGAATGGATGTGGCAGGACCACCCCTTCCCCGAGAACGCGGTGCTGGCCGTCCAGAAGTCCCTGGCGCTGGTCGCCTCGCCCTGGGAGCTGCTGGGCGGACTGCTGAAGGGCATCCCGTCCGTCGTGCTCGGCACCGACGAGCTCCTCGACCCGGTGCTCTTAGCCGCCGCCGTCGAGCAGGAGCGGATCACGCATCTCTTCCTGACCCCGCAGCTGATCGCCGGGCTGCTGGAGGAGAGCGCGAAACACTCCGGCGGACACCAGCCCCTACTGGTCACCAGCGGCGCCGACACGCTGCCGGTGGACACGGTCCTGCGCTTCCGTGAGGTCTGGCCCGACGCCACACTGCTGAACCTGTACGGCATGACGGAGACCGCCTCCAACGTCGCCGCGTACGACACCGCACGACTGCCCGCGGACGCCGAGCGCGTCCCCGTCGGCAGCCCCGTGGCGAGTGCCGCGCTCTCGGTCCGCGACCGGCTCGGCCGACGCCTGCCACCCGGTGTGACGGGCGAGGTGTGGGTCTCCGGGCCGCCGCTCGCCCTCGGCTATCTCGGCGGCGACGGCGAGGACCGCTTCACCACGGACGACGCCGGAGTCCTCCACTACCGGACCGGAGACCGCGGCCGCCAACTCCCGGACACGGGACTGGAGATCACCGGACGCGCCGACAACCAGATCAAGGTACGCGGCTACCGCGTCGAGCTGGAGGAGATCGAGGCCACGCTGCGCAAGGCGCCGGACATCACCGACGCCGGGGCGTACGCGGACAGCGAGGGCGGCGAAGCACGCATCGTCGCCTGTGTCACCGCCGATGAGGAGACCGGCCCCGCCGCACTGCGCGGCTATCTGCGCGACCGGCTGCCCGATTACATGCTGCCCGCCCGTATCCAGCAGGTTCCACAGCTCCCGCTGAGTACCAACGGCAAGCTCGACCGCAGGGCCCTGCGCACGCTCGTGGAGAGCATCGGGCAGGAACAGACGGCCGGATTCACCCCGTCCGACGCCACCGAGGCCGCTGTCGCCGCCCTCTGGCAGGAACTGCTCGGCGCCCCACCGGCCTCTGCGGACCAGAACTTCTTCGACGCCGGAGGCCACTCCCTGCTCGCTGTGCGGCTCGCCAACCGGCTGGCGAAGACGGCAGGGAGACGCATACCGCTGCGCCGCATCCTCGGCGCACCCACCGTCACCGCGATCGCCGCACTGTGCCGCGAGACCCAGCAGGAGGAACAGGCATGAACGTCCCATGGTTGAGCGTGCCGGGCGAATACCCACAGGGCAGCGCGGCGGGCACCCTCGCCGTCTGCTTCGCACCCACCGGTGCCCACGGTTCGACCTTCGCGAACTGGCGGGGCCGGCTGCCCGAGGACACCGCACTCGCGCTGATCACACCTCCGGGCCGCGGCACCCGCGTCGACGAGGAGCCCGTCACCGGCATGGCCGCCTACGCGGATGCCGTGGCGGCCGAGGTACGCGCACTGCGGGGCGGGCGGCGACTGGTGCTGATCGGCGTCAGCCTCGGTGCGCTGCTCGCGTACGAGACGTGCTGCCGGCTGCTCGACGCCGGGGTGCCGGTCGCGCGGCTGTGCGTGGTGGCCGGACAGTGCCCCGGTGACTTCCACGGCGACGGCGGCGATGTGACCGTCGAGGACGCCCGTGCCTTCGTCACCGGGACCGGACTGACCGACCCGGAGCTGCTGACGGACCCCGAGTTCGAGGAGGTGCTGCTGCCTCCCGTCATCGCCGATCTGCAACTGGCCGCGGGCTACGACGGCCGCCGGACTTCCGTACCGCACGTCGAGTTGCGCGCGGTGTGGGCCACCGACGATCCGCACGTGCCCGAAGTGACCGTGCGCCGCTGGGCCGACTGGACCCGTGACGAATGCACTCTGCGGTCCGTCGAGGGTGGTCACTACGCCCACCAGGAGAACCCGGAAGCGGTCATCACCGCCTGTCTGGACGGCCTTCCCGGAACCCGGCCGTCACGGCGTTCCGTGCTCGGCGCCGGTGCCACGGCCGTCGCGGGCACGGTGCTGGGCCTCGGCGCGGTGGCGGCCGCGTCATCCAGAGCATCCGCCGCCGCGCCGACCGCGGCGGGCAGCGTCTCCTTCGACGGCGATCCCACCGATCCCGTGGGCCTCGCCGTGGCCATGATCCGCCAGAACACCAGTAACCCCGGCGACGGCGCTCTCACCCAGCCGTTCGCCCAGATGCTCCAGGGCATCTTCCGCGCGGCCGGGGTCGGCACCGAGATCGTGGCCACCCCCAAGGAAGGCAACGTCCACTTCTTCGCCCGCGTCCCCGGCAGCGGGCCGGACCGGAAGAAACCACTGGTCCTGCTCGGCCACTCCGACGTCGTCCCCGCCATCGGTGACAAGTGGACGACGGACCCCTTCGCCGGAGACATCAAGGACGGCATGCTGTATGGCCGCGGCTCGCTCGACATGAAGGGCGTCAACGCCGCATTTGTCGCCGCTCTGCTGCGCCATGTCCGCGAGGGCGCGGCCTTCGACCGCGACATCGTCTTCTGGTCCGACTGCGACGAGGAGCAGGGGCCCTACGGGGTGCGCTGGTTCCTCACGGAACACCCCGGCAAGGTCGAGGCGGGCGCGGTCATCACCGAAGGAGGCTGGGTGCTCAACCAGCGCGACGGCAGGACACCCATGATCGCCTCGCTCACCTGCAACGACAAGCGCTCCCTGCTGCTGCGCCTGGAGACCTCCTCGTACGCCACCCACACGTCCAAGCCGTTCACCGGACAGGCCGTGATCCGGCTGGGGGAGGTGCTCGAACAACTCGGGGACTGGCGTGCACACATCCGTCCCAACGCGCTGTCCCGGCAGTACTTCGCCGAGCTGGCCGAGGCCACCACCGACCGGCCGCTCGCCGAGGCCGTCCGGGAGATGCTCGACGCCCGTACGGAACAGCAGCGGGACAGGGCCGGCGAAGCGGTGGTACGGCTCAGTGAGACCCCGGAGCTGCACAACGCGATGCTGCGCACCACGCTCGCCTTCACCTCCGCACAGTCCGGCTACTACCCGAGCATCGTGCCGGGCACGGCGACGGCGGAGTTCCGGGCCGCCTTCCTGCCGGGCGCCGACGACCCGGGCCGCACCGTCGCCGAACTGCGCTCACTGATCGGCAACCGGGCGACGCTGACCGTGGTCGGCAACACCGGCGAGAGCGAGCAGCAGGTCCTGGACCGGCTGCGCGGCTATCTGGCCACGCCCGACTCCAGTTACGACACGGACGTCTTCCGCGCCTGGCAGACGGCCGTACGCCGTACACACCCCGGAGTACGGGCCACCGCCTGCCAGTTCGAGGCGGTCACCAGCGCCGTACCGTTCCGGGAACAGAACGTGCCCGTCTACGGCATGTACCCGTTCACTGTGAACCGGGACATGCTCAAGCGCATGCACGGCACCGACGAGCACATCGGCGTCGAGGCCCTGCGGCAAGGCACCGAAACCGTCTACCGGTTGCTGGCCGGACTGCGGACCGAGGCCTGAGCCGATCGCACCGTACGGGCGTGCCCGGCGCGGGCACGCCCGTACGGTGCGGTCGCCGGTTCCCTGACCTCAACCCACCCTCACCCAGTCGAGAGTGCGCTCGACCGCCCTCTTCCAGTCGGCGTAACCCTCGGCGCGCCGCTCGTCGCTCCACTGAGGATCCCAGCGCTTCGACTCCTGCCACTGATCCCGCAACTCGCCCTCGTCGCGCCAGAATCCGGTGGCCAGACCCGCCGCATAGGCGGCGCCGAGCGCGGTGGTCTCGGCGACGACCGGGCGGCTGACGTGCACCCCGAGGACATCTGCCTGGATCTGCATGCACAGGTCATTGGCCGTGACCCCGCCGTCGACCTTGAGCACATCGAGATGGACTCCGGAGTCCTGTTCCATCGCCTCCACCACATCCCGGCTCTGGTAGCAGATGGCCTCCAGAGTGGCCCGTGCCAGATGGGCGTTGGTGTTGTAGCGGGCGAGACCGACGATGGCGCCGCGGGCGTCCGAGCGCCAGTAGGGCGCGAAGAGGCCCGAGAACGCCGGCACGAAGTACATCCCGCCGTTGTCCTCGACGGTCTTGGCGAGCCGTTCGCTCTCGGCAGCTTCGGTGATGATCTTCATCTGGTCCCGCAGCCACTGTACGGCGGATCCCGTGACCGCGATGGAGCCCTCCAGGGCGTAGACCGCAGGGCTCGTGCCGAACTGGTAGGCAACGGTGGTGAGCAGGCCGTGCTGCGACCGGATCAGCTTCGTACCGGTGTTGAGCACGAGGAAGTTTCCGGTGCCGTACGTGTTCTTCGCCTCGCCCGGCTCGAAGCACACCTGCCCCACGGTAGCCGCGTGCTGGTCGCCGAGTACCCCGGTGATCGGGATCGCGGCCCGCAGAGGCCGGGATGTGCGCGTGCGGCCGTACGCCTCCGCATCGGAGGACGGGTGGATGGACGGCAGCATCGCCCTGGGGATGCCGAAGATGCCCAGCAGTTCGTCGTCCCAGTCGAGCGTCTCCAGGTGCATCAGCATCGTGCGGCTGGCATTGGTCACGTCGGTGGCGTGGATGCCGCCGTCGGGGCCGCCGGTGAGATTCCACAACACCCAGCAGTCCGTGTTCCCGAACAGCGCATGGCCCTGTTCCGCGGCCTCGCGGACCCCCTCGACATTGTCGAGGATCCACTTGATCTTCCCGCCGGAGAAGTAGGTGGCCGGAGGCAGCCCCGCCTTGCGCCGGATGACCTCGCCATGCCCCGCGTTCTCCAGGGCCTTGGCGATCGAGTCGGTCCGGGTGTCCTGCCACACGATGGCGTTGTAGTACGGACGACCGGTGCGGGGGTCCCAGACGACGGTGGTCTCGCGCTGGTTCGTGATTCCGATGGCATCGAGATCGGTGGCGCTCAGACCTCCGGTGCGCAGAGCGTTCTGCATCACCGAGTTGGTGCGCTCCCAGATCTCCACCGGGTCGTGCTCCACCCAGCCGGGGCGGGGCAGGATCTGCTCGTGCTCCAACTGGTGCTTGGCCACTTCGTTTCCGTCGTGATCGAAGATCATGAAGCGGCTGCTGGTGGTGCCTTGATCCACCGCGCCGATGAAGTCCGCCATGGCATGCTGCCTCTCCTGAGTCCGCGCCCGATGATGGAACCGGGCGTCACTCCTCCGGTGGCATGGGGATGCTGCCCTCCGGCTCCGCTTCCGCGGTGGGCAGGAAACGGCCGACGAAAGTCTTGTAGAGGAACGCACCGACGAGTCCACCCACGAGTGGGCCCACGATCGGCACCCAGTAGTAGAAATTTCCGTACTGGTCCCGCCACGCCCCTCCGTAGCCGGTGAGGAAACTCGCGAGCCGGGGTCCGAAGTCACGGGCCGGATTGATCGCGTACCCGGCATTGGTGCCCCACGCCATACCGATGCCCACCACGATGAGGCCCACGATGAACGGGCCGAGATTGGCGCCCGGTGGCGTATTGAGAAGATCCGTGACCGCGAAGATCAGCAGCACAAGGATGGCGGTGCCGATGACCTGGTCCCGCAATGCCCCCCATTCGTGAACCGGAAGCGCGGGGTTCCCGTTTGCGGGCAGCGTCGAGAAAACAGTTTGCGTCTTGATCGTGTGCCCCGGGTCCGCCTTCGCCAGGGCCTCGGTGTAATTCCACCGAACCACCAGCGCCCCGACGAAAGCTCCTGCGAGCTGTGCGAGTGCGTAGGGTGCCACTTTCTTCCAGGGGAAATCCTTGAAAGCGGCAAGCGAAAGCGTCACGGCGGGATTGAGGTGCGCGCCGCTCAGCCTGCCCGCCACATAGACACCCAGAGTGACTCCGAGACCCCATGCCCAGGCGATGCTGTCGTGATTCCCGAGGCCCCCCGCCGGGTCGGTGAGCGCTCCTCCGGCTACGACCTGGGCCACCACACCACAGCCGAAAAGGATGAGAATCATCGTGCCCAGGAACTCCGCCGAGAGTTCCCCGACGAGTCCCGACATCTTGAGCCGCTCCATGCGGATCTCGCTTCCTGTCGAGTCACAACCGTTGGCGGCATAGATCCACATATGAGCGTAGACGCAGAGAATTGGTTCCGCACTTGGTGGCGGAAGCCCTGCGGCCGGCGCCGGGCTCGCCCGGTGAAGGGGCCTGAACCAGGGCCTGGTGCTGGACAACTTCTTCCTGCTGCGGGCGCGAGCCTCGCCCGCCCGCATCCTCTGCGGTAGCGATTACCCGTTTGACATGGCGCAGCCCGACCCTGCCCAGTTCCTGCTCGACAGAGGCGTCGACGCCTTTGTCGCTGGAGGCCAATGGGCGGGCCTTCCTCGGCCTGCCGCCCCGCCCCACCCACGGAGACGCCTCAGACGGAGGCGAAGAAGCGGCGTCCGGTGGCCGTACCGAGTGATGACCGTGTGGCCAGATCGATCCCGATCTCCGACAGCGTGGCCAGGTGGGAGAGCCGCTGTCGTTCCCAGTCCGCCAGCCGCCGGGCCGGAAGGTCCTGTGTGGGTGTCCATCCGCGCATGGCCGCGGCGAGGCCGGCCGCGTCACCGAACGCCTTGGAGGTCCCGGATGCGGTGTGCGGCCGGACCGCTCCGGCGGCGTCGCCGATCAGGGCCGCGTGGTCGGCAACCATCCGGTGAGGCGGAAGGTCGAAGACCGGCTGCATGAAGACTTCAGAGCGCCGTACGAGCTCCGCGAACTGCGGCGGAAGCGATGCGTCCGCCGTGGCGGCCAGCGCCGCCGCGGTGTCCGGCAACATCTCACGGGGCGGCAGGAAGGTCGTGAACCGCTTTCCGGACCGGCTCGCGAGCAGTCTCGGCAGGTCGCGCTCGGACACGTTGGTGTACCAAACCCAGTTGACGCGTCTGGCGCCCTCGACCAGCTCGCCTTCGGGGCCCGGGACCAGGTAGCACAGCATCTGCTGGCCGTCCGAGCCGAAGAATGTGAACCGGCCCGCCAGCAGATCCAGCAGACCGCCGGGCAGGGCCGATTCCGGTTCCAGCCCTCGCCACGCCACATACCCGGCGTACGCCGGCCGCGTGGCGGGATCGAGCAGCAGCCGTACGGCCGAGCCGATTCCGTCCGCGCCCACCAGGAAATCGCCCTGTGCCGTGTAGCCGTCAGCAAACTCGACCGTGATGCCGGAGCCTTCCACCCGGGCTCGCCTGAGGGCACTGTCCAGGCGGTAGCAGACTCCGGCGAGGGGTTCCCGCAGCACCCGGTAAAGGGTGTCCCAGGCGGTCATCAGCTGTGGGGCCCCGTACCTGGCGGCTCCGCCGTGGATGTGGAGCTGCTGGCGTTCATGCAGTTCGACGCTCACCGATTGCGCGGACATACCCAGTCGGACCAGCAGCGCCTCCACCGGGGGCTGCATGACGATTCCGGCGCCACGGGCCTGCATCCTGCCCGCCGACCGCTCGTACACAGCGGTTTCGGCACCGACGGCTCGCAACTCGTGGGCCGCTGCCATGCCCCCGAGAGACCCGCCGACGATCAGAGCCTTGAACGTGTTCCTCGGGTGCATCGGATGACTTCCCTGCTGTCGGACCCTCCCATGCTCGCCCGGACGAGCGAGGACGGCACCCGCACTCGCTCGTCCGGGCGCTCTGCCCGTGACTGCCCCTGGGCGGACATCGTCACCACGATCGCCCGCCGCAGCCTGACCGGGTCCTTCGCGGTCCGGCTGATCCGCTGCAGCCGCCAGCCCTCCTCCATGCTCACGGGCCGGACGAACACTCCCGGACGACGCCCCACCACCACCTCCGAAATCAGACTCCGGAGACGGACTGACGGGCAAACGGCAACCAATGAATTCCCGGGTCAACCATCCGAGCCGAGCCACTGGCGGCGCGCGCGGCCGAGAACCCTGCGTACGCCATAGGCCGCTGCACCGGCCGCGATCACCGCGGTGCCAAAGACGACCGATGCCGACGGGAGGGCGAAGGCGAGGAGCAGACAGCCCGCCAGGCCGATGACGGGCACGATGCGGGGCGGGCGGCCTTCGTCCGGGGTGAGCGTCCAGGCGGCGGCGTTGGCGATGGCGTAGTAGGCGAGGACGCCGAAGGAGGAGAAGCCGATCGCCCCTCGGACGTCGGTCGTGGCGGCAAGGACGACGACCACGGCGCCGACGGCGAGCTCCGCACGGTGAGGGACTTTGAAGCGCGGGTGCACCGCGGCCAGGACATGCGGCAGGTGGTGGTCGCGGGCCATGGCCAGGGTGGTGCGTGAGACACCGATGATGAGTGCGAGCAGGGAGCCGAGCGCGGCGACGGCCGCGCCGGCCCGCACCACCGGCGCCAAGCCGGGGACGCCCGCCGCGCGTGCGGCCTCGGCCAGTGGGGCCGCGGCATGGGCGAGGCGGTCGGGGCCCAGGACGGCCAGCACCGTGACGGCGACGGCCGCGTAGACGAGCAGTGTGATGCCCAGCGCGAGCGGGATCGCCCGGGGGATGGTGCGCCGCGGGTCGCGGACCTCTTCGCCCAGGGTGGCGATCCGCGCGTATCCGGCGAACGCGAAGAACAGCAGACCGGCCGCCTGCAGCACTCCGCCGGCGGTGGCGTCCGCGCCGATGGCCAGACGCCCGGCATCGGCGGTGCCGCCGCTGAGGCACGCGGTGACCACCGCCGCGAGGACCGCCAGGACGAATGCGACGATCACTCGGGTCAGCCAGGCGGACTTGTGCAGACCGGTGTAGTCGAGCGCGGTCAGCGCTACCACCGCCGCGACGGCCACCGCGTGCGTCTGACCGGGCCACACATAGGAGCCCACGGTCAGCGCCATCGCCGCGCAGGAGGCCGTCTTGCCGACGACGAAGCCCCAGCCCGCGAGATAGCCCCAGAAGTCGCCGAGGCGTTCACGGCCGTACACATAGGTGCCACCGGACTCCGGGTAGCGGCCGGCCAGCCGGGCGGAGGACGTCGCGTTGCAGTACGCGACCACCGCTGCCAGCCCCAGGCCGAGCAGCAGCCCGGACCCGGCGGCCGCGGCGGCGGGCGCGGGTGCGACGAAGACGCCCGCCCCGATCATCGAACCCAGGCCGATCATCACGGCGTCGAACACGCTCAGGCGGCGCTTCAACTCGCCCGTTCCCGCCGACGCCGCCGACGTGTTCATCGCACACTCCCAGCCGGGGCGCCCCGCACGAGCAGGCCCCGAAGTCCGTACGTACGCAGAGATTCGGGGGCACGGTAGCCGAGCAAGGTGTCCGGACGGTGTTTGGGTGTGACGGGTCGGGGCGCGACAGGACGGGAAACCCTGTGGGGGTATCGTCGGGCTCGTACCGCAGGACTCGTACGACCGAGAATTCGAGGCAGCCGTGGATCGCAGGCGGACGCGCACACCGGGAGTGTCCCGGCTGCTCGTGCTGTGTGCCGTCCTGTGCGGGCTGTTCCTCATGCACGGTGCCCCGGCGAGCGCTGCCGAGGGCTGCCACGGCGGAGTGGCCGTGACCTCGGACCCGCCCATGTCCATGACGACGGGGGCCGGTCACACGGCCATGGCGGAGGAGCACGGCACCGCCCGTGCGGCCGCCGCCATGCCCGGGATGAACGGCGAGTCGTGCGTATCCACCCACGCCCGCGACCGGCTGCTGCCGCTGCTCATCGCGCTGGGCCTCGTGGTCCTGGCTGTATGGGTGCTCGGGCGGAGACGCACGGCGGTGCGCGGACCGGCACGGCGAGGTCCGCCGTTCGCCGGCAGAGATCTACTGCTCCAGGTGTGCATCGCGCGGACGTGACAGGTGTCCGCCGGTTCCCGGCCATTCCGCCGGACCGGCCGGATGATCCTGCCCCTTTCGCGCGCCACCGATGTGGCGCATCCACCTGGAAAGAACGTGTGATGTCCGCTTCCCTGTCTTCCCCTGTCCGCCGCCGCACACTCGCAGCCGTCGGCACCGTCGCCGCACTCGCTCTGACGCTGGCGGCCTGCGGCTCCTCCGACGGATCCAAGGGCGACGGCTCGTCCATGCCCGGCATGGACCACGGATCCGGTAGCTCCTCCGCGCCGGCCACTCCCGGCAGTGCGTTCAACGACGCGGACGTGAAGTTCGCGCAGCAGATGATCCCGCACCACCAGCAGGCCGTCGAGATGGCGGAGCTGGCCGACGGCCGCGCCGCCGACCCCGAGATCAAGGAGCTGGCCGCCGCGATCGAGAAGGCCCAGGACCCCGAAATCAACACCATGAAGGGCTGGCTGACTTCGTGGGGCAAGCCGCTTCCCTCGGCCTCGCCCTCGATGGGTGACATGCCCGGCATGGACCATGGATCGGACGGTTCGGGAATGCCCGGGATGATGTCCGACAAGGACATGAGCGACCTTGAGGCCGCCAAGGGCAAGGACTTCGACAAGAAGTTCGCCCAGCTCATGATCGGCCACCACGAGGGCGCGGTCACGATGGCCGAGGATGAGCAGAAGAACGGCAGCAACGCCGACGCGAAGAAGCTCGCCGACGCCGTCATCACGGCTCAGACCGCCGAGATCGAGCAGATGAACAAGATCATCTCCAGGCTCTGACCCTGGCAGGGGGTGCGGGCCTTCGTCATGCCGAAGGCCCGCACCCCCTCTCGTGGTCTATCCGGTCGGCCTTACGCGGCCGCTCAGCCGGCTTCCGGTGCTGCGAGCAGGTCGCCCACCTCCTCCGCGGTGGTGTCCCGGAGCTCCTCCGCGAGGAGCAGCCAGCGGGTGATGCCGACCGACTCGAGGAACGGCAGGTCGTGGCTGGCGATCAGCAGCGCACCTTCGTAGGACTCAAGTGCGCTGGTCAGCTGTCGCACGCTGGCGATGTCGAGGTTGTTGGTCGGCTCGTCCAGCATCAGCAGCTGCGGGGCCGGTGCGGCGAGCATCGTCGCCGCGAGCGCGGCACGGAAGCGCTCTCCGCCCGAGAGCGTGCCCGCCGGCTGCTCCGCGCGTTTCCCCTGGAACAGGAAGCGCGCGAGCTGGGAGCGGATGTGGTTGTCGGTGACCCCGGGAGCCATACGGGCCACGTTCGCCGCGACGCTCAGCTCCTCGTCCAGCACATCCAGCCGCTGCGGAAGGAACCGCAGCGGTACGAACGTCCTGGCCTCGCCGGACAGCGGAGCCAACTCGCCGGTGAGGGTGCGCAGCAGCGTCGTCTTGCCCGCGCCGTTGCGTCCGACGAGCGCGATCCGTTCGGGCCCGTGCACATGGAGGTTGCCCTCGTGCAGCCTGCCGAACCGGGGGCGCAGCTCGTGCAGGCTCAGTACGGTGCGGCCGGTGGGAACGGCGGTGTGGGGAAGGCTCACGCGGATCTCGGCATCGTCACGGATCGCGTCCGCGGCCTCCTCGCGGCGTTCGCGCGCCTCATTGAGACGCTCCTCATGGACGCCGCGAAGCTTGCCCGCCGACTCCTGCGCGGACCGCTTCCGGCGGCCGGCAAGGATTTTCGGGAGCCCGCCCTCGGCCTCCATCTTCCTGCCGTGGCGCTGACGGCGGGCCAGCTTCACGTGGGTCTCCTCCAGTTCGCGTTTCTGCCGGCGTACGTCCGCCTCGGCTGCCCGCAACATCCGTCCGGCGGCCTCCTGTTCGGTGGCCAGGGCTTCTTCGTAGGCGGACCAGCCGCCCCCGTACCAGCTCACGGATCCGGAGCGCAGTTCGGCGATGCGGTCCACGCGCTCCAGCAGTTCGAGGTCGTGGCTGACCACGACCAGGACACCCGAGCGCCAGGAGTCGACGGCTTCGTAGAGCCTTCGGCGCGCGAACACATCGAGGTTGTTGGTCGGCTCGTCCAGAAGGAGGACGTCGGGACGCTCCAGCAGCAGTGCGGCCAGGCGCAGCAGGACCGTCTCCCCTCCGGACAACTGGCCAATGGTGCGGTCCAGTTCGACGCTGTCGAGTCCGAGTGAGCCCAGTGTCGCAAGGGCACGTTCCTCGACGTCCCAGTCGTCACCGATCGTCTCGAAGTGCTTCTCGTCCACATCCCCGGCTTCGATGGCGCGCAGCGCGTCGCGCCGCTCGGCGATGCCCAGGGCCTCGTCCACACGCAGTGACGTGTCGAGGGTGATGTTCTGAGGGAGGTGGGCGAGGCTGCCGGCGACGGCCACCGAGCCCTGGGAGGGGCGCAGTTGGCCGGCCAGCAGTCGCAGCAGTGTGGACTTGCCCGCGCCGTTGGTGCCGACGAGCCCGGTGCGGCCCCGGCCGATGCTGAGAGAGAGTCCGTCGAAGACGGTGGTGCCGTCCGGCCATTGGAAGGACAGGGCGGAGCAGGTGAGAGAGGCGCTGGGGGCGGTGGGTGTCGCCATGGTGATCCTCGCAGTCGCAAGCGCGGTGAATGGGGGCTTCGTATGCGAGCACCACGCAGCGACCGAACCGAAAGGGAGGTGCGGCGGTCCGGAAGATCGAGGGACGGCTCATGCACCGAGGTCGCATCCACGCGGGGTCACGGGCAGGACAGAACACTGCTACTGCGTGACGGGCGTACGGCTGAAGCCGTACGGCGCGATGATCGCGAACCTCAGATGCGCAACGTCCACCTCTATCGGAGACAACAGAACCGTTCAAAACGATAACGACCCGGAGGGCGAAAGGCAAAGCCTCGGTGCCGTGCGGGGGAGTGGGACGAGCGGCCCGCGTGCCGGGACGCCGGACACCGGAGGTCATGGAGCCCTGTCGGGTGCGGCCGGCCCGAGAAGCACCCAGATCCCCACGGGTATGTCCCAGTATGGGCGATTTATTTAGAAGTGATCTCTTGGTTAATAAAGAGGCATTTAAGGAGAGTTGTGACCTTCGAGTGCTGACCGAATTGCACCGTTTGTTCGCTCCGTGGCGTGAGTCACGTTCAGAGCTCAAGATGCCGTGACGCGCGGCCCGGTTCCCTTCTGCGTAAGGAAATTTGGCTTCACGGTGTGAGGTGGATTACTGCCGATTCCATGATTCGATCTTGCAAATGAATTGTGATCCAAAAATGGGGGCTTGTTCCTTTTGGTGTTTCTCGCCTACGGTCACCGTCAATCCGGACGGAACGCCGAATCCTGCCGCCGTCCGGCAATCCGACCACTCATGTACGGCAGGAGCGGGGAACCCAGGTAAGCCGCCGGTCCGGTATCCGGAACGGCTCGGGGTGAAGCCGCATTCGCTTGCGGCCAGACATCTCCAGTCTGAACCCGACAGCTCACCTCGTAGGCGACGGAGAGGAATTCGCTATGTCCACAACGGGTAACCACCGTCGTCGTAAGTCCACTTCGCTGACCCGCGGTCTCATAGCCGCGACCACGGGTGGAGCCGCTCTCGTGCTTCCGCTGATCGGCGCCGGCTTTGCCTCGGCCGCACCGGCACAGACTGTCACCGCCGAAAAGGCTGCGGCGTCAACCGTCGCCACCGTCAAGGAAAAGGCCGCGCCCACCATCTATTCCGTGATCGCGGGCGACACCCTTTCCAAGATCGCAAAGGGATATTCCCTCAGCGGTGGCTGGCAGAAGCTGTACGAGGACAATCGAGAGACCATCGGCGCCAACCCCGCACTGATTCGCCCGGGCACGAAGCTGACAATCGGCGCCCAGGCCGAGGCCAAGACTGCCGCAACTGCCACTGCCGCAACTGCTGCTGCCGCACCGGCCGCGCAGCCCGCGACGTACACGAACGACCTGGACGGCTGGATCAAGGAGTCGCTGGCCGTCATGGCCCAGAACGGCATCCCCGGCAGCTACGACGGCATCCACCGCAACATCATGCGCGAGTCCTCCGGCAACCCCCGGGCCATCAACAACTGGGACTCGAACGCCGCCAAGGGCACGCCGTCCAAGGGCCTCCTCCAGATCATCGACCCGACGTTCCTTGCCTACCACGTGCCCGGTACGTCGATGGACAGCTACGACCCGGTCGCCAACATCACCGCATCGTGCAACTACGCCGCCGACAAGTACGGCTCCATCGACAACGTGTTCGGGGCCTACTGATCCGCAGCAGCGCCGATGGCGGTTCAGAACCGATGGGTGGCGAGGGGCCGAACAGGCCCCTCGGAAGGGACCACACCCGCCGGTCCGGGACCGCCTTTCGGCTGCTCACCCGCGTGGGCGGCACACGGAGGCGACGCTACGTGGCGCGTCGGCGGGAGCCGGGAACGGTCACATGGCCGGCGAGCCAGGAGAGCAAGGGCTCCAGCTCCTCCGCCGCTGCGACTACGGCATCGACCAGCGCCGACGTGTGCTGTGCGCAGTCCCCGCCGAGGGGACGGGCAGCCGAGACCGAGCGGTACCGGAGCAGGTCGGCACGGGGATGACCGGCGTCATGACCGCGTGGCATGCGCTTCATGGTGTCCCCGGTGATCTCATACCCCTGCGCCCCCAACGCCTCGATGGCACACACCAGCTCGGGTCCACTGTCCTGCGCGGCGACGGCCGTACGGAACAACGGGACCTGCCCGGGGTCCGGGTACGTCCAGCCCCCCTTGATCCGGAGCCCGTCGAGGTCGAAGCGCAGACCGATCTCGACATTGCGCGCGATCCTGATCACCGCCACTTGGTGCTGCCACCACCACGGGTCCTTGCGGAACCCCCAGACGGAGAAGTCCTCGTACGCCTGGTCCGCGTCCGCCACATCGTTCAGCAACGCGATCATGGGCTGCCGGACGAGGCGCTCCCGGTCCCTTCGGCGCTTCTCACGCGCTTCTTGCGAAGGTATGCCCTCCAACTGCAGAAGCAGCTCGAATGCTTGCTCTGTCCAGCCACTGAACGCTCTGCTCACGCAAGGGATCCTAGTGATCCGGGACATTGAGGGCGGGCGCGCACCGTTTCCGAAGCCGTTCCCTGCTCGCCGGACCGCAGTGCCCGGCGCGCCCCCGTCGACGTAACCCTTACTCCTGGGCGCTCTCCGTCGGCTGCTCCGGCTTCTGGAGCGGAGGCCTCGGAACCGTGGCCGCTGCTCCCTCCCGGACGGACTCCACCACCGCCTCGTGAAGGCGCCGGCTGTCGTCCTCCGAGCAGCACGGCACAGGACTGCCCGACATGGTGAACCAGTCGATCGCACCCGTGTACTGCACAGTGATCTGGGCCGTGTCATCGGCCCAGGTCGTGTGAACGGTCAGGTCTCCGGACAGGACGCCGACCTCGTCCGTGAGCACGCCACCGTGCCCGGAGAACACACCGCGAGTCGTCCATGACGCCCAAGCCATGTCTCCAGGCTGGCATCAAGACCGTGGATGCGCGACCCGCGGCGATCCGCGCATCGCGGCGCTCGAAACGCCCGCACCCTTCCGGAATCTGGAATGGGCGAAACTTTGCATCGGATCCTGCTGCGGTTCCCGCACCCGCCGATCCCCAGAGAATGACGCACTCTTAACGCCAAATCGTCAGATCTGCTCGCCGAAACAACGAATTCCGAAGGTTAACAGCTCTTGACCTGCGGAACTCGTCAGGATTGCATGTCGCGCTGGGAGCGACGAAACCACTCACCACGTCCTCGTCTGGAGGCGATACCGCTCCCGCGCTCAGATACCGCACCTGTTGATCGGAATCGCACGATGACCGAAACGCTCAGCGCTCCCCAGGCGCTCGCCCCAGCGACCGGCCCCACTCCACAGAAGCTCAAGCGTTCCATCGGCGTCGTGGGCGGAACACTGCTCACGCTCTCCTGCGTGACGCCCGCTTCGACACTCTTCGTCGTCGTACCGGACCTGTTCTCCAGCCTCGGCACGTACACCGCCCTCACCATCGCCATCGGCTCGCTGCTCTGTATCGGGGTCGCCTTCTGTTACTCGGAGCTGGGCACCCTCATACCGAGCGCGGGAGGTGAGTACGCCATGGTGTCGACCATGGCGGGACGGCTGGCCGGGTGGCTCGTCTTCGTGCTCTCCCTGCTGGTCGTGATGATCGTGCCGCCGGTCATCGCCATGGGGACGGCCGACTACCTCGCTCCCGTCGTGCACATTCCGGCTCCCGTCGCGGGCGCCGGTGTCATGGTCCTCGCCACCCTCGCCGGTCTCCTGGACCTGCGTGCCAACGCGTGGATCACCGGGATCTTCCTCGTCCTCGAAGTGATCGCGGCGGGCGTCGTCGCCGTTCTCGGGTTCGCGCACTCCGAGCGCGGGGCCTCCGCGCTGGTGCACGGATCGGTCGCCTCGTCGGGCGGCACGACCTCCACGGTCACCGCGATGATGGTGGTCTCCGGGCTGGCGATCGCGCTCTTCATCACCCAGGGCTTCTCCACGGCCGTCTACCTCTCGGAGGAGCTGGAGAACCCGCGGCGCAACGTGGCCCGCACCGTGCTCGCCACCCTCGCCATCTCCACGGCGGTCATCCTCGTCCCGGTCATCGCCATCACGCTGGGCGCCCCGGACCTCGCGGCCCTGACCTCGGGCGATCTCAACACCATGGTCGCCGCCTGGTCCAACTCGGCCGTCGGCACGTTCGTCAGCCTCTGCGTCGCCCTCGCGATCATCAACGCGGGCATCGTCATGGTCATCCAGAACTCACGGGTCCTGTTCGCCTCCGCCCGTGACAAGGCGTGGCCCGAGCCGATCAACAACGCCCTGTCCCGACTCGGCCGGTTCGGCTCCCCGTGGGTGGCGACCCTGGTCGTCGGCATCCCCGGCGCGGCGCTCTGCTTCGTCAACCTCGACACCCTGTACGGCGTCACCGGCGTCTCCGTCACCGGCATGTACCTGCTGGTCGCGGTCGCCGCCCTGCTCTGCCGCCGCGGCACGCACCGCGAGGCACCGGCCTGGCGCATGCCGCTGTGGCCTGCGATCCCCGTGCTGCTCATCGCCGTGCTCGCGTACATCCTGACCCAGCAGGAGACCGAGTACCTGCTGTGGACCGGCGGGATCACAGCGGTCGCCACGCTCTACTGGGCGCTGTATCTGCGGCCCCGCCGCGAGACCCGCTGGCTGGTCAGCATTCCGGAGGACGTGCAGTCCTGACCGCTGGATGACCAGGGACGGCGACCCGCGTCCCGCACTCTGTCCGGACCGCCCCGCCGTCACCCCGGATAGGCCGGGGCGACGGCGGAGGTCATCAGCCGGCGGGCCTTACCGGTGCCGTCGGCCGGGACGGTCCACAGGTCCGAGCCGTAGTCGCCGGGGAGGGCGTAGACGAGAGTGGAGTCATCCGCCCACACCGCCTGGTCGTCGATGTTGCGCTGCTCGGCGGTCGCGGTCTGCGACATGCGTCGCAGGTCGAGCACGTACAGCCGCCACGGGGCGTCGGGCGAGGCTCCCGGGACGCGCTTCTTGTAGGCGATGCGGGTACCGTCCGGCGACAGCGAAGGGCATTCGACGTTCCCGTGCAGGGTGGTGAGGGTGCGGGCGGTGACGTCGCCCCGGACGAGGTAGGTCCGGCCGTGGGTCGCCAGCGTGGCGTAGAAGCGGGTGTCGTCGGCGAAGGTGACACCCCAGATGTTGATGTCCGAGGCGCGGTAGGGCCTGCCGTCCTTGGTGACGGTGTACGTCTCCAGGTTGTCGTCGATCGCCCAGGTGCGGGTGTCGACGATGGCGGTGCGGGTGGAGAAGTCGGTGCCCGCGTAGGAGTCCCCGCTGACGAAGACCGTCCAGGCGACCAGATGGCCGGACGGTGCGACCCGGGCGCGGGTGGGAATGCCGGCGGCCGGGAAGCGGTGCAGCGCGTGGAGGTGCGAGTCGAGTACGACGGCCCGGTAGGTGTCCTGAAGCGCGCCGTGCCGGGCCTGCAGGCAGATGCCGGTACCGGCGGCCGCGTGGAAGCGCAGGCACTTGACGCCGGACACGGTCCGCGCACCGTCCGGCCGGTCGGCAGGCACGGTGGCGATCTCGTCGCGGTGCGGGCCCCAGGCCAGGTTGCGTACCAGCAACTGACGCTCTCCGTCCGTTTGGAGCGAGACGGTACCGCTCCGGACGGGTGGACCACCCGCCTGCTCCCGGTCGCGTCTGTCGGACCGGTCCGCGGCATGCAGCACCGCCGCGGTCCCGGCTGTCCCGAGCAGCAGGACGGCGAGGAGCAGGATCACCAGGCGGCTGGTCCGGGTCATGTGGACACCTCGTCTGCGTCTTGGTCTGCATCACGGTCTGCGGCACATTTCGCGTCACGATCTGTGCCGCGGAGGACGATCGAGGCCGTCAAAGCACTCACGGCCAGCGCGGCGGCGATGACTGCGAGACTCGTCCGCCCGCCCCAGAGGCTCCAGGCGGAGCCGAACGCCAGTGAGCAGGCGAACCTTCCCAGGGCCTGGCCGGTGCCCACCAGTGCCTGCCCGGCTCCCTGGTGCTCCGCCGGGACGGCCCCGGCAGTGGCGGCGGCGAGCACCCCGTCGGTGGCGGCGTAGAAGGCGCCGTGCAACACCAGCACGGCGATCAGCACCGGGGTACCCCGCAGCGGGGCCAGCACCAGGCCGTACCCGAGCAGCAGGCTGCCGTGGCCCGCCAGGAACAGCCGACGGCGGCCGGTGCGGTCGGCGAGCGCGCCCATGGGTACGGCGAGCAGCAGGAAGGCGGCGGCCGTGCCGAGCGGGAGCAGCGGGAAGAGCTGGGCGGGCAGCCGCAGTTCGCGCTGGAGCAGCAGATAGAGGAACGAGTCGCTGACCGTGGTGAGGCCGAGCAGGGTGGCGCACAGGGTGAGCCTGCGCAGTCCGGGGCGGCGCAGCAGGGCGATCGAGTCGCGCAACGCGGGGCGGTCCCTGGACGGCAGGGTGTCCCCCGGCGCGGTCCGTCCGGGCACGAAGAGCACCAGCACAAGGACCCCGAGCGCGGCGACGCAGCCGCTGACCGCGAAGACCGCGTCGAAACCGTCGACGGCGGCCCGGAGAATCGCGAAGGCCGCCAGCGGTCCGAGCAGGGCGCCCGTGGTGTCCATGGCGCGGTGCACACCGAACGCCCGCCCCCGGTGCTCGGGCCGGCTGGCCAGCGAGATCATCGCGTCCCGGGGCGCGGTGCGCAGCCCCTTGCCGGTGCGGTCGACCGCGAGCACAGCGCTGATCACGGGAAGGCTGTGGGCGAACAGCAGCAGAGGCTTGCAGAGCGCGGACAGGCCGTAACCGATCCCTGCCACCGTCTTGTACCGGCGGCCACCCCGGTCGGCGAAGTGGCCGCCGGACAGCCGTACCAGGGCGCCGACGCCGTTGTTGATGCCGTCCAGCACACCGAAGCCGAGCGGCGACAGGCCGAGAATGGTGACCACGTACAGCGGCAGGACCGCGGTGACCATCTCCGAGGAGATGTCCGTGATCAGGCTGACCGCGCCGAGAGCCAGGACGGTGCCGGGCACCGCGGCCGGCCGCCGCCCCGGACGGGTGCCCGGGGCGGCGGCTTCGGTGCTGCGGGAGTCCGCGAGATACACGGGTGTCAGTTCCAGACGCCGGTGATGTCGGACGCCGAGGCGGCGTTGCCGGCGTGTGTCGTCAGGCCGGCCAGGTCCTCCAGGGTGCGGAGCACGTTGTAGTGGTTGTAGGTGGCACCGCTGGAGCTGCCGGGAGTTACGTGCTGACCGTAGAGGACGGTGGGGATGCGGTTGCCCGACAGCTTGTTGTCCTCGTCGAACGTGACGACCAGGACGCTGTTGTGGGTCTTGGCCCAGTCGGCATAGGCACCCAGCTTGTTCTTGATCCAGGTGTCACCGGTGGAGACCGAGCAGTCATGCATGTCGCTGCACAGGTTCGGCACGACGAACGAGACCTTGGGCAGAGTGGTGAAGTCGGTCGGGAACTGCGTCATGGTCTTCGCTGTGCTGGTCGGCACATTGGAGAAACCGAACCAGGGGTTGTGCTTCTGGGCGTAGTCACCGCTGCTGCAGACGGTCGAACCCTGGCTGGGCAGCGTCTCGTTGTAGCTGGCCCAGGTCTTTCCGGCGGCGATCAGCTCGGAGGCGAGATTGGGCGCGGACAGGGAACCGACGCCCACGCAACTGTCGTCGGTGCGGCCCTGGTTGGAGCCCGAGAACAGCATGTAGTAGTTCGGCTCGCTGGGGTGGGTGAGCCCGAAGGACTGGGTGAGGTCGGCGCCACCCGCCTTGAGCGTGTTGTTGATGTACGGGGCGCCGGAGCTGCCGATCACCTGGGTGTAGGCATGATTCTCCATCACCACGACCACCACATGATCGGGGGTCGGGAGGCCGGCGGCCTGTGCGGTGGAGCCGGTGGTGGCCCAGAGGCCGATCGAGGCGGCGGCGAGAGCCACGGCCCCGGCCAGCGCGGTGAGGGAGCGTCGGTTGCGGCTGGACGCCTGGACTGCGGTCATGACTGTCCTCCGGACAGAAGTGACGAGCACACGGGTGTGGGGCGCGGTAACCCTAGGAGCCACCGGGTGGACTCGGCCGCGTCCCGTGCATGAAGAGCAGGCGAACCTTTGCCCACCGGTCTGCGGCACAGAGGGCGGACCATGCTGCGCTTCCCAGGGGCCCGATCGCCTGACCGGGGACGCTCTGTCGGCCCGGCGACGGGGCCGGCACACCCATGGACCTTCAAGGTGGGATCAGGACATCGCCACATCGTCGGAACACGGGAGTCGGAGCGAGATGAGCGTCGAGCGGGTGGGAGTCGTTGTCCACCAGGGCCGTCCCGAGGCCGCTGTCGCGGCGCGAGTCGTACGCGACTGGTGTGCGGGCGAAGCCGTTCCGTGCACGGACATCGACGTGTGGCGCGACGACGCGCGTCGTCGCGGCGGACGGGAGGAGGCCGATGTCGCGGGCAACCCCGATCTCATCGTGACGCTCGGAGGCGACGGCACATTTCTGCGCGGCGCCAGGATCGCGGCCAAGAACCACGCTGCCGTCCTCGGGATCGACCTGGGCCGGGTCGGTTTCCTGACCGAGGTGCCAGCCGAGGACGTCGTCCGGGCGCTCGACGCCGTTCACCGCGGGCGGGCGGACGTCGAGGAGCGCATGACGCTGACGATGAGGGCCTCCCGCGTACTCGAAGTGCCCAAGGACATCGATGCCCTGATGGGCTACGGACGACGCCCGATGCTGCCGCCTCCCCATGTCGACCTGGAGGCGGAGGCCGCGGCGGAGGGCTGGGGCGTGGCGCTGGATGTCACGGCCCTCAATGACGTCGTCGTGGAGAAGCTCGCACGCGACCGGCAGGTGAGTCTCGGCGTCTATATCGGCGGCCGGCTCCTCGCCTCGTATTCGGCCGATGCGGTCATCATGGCCACCCCCACCGGGTCGACCGCCTACAGTTTCGCCGCAGGCGGTCCGGTGGTCTCACCACGCATGGACGCCGTCATCTTCACCCCCGTCGCAGCACACATGACCTTCAACCGCACAGTGGTCGCCGCACCGGACGAACCGATCGCGGTGCGGGTCCTGCCCCACTCGGGGCAGGGCGCGGTCACGATCGACGGCCAACTGCGTGGCGTACTGGATGCCGGAGACTGGATCGGGGTGTACGCGGCCCCGCATCGTCTGCGGGTCATCAGGCTCGGGCCACACAACTTCTACGGGCGGCTGCGCACGCGTCTGCGCCTCACGGACGCTCCGGCCACGGCCGCCGACGGGGAGAGCGCGCCCCTGTTCCGCCCCGACGACCCGGTTCCGCACGACCTGGCCCATCTCCATCTGTCCCCGGCGGACAGGGGCGAGGCAGCCGATGGCTGACCAAGCAGGGGAGAGCCGCAGGCCGAAGAACCGGAACGGCAGAACCGACATGTCGTTCGACAAAGGAGTTCACATGCCCAGCAGCGCCGATCTCCCAGCCGCCACCGGAGTGACGGTGCCCGACACCAAGCTGGCCGCCGAGGCCACCGAGCTGGTGCGCGACGCGACCGACGACCTGATCTACCACCACTCCCGCCGGGTCTACTTCTTCGGCGGCCTGCAGGGGCACAACAAGGGGCTGAGCTTCGATCCGGAGCTTCTCTACGTCGGAGCCATGTTCCATGACCTGGGGCTCAACGAGGAGTTCCGCGGCAGCGGGCGCCGGTTCGAGGTGGACAGCGCCGACGAGGCGCGGAGGTTTCTGCAGAGCCACGGCGTGCCGGAGGACAGCATCCGCCGTGTCTGGACGGCGATCGCGCTCCACACGACGCCGGGGATTCCACAGTTCATGGAGCCCGAGGTCGCGCTGGTGACTGCGGGGGTCGAGTACGACGTGCTCGGCATCGGGTACGCCGACATCAGCGACGCGGACCGTGCGTCGATCGTTGCCCTCCATCCCCGCTCCGACTTCAAGCAGAGCATTCTCCGGGCGTTCACCGAAGGCATCGAAGCCAAGCCGGACTCCACGTTCGGCAATGTGAAAGCCGATGTACTGGAGCGTTACGTACCCGGATTCAAGCGCGGCAACTTCGTGGACACCATCCTGGATTCCCCCTGGCCGGACTGAGCTCCCGCAGGGCACGCAAGCCGGTGGACGCTTTCGTCCGGGCGCACCATGATGGGCGGTCCGAGCTGCGGCTCGTCGTGATGAACGAGAGCCGTGACAGCCACCGGGTGGGGTGGCGTTCATGGGTGACCGGGCAGATCGTACGGCTCCGAGCCCCGCTGCCCGTCCTCCCGCCGCCCTAGGGAAAGGCCATGCTGTGCCGGTCGTCCTCGTGCTGCTGCTCGCCGGGACATGGCTGCTCTCCGGGGCCCTGGTCACCGGGACCGATCCGCTGATCGTCGCCGTGGGCCGCACCGCGGTGTGCTGCGCGGTGCTCACCGCCGTCGCTGCCTCCACCGCGGGTGGCCGGGCCGATCTGCGCCGGGCCGCTGCCCGCCCGGGTACCGTATGGCTGCTGGGGCTGCTCGGCTTCGCCGGTTACGCGGCCGGCACCCTCCTCGCCATCCCGCGCATCGGCACCTCGCTCACCAACGTCGTCGTCGCGCTGATGCCATGCGCCTCGGTGGCGGTGGGTGCGGTGTTCTTCGGCGAGCGGTCCGGGCCGCGCAAGGCGGCGGGGGCGGTCCTGGCCTGCGCGGCGGCGACCGGATACGCGGCGCTCGGCGCGGACGCGGGGGACGTGGACGGGGCGGGGCTGCTGCTGGTGGCGGCCGCAACCATGGCGTTCGCGGTGTACGGGTTCCTGTACCGGGATCGGCTGTCGGGGCTGCCACCCCTCGCCGTTCTGCCCGTGCTGCTCGCGGCCGCCACCTGTCTGCTGCTCCCGATGGCTCTGCCCACTCTGATCGCCCACCCGCCGACACTCGCCGCGACCGGCGGTATCGTGGTGCTGGGCGCGGCCGTCTACGCGCCCGCCTACCTCGTACAACACCGGCTCATCCTGCTCCGCGGGCCCGTCTTCACGGCAGCTGTGCAGCTGGCCGTTCCGTTCACCGTGCGCCTCGGCGACTGGGCGCTGAACACCGCGCCCGCACCTTCGGCCGCCGAACTGCTGCTCCTCGCGGTGTGCTGCGCGGGGATCGCCCTCGTCACCGTCCAGCCACACGGTCGGCTCGCCACTGCTGAGTGATCGCGAAGCGCTACTCAACACCCTTCAACCGCAGATTCGTTCCGACCCGGTCTTCGGCCGGGTGAGCACAGCCGACCCGGCCACCACCGGGACCCCCGCGCCCCGGGGCGGCTCAGCCGCCCGACTGCCGCCCGGCCGTCGTCGCGCCGACCACCAGCGTGCACGGGTGGGCGTGCACCCCGGGGCGTCGCGTCCGTCGGCCACCTGGGCCGCAGCGGCGGCCAGCGCGGCCAACCCCGTGTCGAGGGCGGTGAGATGGCGGGTGCGCCGACCGCTGATCACGGTCTCCCAGTTGTCCACACCGACCAGCGCGACGTCGTCCGGAACGCGCCTGCCGGACTCCTGCAGGGCGGACCCCGCGCCGAGCGCCATCTGGTCGTTTCCCGGCCTTGGGGACCAACGGAACAGTCAGTATCGGTGAGATTGATCTTGAACAGTGAGAGGACCTCGGCGGCATCGCCGGGGTCCTCTGTCGTGGCGGGGTAGTCGCAGGTCAGCCTTGCGGTGCGAAGTGCGCGAGGAGGCATTCCCTCTGGTTGCTGCCGAGGCCGCGCACCCGGCGACTTTCGGAGATCTCCAGTTCGGTGAGGGTCTTCCGGGCCCGGACCTTGCCGATGCCGGGGAGCGCTGCGAGGAGCGACAGGACCGGCATCTTGCGGATGGCCTCGGAGTCGCTGGCCAGTACCTCTTGCAGCGGCAGCTTTCCCTGCTTGAGGGCGTCTTTCACCGCGGCTCGTTCCTTACGCGCTGCGGCGGCCTTGTTGAGCGCGGCCCGGCGCTGTTCAGGACTGAGTGGGGGCAGAGCCATGAGGCGTGGTCCTCTCGTCGTACGACACGGAAGAGGACCATGATGTCCCCGCCGTGAGGGCATTGACCAGCAGGTTTACGGGGTTTGCGCGGTCTCCTCGGCGACGCGGGCCGGGCGGGGCCCAGGGATGTCGTCGGCGGCCTGGAGGATGGCGAAGTCGGCGTGCGCCGCCTCAATGGCCTCGGGGTATGCCTGGGCCTTCTCGTGCTCGGCCAGCGCCCGGTAAATGCTCGACAGGCTGGGATTCTGCCCCTTGCGCCGACCCGTGGGGATGATCAGGTCCGGCTGGACCTGCTCGACGGTCTCACCGCTTCCCCGGCGGCGGAGCACGGTGTGCAGCATGTCGTCGGTGATGACCGGCGGCCGGCCGCCGTGCCTGCCCTTGCGGGAGGCGGCATCGAGCCCTTCGAGGGTGGCCTCGCGGATGTTCTCCCGCTCGGTCTCCGCCATCGCCGCGAAGAAGCCGAACAGCAGCCGGCCCGGACCGGTGGGGTCGTAGATTCCCGCCAGCGGCCCGGCGAGCATCTCCAGTACCAGGCCGTGCGCGGTGAGATGGTCCGCGAGCGCGGTCAGCTCGGCTGCGTCCCGGCCCAGCCTTTTCATCTCGTTCACCGTGAAGATCACCCGGCAGTGCGGGGCGTGAGCTTTGATCTCGCGTGCGGCGGCAAGGGCGGCCTCGAACTGCGGGCGGACCCGCACCCGGGTGCTGATCTTCTCGGCGAAGATCTTGTCCCGGGGGATGCTCTTGGCGGCGAGCGCATCGAGCTGCGACTGGAGTTCCTGGGTGAGACTGGAGCAACGTGCGTATCCGATCCGGATGTCCGCGGTCGGGGTGTCCGGATCGATCGCCGCCGGAACGGGAATCCCCGGCCTCCACGGCTGACCCGGACCACGGTCGGCGGGCGTCGGGACACGCAGGAGTTTCGCGAGCCGGGGAACCTTCGTGAACCGACCGGTGTGATAGGTGCCGGCGACCGCGCCGGAGCGCGAGCGGCAGGGTGACCCTGACTGAACGTCACAGCGGGGGCAGCGGTGCCGCTCGACATCATCGGCGTCGGACACGAGTGCGGTTTGAAGGTCCGTCATGACCCCGCATGCTGTCACAAACATTTCCCAGAATGGACCCCAACTCACTTTTGAGTGAGAACGGGTTGTGACAGTGAATCGGCGCTCCGTACCGCTTTCGCGGCCTGTTCTTGATCTTGCTCCGGGAAAGGACCGTTTCTGGGAATGGCTCCCTGGCCTTGATGCTCCGCCCGTCGAACTCCCGCCCCGGGGTGTCCCGTCTCGGTGGACCTGGTCATAATTTCTGGCGATCTGGCCAGATTTGCCCGTCGTCTTGGATGTCCGCAGCTCGATGGCATCCCACCTGGCGGTCCTTGGCATCATGCGATGCCTGCCCATGCTTCAGCTCCGAACGTGCCTTTCACGTCGGAGGCGATGGTGGTGGCGTTCACCCTGGCTTGCAGGGCGTAGACGGTGGTTTTCCGTGTGCCACGGACGCTGAGATGGACTGGACTGTCGCCCGGGTGAGCCGCGAGGATCCTCTTCAGTTCGCTCACAGACCGCTCCGTGACACGGTGTGCGGGGAGTTCAAGTCGTACGGGAGGTTTCCCGCCGTGCTCGGCCGAGGACACGTCCAGCATCGTCATCTCTCTGCCGAAGATGTTCACCGTACCGTCGCGGTCTTCGATCTTGCCTTTAACGGAGATGACGTTGTCCTCGGCCAGCGCGTGCTGCACGAGCTGGTAGGAGGCAGGGAAGAAAAGGACCTCGATGCTGGCGTCGCGGTCTGCGAGGTTCACGATGGCCCACGCGTTGCCCTGTTTGGTCATCTTGAGCTGGATGCTAGTGATCAGCCCGGAGAGCTGGATGTCTCCGGTGGTGCGGCCGGAGGTGAGAAGTTCGGCGATGGAGCAGTCCCGGGCTCCGGAGAGGATGTGCTCGGCGCCGTCCAGTGGGTGGGCGGAGACGTACAGGCCCAGCATCTCGCGTTCGGTTGCCAGGAGTTGGCGGCGGGGCCACTCGGCGTCGTCGATGGGGAAGTCCAGGCCGAAGGTCGGTCCGTCGCTGCCGTCTCCGCTGAGCTCGGCGAAGAGGTCGTCTTGTCCGAAGCTTGCCGCTTTCTTCACGGAAATGATGGCGTCGATGGCGTCGTCGTGGATGGCGGTCAGGCCCTTACGCGCATGTCCCAGGGAGTCGAAGGTGCCGGCTTTGATCAGGGATTCGACGGCCTTCTTGTTCAGTGCGGGCAGGTCGGCCTTGTCCAGGAAGTCGGGGAAGGAAGTGAACTTCCCCTTACTGCGGCGGGCACCGACGATGGCCTCGATGACATTGTCGCCGACGTTGCGTACGGACCGCAGTCCGAACCGCACGTCGTCGCCGACGGCGGTGAACTCTGCGACGGACTCGTTCACGTCGGGCTGGAGGACTCGGACGCCGTTCTTGCGGGCGTCGGCGAGGTAGATCGCGGCCTTGTCCTTGTCGTCGCCCACCGAGGTGAGCAGGGCGGCCATGTATTCGGCCGGGTAGTTGGCCTTGAGGTAGGCGGTCCAGCAGGAGACGAGGCCGTAGCCGGCGGTGTGGGACTTGTTGAACGCGTAGCCGGAGAACGGGAGCATGACGTCCCACAGCGCCTTGATGGCTTCCTCGCTGAATCCGTTGCCCTGCATGCCGTCGTGGAACTTGTCCCACTCGGCGGCCAGCACCTCCGGTTTCTTCTTACCCATCGCACGGCGCAGCAGGTCGGCGCCGCCGAGGGTGTACCCGGCCAGTTCCCGGGCGATGGCCATGATCTGCTCCTGGTAGACGAGCAGATGAAAGGTGTTGCCGAGGATCGGCTCCAAGGCGTCGCGCAGCTCGGGGTGGATCGGGGTGATCTCCTGGCGGCCGGTCTTACGGTGCGCGTAGTTGGTGTGTGCGTTCGCCGCCATGGGGCCGGGGCGGTAGAGGGCGTTAACGGCGGCGATGTCTTCGAACCGGGTGGGTTCCATCTGTTTCAGCAGGACCCGCATGCCGCCGCCGTCGAGCTGGAACACACCGAACGTATTGCCTTCGGCCAGCAGCTGGTACGTCTTGGCGTCGTCCAACGGGATCACGACGGTGGAGGGGTCGCCGTCCAGGGGGTCCACGGTGGCCAGGTTGATGCCACGGTTTTCGCGGATGTTCTCGATGGCCTGATCGATGACGCCCAGGTTCCTCAGCCCCAGGAAATCCATCTTGATCAAGCCCATCGCCTCGCACGACGGGTAGTCGAACCCGGTGATCTTCACGCCGTCCGAGGCACGCATGTGCAGCGGGATGCGGTCAGTCAGCTTCGTCTTGGAAAGGATCACCGCAGCGGCGTGTACACCGGTACCGCGGGTCAGGCCCTCCACCCCGCGCGCCGTGTCCATGACCCGCTTCACGTCCGGCTCGTTGTCGTACATCTGCCGGAGCTCGCCGGCCTCGCCATACCGCTCGTGAGAGGGGTCGAAGACGGCCGCCAGCGGGGCTGACTTGCCGTTCTGGTCCGGCGGGAGTGCCTTGGTGATCCGCTCACCGTGGGAGTAGGGGTAGCCCAGGATGCGCGAGGAGTCCTTGGTCGCGTTCTTGGCCTTGATCTTGCCGAACGTGTTCACCATGGCGGTGTACTCGTCGCCGTACTTCTCGGTGACGTAGCGGACCATTCTGTCGCGCTGGCGGTCGTCGAAGTCGAGGTCCACATCCGGAGGGTTGATGCGCTCGGGGTTGAGGAATCGTTCGAACAGGAGGCCGTGCTCCAGAGGGCACAGTTCGGTGATGCGAGTGGCGTAGGCCACGATGGAGCCGGTGGCAGAGCCACGGCCCGGGCCGAGGGGGATCTTGTTCTCCCGGGCGTGGCGGCAAATGTCCGCCACGACGAGGAAGTAGGAGCTGAAGCCCATGGGGCCGATGACCGTCATCTCGGTCTCGAAGCGGTCCAGGACGTGCTGGGGAACCGGGTTCCCGTAGCGCATCGCCAGGCCCGCGAGGACTTCCTTCCGCAGCCACGACTCCTGAGTTTCACCCTCGGGAACGTCCGGGAACTGCGGCATCTCGTCGACGTAGTCGAAGACCTCGTCATAGGACTCGATGCGCTCGGCGATCAGCAGGGTGTTGTCGCAGGCTTCGGGAAGATCCGAGAAGAGCCTGCGCATCTCGGCGGCGGTCTTGAGGTAGTAGCCGGAGCCGTTGAAGCGGAAGCGCTTCGGGTCATCTTTGTTCTTGCCGACACCGATGCACAGCAGGCTGTCGTGGGCGTCGGCCTGGTCCTCGGTGACGTAGTGCGCGTCATTGGTGGCCAGGAGAGGGATGCTCAGCTCCTTGGCCAGCCGCAACAGGCCGTCGCGAACGTTGCGTTCGATGTCCAGGCCGTGGTCCATCAGTTCCAGGAAGTAGTTCTCGCGGCCGAAGACCTCCTGGTAAGCCGCAGCGGCGGCCTTCGCCTCGCCGTACTGGTTCAGCCGCAGCCGGGTCTGGATCTCGCCGGAGGGGCAACCGGTGGTGGCGATGATGCCCTCCGGCCGCTCAGCGATCAGCTCGCGGTCCATGCGCGGCTTACCGACCGGGAACTGTCCCTCATAGCTGGCCTGCGTGCTGAGCCAGAACAGGTTCCGCAGGCCCTGAACGTTCCGCGCCCACATGGTCATATGGGTGAAACGGCCGCCACCCGAGACGTCTTTCGATCCCTCACCGTCATCACTCACGGCGCGGCGGCCTCCCGGCCCCCAGAACTCCTGCTTCCGGCCGAAACGGGAGGAAGGCGCTACGTACGCCTCGATACCGATGATCGGCGTGATGCCCTCGAAGCCCTTCGCGACCTGAGCGAATTCATAGGCGCCGAACATGTTGCCGTGATCGCTCATGGCAATCGCAGGCATCTGCTGCCGGGCCACCTCGCCGAACATCGGCTTCAGCTTCTGCGCACCGTCCAGCATCGAATATTCGGTGTGATTGTGCAGGTGAACGAAAGAATCCGGCACGGGTTTGTTGCCTCCGCGGCGAGTAGGAAGCCCCACCCCGACCAGAGCCGCGATGGTGACCTTGCCAGCGACCGACCGCACCGGCATCGGCAGATGGGCGGGCTGCTCGGTCCGTCGCGGTGTGATCGCGTGGACGGGGTGACCAGCAGGATCGAACCTGCCTGGGCAATCGCTCCCCTGTCGCACCGCCCTGCAACACCACACGTTGACCAGAGACATCAAAGCGGCCAGTGCGCAAGGGAATCAAACAACTATTTCACCCCTACAACTCAACCATTGGTTGATCGCCTAGGATGGTCGGCGTGGATCTCACTGCCGTGTACACCTTCGTCACCGCCGTAGACGAGGGACAGTTCCAAGAAGCCGCCACCAGCCTGTCGATCACCCCGCAGGCCGTCTCCAAGCGCATCGCCGTGCTGGAGAAGGACCTCGGCGTGCAATTGTTCAGCCGCACAGCTCGCGGGGCCCGGCTGACGATCGACGGCCAGGCGTTCCTGCCCCACGCCCGGGCTCTCCTTCAAGCCGAGGAGCGGGCAGCCGCTTCCGTACAGCCAGGCACCCGCCCGCTACGCGTCGACGTGATCGGCCGACAGCTCTCTCTGGCAGGACTGCTGCGTGACTTCCATCGCGCGCACCCCGACGTCGACCTCGATGTGGTGACCCTCTTGGACTCCGCGGCGGCCATCGCCGCCATCCGGTCCGGAACGATCGACGCGACCTTCCGCGCCGTCACCATGCCCGGGCGCCAACTCCCCGACGGCATCGAGGCCACCCCGGTCTTCGACGAGCCCCTCCATCTGTTCACCGGACCAGCCCACGAGTTCGCTGCCGCTCGCAAGGTCACTCCCGCCCAGCTCGCCGGGCGTCGGATCTGGATGCCCGGCAACGTCCCCGGAACCGAGTGGGCCGCCTACTACGACGAACTCGCCACCGCGTTCGGGCTCACCATCGACTCGATCGGCCCCGACTTCGGCATTGAGCCCCTCCTCGACACGATCGCGAGCTCCTCGACGCTGGCGACCTTCGTCAGCGAGCAGACCCCTCTCGTCTGGCCCGCCGGCCATGACCTGAGGCGCATCCCCCTACACAGCCCGATCCCGGTCTACCCGCACTCACTGCTCTGGCGCACCGACAACCCGCACCCTGCCCTCACCGCGCTCCGCACCCACCTCAGCTCCGCATACCCCGGACGCCCCGAAGGGGATATCTGGACACCGAAGTGGGCTCAGCACCCTCCGAGTTAGGCTGGCGACAGCAACGCCACGAGCCGACGGCCGGAGGAGATGTTGGGCGCCTCGCTTCCCTACTCCTCGTCCAGGCCGACGGCGTCCGGGTCGCGCAGCGGCCGCAGCCCGTCGCCCGGCTGGGAGGCGGTGAAGCTGTAGCGGCCCAGAACGTTCAGATTCTTGTGCTTGAGCGGGGACAGCCGGGCCACGTCCTCGTCGCGGATCTCATGCCCCTCCGCGCGGAGCTGGGCGACAGCGGCGTCGATGTACCTGGTCGTCCAGAGCACCACGGCGTTCAAGACGAGACCCAGCGAGCCCAACTGATCCTCCATCCCGTCCCGGTACGCCTGGTGGATGGTGCCCTTCTTGCCGTGGCAGATGTTCCGGGCGAGGTTGTGGCGGGACTCCTGGAGGTGACTGGCTCGCCGGTCCGGCAGGCAGCGGTGACCGTCTTCGACGCGGCAGGATCCGAGGCAGCATCTCATTGCGCCTTCGGGGTGATGGCGGCCGGGGCGCCGCCGGCACCGCCACGTCAGATGCGGCTACCACAGACGGACTTCAGGGAGCCGCCCAGCGCCGCCGTGTGGAGTCCATCGAGGTGCCTTTCGTGGCGCACGCGTACCGCAGCGGCGGCCAGCGCGACGCCGCACAGCGGCGCTGAGCGGTGCACTGCCGAGGCAGCGATGGCTCGAACGAGTGCCTCGTTGATGCGGTTGACCTCCTTGCGCACCTCACTCAGGTCGGGGCGCACCGTGGGTGCCTTGGACGGATCGTCCTGCCACCGCCGGTGCAGCCCACGCTGCACCACCTTGTTCGCCTCGATCTGGTCCCGGAAGATCCGCCGGGTCACCTCAGGATCCGCGTCCAACTGCCGCGCCTGATCGGCCACGGCGTCCAGTACCTGCTGCTCCCTGGCGGGGTCGTCGATGGGGCTGCCGGTACCCCACTTGGCTGCGGCGACCAGGTCGCCGGTGGCGAGGCGCCGGGCGGAGAGGCCGGTGATGGAGAACAGCGGCGAGTGCGGACCGGCACCACTCGCGGTGGTCGTGGCGGTGTGCGTCGTGGCCACGGACGCCGGGGTCGCAGCGGCCACTCCGGCGAACAGCACCGTTGCGGCGACAGCTGCGGCTGCAGTCAGCAAGTGGCCTGATTTTGACGTCTGTTGCACGGGAGTTCCCTGCCGATCGGTCGATGGTGCGAGGAGCACAGTGGGCGCGTCACGCACAGGCCATGGACAGGGAGAACGCCGGGGCGTGGGCCGAGGTAACGAACACTGCATCCTGCGGTGCGGCCGTGGAAAAGACACTCCTCGGCACGCTCCAGCGCCTCGGCCCCTGTGCCGTTGACATCGGCAAGTGGGTCCGACCCACGCTGCGGCAAAATCATGGATGAAGGCCCATGCCCGTCCCCGGTCCGGCTTCCCGCCACGCGGAACCTGACCGGCGTCGAGTTCCTCAACCATGCCGTGGACCGTACAGGTCGGTGCCCCGCCTCATCGAGCACGTCATCGCAGTCCCTCCGGCCTGCGCACTCCCAGGGGCCCCACGCCTCAACGCTCGATCCGCCGTGCCGGGCGTCGCCCGGCGGCATACTTTGGCAGACTCTGAGCTGTGAGACCTGACCTGACACAACTACGAGACCTGGTCGAAGGACCACCGGAGTTCGGCCGCAGGCCGGCCGTCGCTGTGTCGGAGGCGATGATCCGCGATGCCGAAGCGCGCGTCGGCCCGCTGCCGCCGTCGTACCGGTGGTGGCTGGCCGGATACGGCCAAGGCCGGGTTGGGGACGTGGACATCGCGACGGTCGCGCCGGCCGGGTTCGCCGACAACGCATACGACGCCGTCACCGCCCGGTGGCGGCTGAGTGGCACCAGGCTGTGCTTCGGTATCGAATCCGACTGCGGTGACAGCTACTACTTCGCCCTCGATCGGACAGGGGAAGCCGGGGACGGGGAGCATCCGGTCGTACGTCGTGACGGTCTGGACGGCGGTGAGTATCCGGTGGCGGAGTCCTTCGCCGGGTTTCTGGCCGTTCAGGTGTCGCTGTTGCGCGGGCTCGGGGACGGCCCCAATCCCGCGGTCGCCCGTCTGTGGCGGTCGACGCCGGGCGTGCTGCTCGACAACGGCGTTCTGGTTTACGGGCCGCACTGCATCGAGGAACGCAACGAGACCTTCGAGGTGCCCCGGTACGCGCCCGAGTGGGTGCTGGTCGGCGACGACAGCGGGGGCGGCGGACTGTTCATGCGCCGCCACGGCCGCGACCGCACCCGTGTGTACCACCTGGATCTAGGCGCGATCGACGAGGACATCGAAGCGGACGGCGACCTGCTGACGGACGATCTGCTCGGCTGGCTGAGTGCGGACCGGGCCTGACGGGGCCCCGGCCTCCGCGGGGTCGCCGGAGCCGGGCGCGGTGGGCCACACAGACAGGGGTCCGTCGTCTCCCAGGAGTCGCCCGTCCCGCAGGTGACATCGTGACGTCGGAACGACACCCACAGAGGAACCGGGCAGGCATACCTCTGATCCGCTACGGATAGTGATGTGTCGGGTGGTCGCAGCCGTACAGGAACAGGGCCTGGACGGGGCCAACTTGCTGCCGGGTGCAACCGCTGGGCTGCCGGAAGCGTCGTGTGCAGGCAGTACGACCACACGGGCAGGGAGGCAGGAGATCTTGAAGTCAAGCAGGGGTGCGTCACGCCGTGTAGTGCTCGCCGGTGGCCTGGGGGCGGCGCTGAGCGCTGTTCCCATGACATCGGCCGCGTACGCCCACAGCCCGGGGAACGAGGCGGTGCGGAGGTTACAAGACCTGGAACGGGAGCATGCCGCTCGGCTGGGGGTGTTCGGGTGGAACACAGTGACGGGCAGGAGCGTCCTCCACCGGGGGGATGAGCGCTTCCCCATGTGTTCGACGTTCAAGACGTTGGCCGTCGGGGCCGTCCTGAGAGACCTCGACCGTGACGGGACGTTCCTTTCGAAGGTCATTCACTACACGGAGCAGGACACCAAGAGGTCGGGAGGCGCGCCCGTGACCGGTCTGCCCGAGAACCTCGCGCATGGGATGACAGTTGAGGGTCTTTGCGGCGCGGCCATCTCGCACAGCGACAACACCGCGGCGAACCTCCTGCTGGATGAGCTCGGCGGACCGACGTCCGTCACCCGTTTCTGCCGGTCCATCGGAGACTCGGTCACCCGGCTCGACCGCTGGGAGCCGGAGTTGAACTCGGCGGAACCAGGGCGTGCGACCGACACCACCAGCCCCCGCGCCATTGGCAGGACCTACGCGCGGCTCGCCCTCGGGCGCTCCCTGGAGGCGGGGGACCGGCGGCGACTGACCGGGTGGCTGCTGGCCAACAAGACTGGCGGCACACGCCTGCGCGCCGGCCTTCCTGGGGGCTGGACGGTCGGCGACAAGACCGGCACCGGCAGCTACGGGACCGCGAACGACGTGGGCATCGCCTGGCCCTCCGGTCAGGGGCCGATCGTGATGGCTGTCCTGTCTACCAAGCACGACGTCGATGCCGAGGCGGACGACCCTTTGATCGCCAAGGCCGCTGACATCCTGGCAACTGCCCTCGACTGACGTCCGGCGCGGCTGTGCGGTCGGGACCGTCGAGCCGGTGGCCGCGCTCTGCCGGCGCAGCATGGGTGCTCTGGTTCGGTGCCCCCGTCGGCAGCCGCCGTGCCGTCGTCAGCCGTAGCGACAGCACCAGGGGCGCCCGCCCAGTGGCCGGGAGAGAGCGCTCAACCAGCCTGCCACCGTGAAGGTGGCCTCTCCTGATGCGTATCGGGATCGTTGGCACCGAGAACACCCATGTCGACCACATCGTCGGCCACCTCAACGTCCACGAGGCGGGCGGCGACGCCCGCGTCGTGGCTCTCAGCGGCGGGCACAGTCGGCGCAACGACACGCTGGCGTCCACCGGAGGGATAGAAAAGGTCCTCGACGAGCCCACCGGCCTGCTGCCGTGCGTACGCAGGGACGTCTGACGAGCTCCCTGTGTCCACCGACTGGTGGACGTCCGGTTCAACCGGTAGAGGCTGCCGGGGGATTGGTCCCGCGGACCAGCATGTGAGGCATGAGAAACCTCAATCGCCCAGTACGTATGGCTCGTTGGAGCGCCCGGCATCCGTGGCGCGCGATCACCGGTTGGTTCGTCTTCGTCATTCTGTGCCTCGGCGCCGGCATCGCCGCCGGCAGCAACGCGGCCACCACCGAGGACTTCTGGGTGGGGGAGGCGGGGCACGCCGAATCGATGGCGACCGAAGGCGGGCTGCAGCGCCGTCCCACCGAACACGTGATGATCTCCTCCCGGTCAGGCCCACTGGACACGGCGGCGGCCGCTTCCGCGGTCCGTGACCTCACAGGCCGGATGGCCGAATTGCCCGAGGTGGACAGCGTGGCGGCCCCGGTCCGTTCCAAGGACGGCACGACTCTGCGCGTCACGGTGGTCCTGAAGGGCCCTGAGCTGGACGGCAGGAAGAATGTCGTTCCGCTCCTCGGCCAGACGGCGAAGGTGGCCGCCGGCCACCCCGGCCTCGTCGTGGAGGAGACCGGATCGCCCGCCATCAGCAACGGCGTCAACGACCAGCGTGGTGAAGACCTCGCCCTGTCGGAACGCATCACCCTGCCGGTCACGCTCGTCATCCTGCTGCTCGTCTTCGGCTCGGTGGTCATGGCCGGTGTGCCGCTGCTGCTTGCGCTCTCCTCGATCGCCGCCACCCTTGGCCTGGCCATGCTGGCCTCCCACTTCCTCCCGGACCCCGGGGTCGGGACCAACATGATCCTGCTCATCGGTCTGGCGGTGGGCGTCGACTACACGCTCTTCTACCTCAAGCGCGAGCGCGAGGAACGGGCTCGCGCCGACGGCCGGCTCGGTTCCGAGGCACTGGTGGAGCTCGCGGCGGCAACGGCGGGCCGCGCCATCGTGGTTTCCGGTCTTGCGGTGATCGTCTCCACCGCCACCCTCTATCTCGCCACCGACGTCATCTTCTCGTCCCTGGCGACGGGCACCATCCTGGTCGTGGCGGTCGCCATGGTCAGTTCTCTCACCGTGCTTCCCGCGTTGCTGGTGAAGATCGGTCATCGTACGGAACGCCGAGCCGCCAAGAAGGCCGCCCGGCTGGCGCGCCGGGGCAAACCGGTGGTCACGAAGCCGGCGAAGCCCGAGAACGGGCGGGTGTTCGGCGCCCTGATGCGGCCCGCACAGCGCTGTCCCGCGATCACCCTGTGCGTATCCGTACTGGTCATGCTCGCTGTGGCAGCGCCGGCCCTCGGCTTGAAGCTCATCGACCCGGGCAAGGACACGTTCTCGCGCTCCATCCCGGCCATGCAGGTGTACGACCGGCTGACCGCGAAGTTCCCCGAACTCCTCGTCAAGCACGAGGTCGTCGCCCGATCCGCCCCGGACCGGGCCGGACAGGTGAAGCAGGCTCTGGTGGAACTGGGCAGGCGGGCCCAGACGGATCCGCTGTTCGCCCGGAACACCGAACCGACGGTACACACCTCGGCCGACGGCCGGATCAGTGTGCTTGAGCTGGCTGTGCCGTACCCCGCGCCCTCCGACCGGGCGATCGCGTCACTGGACCACCTCCGCAAGAGATACCTGCCTGCCACCATAGGGGAATTGCCCGGTGTGGAGACAGCGGTGAGCGGTGATGTGGCCCGCGGGCAGGACTACGTGACGCACGAGAACAGCAAACTGCCGCTCGTCATCGGCTTCCTGCTGCTGCTGACCTTCGTGATGACCGTGGCGGCCTTCCGCTCGGTGATGATCGGCCTGATCGGCGTCGTACTCAATCTGCTGTCCGCGGCTGCCGCGCTCGGGGCACTGGTCGCGGTCTTCCAAGGAACCTGGGCGGAGGGCCTGCTGGGCTTCGACTCGCTCGGCGCGATCGCATCGCGCGTGCCGCTCTTCCTCTTCGTGATCCTCTTCGGTCTGTCGATGGACTACCAGGTGTTCGTGGTCAGCCGGATCAAGGAGGCCATGGATCACGGAATGACGGCCCGCGCCGCAGTGCTGGACGGCATCGGCCGGTCGGCGAAGGTGGTGACCAGCGCGGCGATGGTGATGGTCACAGTGTTTGCCGCGTTCGTCTTCCTGCACCTCACCGAGATGAAGCAGATGGGCTTCTGCCTGGCTGTCGCGGTGCTGCTGGACGCCGTGGTCATCCGGATGATGATCCTGCCGTCGATCCTGCTGCTCCTCGGGGAACGCGCCTGGTGGCCCCTGCGACCCTCGCGGCGGGCAGCGAACGCCGCCCCCACCACCCGCACGCTCCAGAACGTAATCTGACGGACATGCTTCAACGACCGCAGCGCGGCGACCCGTTCTGGATATGGGCGCTCCACTGGTGGGAGGGTCTGTCCTGGGCGCTCATCGCCCTCATCGGCCTGCTCACACTCGTGGGCGACACTCCTACCGCTACCAAGTACGGGTTGCTGGCGCTGCTGGCCGTACTCGCACTCTGCTGCGGGCTCGTGCGCGGCTTCCCCGACAACCCGGTACTGAGCCCGTACGGCTATCTGTGCGTGCTGATCCTCGCACTGGGCGCTCTCTCCTACCTCGGGGACGGCTTCGGAGTGCTGTACACCGTGACGCTGGCGCAGTTCGTCATCTTCGTGAACAGCCCTCGGTCCGCGATCATCTACAGCGGTTTCGGCGCCCTGGCGATCACTGTCGGCGGAACCCTGAGGGAAGGCTGGGGAGCCGACGTCCTCACCACCAACACCATCTCGTCCCTCGGGGTGTACGCGGTGGGCGTACTGATCGCGGTGCTGACACCCAAGGCGCTGGCCCTGCGGGACGAACGCGCCCAACTGCGAGAGGAGTTGAAGACCACCCAACTGGAACTGTCCGAGGTGTACCAGCGCCAGGGCGCGGCGGAGGAACGCGAACGACTCGCACGGGAGATCCACGACACGCTCGCCCAGGGGTTCGCCTCCATCATCGTGCTCGCCGAGGCGGCCCGCTCCGGGCTCTGCGCCGACCCCGACCGAAGTGCCCAGCAGCTCCAGTCCATCGAGCAGACCGCCCGGGAGAACCTCGCCGAGGCCCGGGTCCTGGTCGGTGCCGCGCCCCGCAGCGGCGTGGCTGCCGGATCGGTCGCCACGACCCTGCGCCGGACCCTGGACCGGTTCACCGAGGACACCGGGCTCACCGTCACGGCGGAACTGGCAGAACTGACGGACGCCGAGTGCGACCAGCCGACCCGAATCGCACTGCTGCGGTGCACCCAGGAGTCCCTGGCCAACATCCGCAAGCATGCGTCGGCCTCCGCAGTGGGCGTCGTTCTGGCACGGCACCTCCACGGCATCGAGCTGGAGATCACCGACGACGGATGCGGATTCGTGGTGGAGGAGTCCCACGGTTTCGGTCTGAACGGCATGCGCAGACGCCTCGCCGAATTCGGCGGCGAGCTCACCGTCACCAGCTCGGTCGGCGACGGCACCCGGATCCTCGTGACCATCCCCATGAACGGTCAGGCATGACATGACAGCTCCAACACCGCCACAGAGCCCCCTGCGCATCATTCTGGCCGACGACCATACGGTGATGCGCGCCGGGCTCGTCGCGCTGCTGGCCTCCGAACCAACCATCGACATCGTCGGCGAGGCCGGCGACGGCCGTGAGGCCGTGCGGCTCGTCGAACAGCTCCAGCCGGATGTGGCACTCGTCGATCTGCGGATGCCGGTTCTCGACGGGGTGGGTGCCACCGCCGAGATCGTCTCGGGCCCCGGGCGGACCCGGGTGCTGATCCTGACCACGTACGAAACCGATGCGGACATCGAGCGCGGCGTGGAGGCGGGAGCCACCGGATATCTCCTCAAGGACGCCACCCGCGACCAACTCGTCGAAGCAATCCACTCGGCCTCCCGGGGCGAGACGGTCCTCGCCCCGCGTGTCGCGCAACGGCTGGTGGCCAGAATGCGGCAGCCCGCGCCCGTAACACTCACCCCGCGCGAGTCGGAGGTACTCGACGCGGTGGCCGACGGACTGTCCAATGCGGAGATCGGCCGACGCCTGTTCATCGGGGAGGCCACGGTGAAGACCCACCTCCTGCGGATATTCGCCAAGCTCGACGTCAGTGACCGCACACGCGCGGTCGTTGTCGCCATGAACGGCGGCCTCCTCCGACGGCATTAGCCTCGGCGTTTCAGTTGGGGCTGCTGGGTGGCTGAGAGGGGTTGTTTGAGGCCGCGTCGGCCGGTGGGCATGGTGAGGGCCCGACGCGTGGTCGGGTTCTCCGAGGTCCTTGAGCCGGGGTGGGCGGGGACGGCGAGTCAGCTGGCGGGGCGGGGCAGTGCGGCCAGGCGGTGGAATGCGGCCGTGAGCTCATGTCGCCAGGGCCGGGTCGCC